>JALHDH010000146.1 GCA_022839105.1 bacterium
CTCGGAGATCGCCGTCTGGCAGGACGGGGCTCCGCTGGTCCTGCCCGACCCCGACTCGCCCGGGCGCAGCCCCGTGGTCCCCTCCATCGTGGCGGTGGACCGCTCGGGTCGGCTTCTGGTGGGCGAGTCGGCCCGAGCCTACGTGGATCTGCCCGGCAGCGGCGCGCGGCAGGTCAAGCGCAAGATGGGCAGCGGCGAGCAGATCCCCCTGGGGGGAAGGGCCTACCGGCCCGAGGAGGTCTCGGCGCAGATCCTGAGGCTCTTGAAGAGCAACGCCGAGCAGGCCCTGGGAGTGACGATCCACAAGGCCGTCCTCTCGGTTCCGGCCAACTTCGGAGAGGCCGAGCGCAAGGCCACCTACGACGCCGCCCGCCTGGCCGGGCTGGAGGTGGTGCGCATGATCAACGAGCCCACCGCCGCCGCCCTGGCTTTCGGCGTGCGGAACTCCCACGCCGAGGGGCAGGTGGTGGTCTTCGACTTCGGCGGGGGCACCCTGGACGTCACGGTCCTGGAGATGATGGAAGGCATCCTCGAGGTCAAGGCCAGCTACGGGGACGCCCAGCTCGGCGGCAAGGACTTCGACCAGGCCCTGGCCGCCCTGCTGGAGCGGAGGTTCCGGCTCGCACACCCGCAGGCTCAGGCCTCCGAGCGGGCCCGCGCAGAGCTGCGCTCGGTGGCCGAATCGGTCAAGACCCAGCTCTCCCGGCACCCCGCGGTGCAGGCCTTCTGCCCCAACTACGCGGTGGAGGCGGGCCGGCCCCTGGACCTGGAATTCGAGGTCACGCGCCGGGAATTCGAGGAGGCGATCCGCCCGCTGCTGGAGCGGGCCCGCCAGTGCCTGCAGACGACGCTCCAGAAGGCCGGGGTCCAGGCGCGCTCGATCGGCCGGGTGCTGCTGGTGGGGGGCACCACCTACGTCCCGGCGGTTCGCGCCCTGGTGGCGGAGGTCATGGGCCAGGAACCCCGGCGCGAGGTCGACCCCGACCTGGCCGTGGCCCAGGGAGCCGCCATCGAAGCCGCCCTGATCGCCGGAGAGATTCCCAGCGATCAGGGCCTGATCAAGACCGACGTGACCAGCTTCGGACTGGGGGTGAACGTCGTCGGGTTCGTCGGACGCCACTTGATCAGCGACCTCTACGATGCCCTGATCCACCCCAACACCACCCTCCCCTACCAGGTCAGCAAGAGCTATTCGCTCCTGCACGCCGAGCAGAACCAGGTCCAACTCTGCCTGTACCAGGATCACGAAGGGACGGCGAAACGGGTCACCGACGCCCTGGCCACGGGCCTCTCGGCCGAGATCGAGGACATCCCGGTTTCCGAGACGGGGGTTCCCCACCCGCTGGAGGTCGACTTCTCCTACGACCTGAACGGGCTGATCCAGCTTCGGGCCCGGATCCCCACCACCGGCCAGGAGGTCGCCCTGATGACCTCCCGCGACGGCGCGCGGAGCCTGGACCCGGCGGCCTTTGCGGAGTCCAAGGCCAAGGTGGACGACCTGTGGTCCCGAAGCCCCCTGGCCAGCCGCTTCGAGGGCCTGATCCGCAAGGCCGAACGGATGGTCCCGGAGTTGCGGCCCGAAGACCGCAAGAAGGTCCACCAGGCCACGGCGGCCCTGCAGGAGGCCCTGGCCTCCGGAGACGAGTCCCGCGTCGAGAAGGCCGCAGACCGGCTGACCGATCTCCTCTTCGACCTGGATGGAGCCTAGAGTCATGGAGGACCCCTACGCGATCCTGGGCATCCCCGACACGGCCGGCCCCGAGGAGGTCCGCCGGGCCTATGCCCGACTGGTGCGCCGGCACCCGCCGGAGAGCGACCCTTCGAGCTTCGCGCGGGTCCGCCGGGCCTACGAGGTCCTTCGCGACCCGGCCAGAAGGCAGGATCACGACGCCGAGGCGATCTGGGGCGAGGAGTGTCGCGCCCTGGTGCAGGAGGCTGCGGAGCACCTGCGTCAGGGCCGCCTGGCACGGGCCGCGGCCTTGCTCAAGCGGGTCCTGGTGCTGCACCGGAACCTGGACCAGGCCCGACGGCTCCTGGCCCTGGCCCTGACCGCCCAGGGCCGCTTCCGGCAGGCCCTGCGCGAGGTCGAGCGCCTGATCTCCCGGAGCCAGGGCGACCCGGAGCCCCTCCTTCTGGGAGCCGAGATCTGCCGGAAGTGGATCCAGGTCTCCCGCGACCACCCCGTCCGCAGGCGTCGACTGGAGGCCCAGGCCCACGATCTGCTGGACCGGGCCCATCAAGCCAACCCCGAACACCCCGGAGTCCGGCTCGAGAAAACCCGTCTGCACAAGCTCATGGACCAGCCCGAGCGGGCCCTGGAGTGCCTGGACTGCACAGTTTCCCAGGGAAACGGACAGGGTGGCTGGGACCTCGAGCCCCTTCTGGCTGAGGCCTCCTTGCGGATCGACCGCATGGACCCCCAGGGCCTCAAGGACTGCCTGGTGCGGATCCAGGTCGCCTGCCTGGCAGGTGGGAGCGAGAAGGAGGCGGGCCTCTTCTTCGTCCACCAGGCCCGGAAGGAGATCGGACGGGGGAACTTCCATTCCCTGCGCTGGGTGATCCGCGCGGCCGAGGTTTCGGGCTCGGGGGTCCAGGAGGTCCGCCAGGCCCTGGCGCCCCTGAAGGACCTGCAGGCCCTGATCCGCGAGCGGAACCGCGTCCCGGTTTCCCTTTGGGGACTGCGCCGACTGTTCGGGCTGGAGATCGATCTGATCCGGGTGCCGGTGGAGCGCGAAGCGGAGGTCCTCCGGCACTGGGGGGAGGTCCAGCACAGAGTCCTGGAAGAGCCCCACCCGATTCGCCGCCGCTGGGCCAGGAAGCTGCGGGAGTCCTGTCCCATCTTCAGCGGGCGCAACCACCCCCTGCTGACCGCCTTGGAGGAGCCGTGATGCCTGATGCCAGGGGCCCGGAGAATCACTACGTGCGCCTGGGGGTGGCCCCCGAGGCCTCCGACGAGGAACTCAAGCGCGCCTATTGCCGGGCGGTCCGCAAGCACCCCCCGGAAGCCGACCCCGAGGGATTCCGACGGGTCCGGGAGGCCTGGGAGACCCTCAAGGACGCCCGCTCGCGCGGGCAGTACGACGCCCTCCTGCGTCACGGTGGCGAGATCCAGCGCCTCTTCGAGGCAGCCCAGGCCGCGGAGGAGGCCGAGGACTTCCAGGAGGCCGGCCGCCTGCTGAAGCGCATCCTGGTCCTGAGCCCGGACATGGAAGGGGCTCGGGTCCGGCTGGCCTTCGGCCATCTCCGTCAGGAGGAGTGGGACCAGGCCATCCGGCAATTCGACCACCTGGTCCGGGAAGGGGCGGAATCCGAGCATCACTGCCACTGGGCGGCCCAGGCGCGGTTCCTCCAGGCCATCCAGGAGGCGACGCCGGAAGCGCGCTCGGAGAAGCTCTTCAAGGAGGCGATGGAGCTGTACCGGCGGGCCAGCCGACTGGAGCCCGCCAACGCCGAGCCCCATCTGGGCATGGCCCGCATCCACCGCCATCAGGGCCGTCTGGACGAAGCCCTGGTCTGCGTGGAGAGGGCCGTGGCCGCCGACGGCCGGGTCGACTTCCAGGATTTCGAGGCCCTGCATCTGGCCTGCCTGATCCATCTGGATCGCGAAGATCCGGCGGGGTTCGAGCAGACCCTGCGACGCATCGGGGGGCTCTCGGGTGAAGCGGAGTCGATCAAGTACGTGGGGTGGCACTTCGCCGAATCCGCCCTGCGCGCAGCCCGGGCAGGAGCCTTCGTGCCGGCAGGCCGGCTGGCCGCGGCAGCCCTCAAGTTCGCGCCTGAAGAACCCTGGATGCGCGAACTGGCCGAGGACTTCAGGCAACTGGCAGAGGTCGCGGGGGAATTCGAGAGGATCCCCGAGGATGAGGAGATGCTGAAGGTCATGCTGGCGCTGGAGCTGCAGATCTGCGTCGCCTCCGAGGAGGATCGCGAGCCGTTGCAGGCCCGGTGGAGCGAGATGGTGGGACTCCTTCCCCGGATCAAGCCGACGGTGCTCCTGAAGTGGACCGCCATCCTGAAGAAGAGCTGCCCGACCTTCTATCGGCGCAACCAGGAACTGGTGGACCAGATGGAGGCCCTGGGCGCCAGGCTGGCCCCGATCCTGGCCGAAGGTGACCGGGCGTGCCAGGATCCCCAGCTTCCCGAGGTGCTTCGCGGGGTGGCGGGCTTGATGCGCTGGATGGCCGCCGACCCCCTCGGAGAACACAAGGAAGAGCACGTCAAGGGAATCGAGAAGGCCTTCGAGACCGTGCCGACCTGGCCACCCGCGGAGATCCGGGCCGGCTTGAGGAGGCTCCGCGCGCAGTACCCGGCCCTTTGCGCCAGCTACGAACCGTTCCTGGGGGATCTGGAAAAGGTCGTGGGGACGAGGTACGTCGAGCCCGCCACGGACAACTCGGGATGGTGCGGCTGTCTCTTCCTGGTCGGAATCGCCGGCCTGCTGATGGCCCTGGCCGGGGGCTGCGGCTAGATCCGGAGGCCTCCGAGCTCGCACCTGGCGCCTTGACGGATGACCGGTTCCCTGTAGAATCACGCAAAAGACCGTCTGCCGCTTGCTTATCCGGGAGGTCCCTTTTGTCCAAGTCCCTGATCGTTGCCGAGAAACCCAGCGTGGCCCGCGATATCGCCAAGGCCCTGGGCGGCTTTGAAGACCACAAGGAATACCTGGAGAGCGAGGCCTGGGTGGTTTCCTGGGCCGTGGGCCATCTGGTCGAGTTCAAGGACCCCGACGAGATCGACCCCCGCTACCGACAGTGGAAGCTCGAGGATCTGCCGATCCTGCCCTCCCCGTTCGAGCTCAAGCCCAAGCAGGGCAACTCGGCCCGCCTGACACAGCTCAAGAAGCTGCTCAACCGCAAGGACGTCACGGATGTGGTCAACGCCTGCGATGCCGGCCGCGAGGGCGAGCTGATCTTCCGCGAGATCCTGGACTACCTGAAGATCCGCAAGCCCAGCCGGCGCCTCTGGCTGCAGTCGATGACCCCCGAGGCCATCCGTCAGGGCTTCCAGAATCTGCGCCCCGGCTCCGAATACGATCGCCTGGGCGACGCGGCCCGATGCCGCTCGGAGGCCGACTGGCTGATCGGGATGAACGCCACCCGGGCCCTGACCCGGCGGATGAAGACCCGCACCGAGAAGAACTCCTGGTCCGCGGGAAGGGTGCAGACCCCGACGCTGGCCATGCTGGTGAGCAGCATCGCCTCCTCGAGGGCGAAGGAGAGCACCCCGGCTTTCTCCCGGGCCGTCCCTATAATCCGCAGTCCGGGAATGCGCTCCAGCACCTCGGTGCCGTGGGCCAGCAAGGCTTCATAGGCACCGTGCGACAGGCCGGGGTACATCGTCCAGGCCTGGTTGGCGCTGTTGAGCATTTCCAGGCACGCAGCACCAATGGTTTTGGGCAGGCCCTGGCCCCCAAAATCGACCGGGTGTTGCAAGCCCTGCCAGCCACCTTCGGCAAACTGGGCAAATGCTTCTTTAAAACCGGCAGTGGTGGTGACGACACCGTCGTTCAGGCTGGACGGGCAGGTGGCGCTGGTCAC
>JALHDH010000021.1 GCA_022839105.1 bacterium
GCGGGCCTTGCGCTTGTCACGGCACTCGGGGCAGCGGCTGGGATCGTTCTCCTGGTTGCGCTCGATCTGGAGGGCCTGTTCCAGAACGGTGAAGGTCCACTCCTTCTTGCAGTCACGGCAGGGGGGCATCAGGCGGTCTTGAAGCATTCAGTCTGGCTCCTTGAGGAAGATTTGGCGGGTCGCATGGGCACCGCTGGTCCCAAGCGCCGGAGGCATGCCTGGTCGATTCCGGTCCGGGAACTCCAGGGAGCAGAAGGAATGATCAGCCGACTTCAGGGACGCCAGCAGTCTAGCATGGCTGGCTGAAGATGGCAAATCCCCCGGCGCGCTTTCTTGTCCGGGTCTTATTCGGTTTGGAGGGGAGCCGGCTCGATACCCGCCGGATCCGGGCCTTGGGCCCAGGTGGCGGCCAGGGCCAGCAGGACTTCGACGGTCTGGTCCATCTCCTCGACGGTGGTCCATTCGTAGGGCGAGTGGAAGCTGTGTTGTCCGCTGGACAGGTTCGGGGTGGGCAGGCCCATCTCGGTCAGGCTGGAACCGTCGGTCCCTCCACGGATCGAGGTGCGCCGAGGCGTCAACCCGCAATCGCGCATGGCCTGCACGGCATAGGCCACGGCCCGGGGTTCGCCCAGCAACCCGTCGCGCATGTTGCGGTACTGGCGACGAACCTCCAACTCGATCCGGGCCTTGGGGTTCTCGGCCCGGAGCGAGACGGCCACGCTCTCGAGCAGGGCCAACTGTTCGGCGAGGGCTTCGGTCTCGAAGTCGCGCAGCAGGACCTTGGCCCAGGCCTCGGCCACGGAGCCCTCCACATGATAGGGGTGCAGGAATCCCTCGCGGCCGCTGGTGGTCTCCGGCGCCATGGTCTTGTGGGGGAGCCGGGACAGGAACGTCGAGAGGATCCGGATGGCGTTGACCATCCGCCCCTTGCCGGCGCAGGGATGGGTGTTGACGCCCGTGACCTTCACCGTGACCATGTCCGCCGAGAAGGTCTCCGAATCCACCGAACCCAGGCCTTCACCGTCCAGGGTATAGGCCACCTGGGCCCCGATCCGATCCAGGCTCAGGTGGCGGGTTCCGGCCCCGATCTCTTCGTCGCAGGTGAAGACCAGGCGGATGGTTCCCCGGGGAAGGGAGTCGTCCCGCAACAGGCGCTCGGCGGCCTCGACCAGGGCGGTGACGCCGCACTTGTCGTCGGCTCCCAGCAGGGTGGTGCCGTCGGTGGTGATCAGGGTGTGCCCGACGACGTCCTTCAGGGCCGGGAATTCGGCCGGACGCAGCACCTTGGTGGGATCCCCGGGCAGGACCACGTCGCGCCCGTCGTAGTTCGGGTGGACCTGGGGCTTCACGCCGGCACCGGAGGTCTCGGGCGAAGTGTCCACGTGGGCCACCCAGGCCATGACGGGGACCCCTTCCCGGTTCCCGGGAATCGTGGCGGTCAGGATGCCGTGCTCGTCGAGCAGGACCTCTTCACAGCCGATTCCCTTGAGTTCCTCGGCCAGCAGGCGGTTGAACTCGAGCTGGCCCGGACTGGACGGATAGGTGGGGGAATCCTCGACTGCCTGGGTGTCGAGAGCGGCGTAACGGCAGAATCTTTCGAGAGTGGACATGCCCGGGCCGTTCGCGGGCAGGACCCCGAGCCCTTCCTGGTTCAGCGCGAGTTCATGCAGCGTTCCAGATAGGTGCGGAGGGCCTTGTCCTGTTCGGGGGACAGCTCATCGAACCTGAGCTCCACCTGGTGGCGGGCCCCGGGCAGCTCCTGGGATTGCGCCACCCGGGCGGGCAGGTGCAGCGAGGGCATTCCGAATTCCAGGGCCAGCCGGACCTGGAAGGCGAGTCCTTCCTCCAGCGGGCGATCCAGGCGGAGTTCCACGGTTTCCAGGGTCAGGTTCGAGGCGTATCTTTCGGCCATCCAAGGCCCTTCGGACTTCTCGCGAAGGGCCACCGGAAGCATCCGGTTGAAGCGATATCGCTTCAACCGCCCCTCCCTGGAGAAGGTGTCGAGGATCTCTTCCACCGTCAGGCGATGCTCGTCTTCCAGGGCGGTGAACTCCAGCCCGTGGTTCCAGGTGCCCCCCAGGAGGTACTTGCGCCAGGCCACCCGACAGCGGAAATCCAGGACCTCGGCCCGGGTTCCGAAGCCCTCCAGGGGAAGCTTCAGCCGGAACTCGGTCTCGGGAGGCAGGTCCCGATGGCAGTTGATGCCCAGGCCCCCGCACGAGAGGTCCACCACATGCAGATAGAAGACCTCGGGGTCTCCGGGTTGCAGGTACAGCTCGCACTGGAGGGTCTTGTTGATGGGCCAGGGAGCTCGGAAGTGTTCGCGACGTTCGGCTCCGGTTGCTGGGACATTGGGCTGTTCCATGGGGCTTGACCTCGGGCGGGCTCCGGGCTTCAACCGGGGATGGCTTCTTCCCAATTCCCCGCCTGGGGCGGGAAGCCCTGGCGCGGATTCCGCCTGTTCGGGGGCCGGGCGGGGCGGGAGCCACACAGGCTCCGGGACCCTCGAGCGCGAACCGTGCCCTCCATCCAAACCAGAGAGGAACCGTCATGAGCCAGACCCCCGGCGAAGCCTGGAACATCGAGGACAGCGAGGAGCTGTACCGGATCCGCGATTGGGGAGACCCCTACTTCTCGATCAATTCGGCGGGCCATGTGGTGGTCTCGCCGCAGGGCGAGCGGGGGGGCTCCCTGGACCTGCACGAACTGGTAGGGGCCCTGCAGGCCCGGAATCTCGGCCTGCCTTTGTTGATCCGCTTCCCGGACATCCTGCAGGACCGGATCGATCGACTGAATTCGGCCTTTTCCCGTGCCATCGCGCGTTATGGTTATCAGGGCACCTACCGTGGGGTCTTCCCCGTCAAGTGCAATCAGCAGCGCCACCTGGTCGAGAGCCTGGTCCGCTTCGGTCAGCGACATCAGTTCGGCCTGGAGGCCGGCTCCAAGCCCGAGCTCCTGATCGCCCTGGCCACGCTGAACACCCCGGGGGCTTTGTTGGTCTGCAACGGCTACAAGGACCGCGAGTACCTGGAGACCGCGGTGCTGGCCCAGCGTCTGGGGAAGACGGTCCTGGTGGTCCTCGAGCAGCTCGACGAGGTGCGTCAGATCATCCAGGTCGTGGGCGAACTCGGAGTCATGCCTCGCCTGGGCATCCGAGCCAAGCTGGCCACCCGAGGGGAGGGCCGCTGGGGGACCTCGGTTGGGGAACGCGCCAAGTTCGGCCTTTCCGTCCCGGAGATCGTCCAGGCCGTCGAGATGCTTCGCCAGGCAGGCCTCCTGGAGTGCCTGCAACTGCTGCACTTCCATATCGGCTCGCAGGTCTCGTCGATCGGGGTGATCAAGAGCGCCCTGCGCGAGGCCAGCCGGATCTACGTCGAGCTGGCTCGTATGGGGGCCCCGATGCGCTATCTGGATGTCGGGGGTGGGCTGGCCGTGGACTATGACGGTTCGCGCACCAACTTCTACGCCTCCAAGAACTACAACATCCAGAACTATGCCAACGACGTGGTGGCGGAGGTCAACGACGCCTGCAGCCAGGCAGGCCTGCCCGTTCCGGTCCTGATCAGCGAGAGCGGCCGGGCGGTCGCCTCCCATCAGGCGGTGCTGGTCTTCGACGTGTTGGGTTCAAGCCAGGTCGGAGGGGGGCAGCCGCCCGAGCCCGATTCCCAGGCTCACCGGATCCTGATCAACCTCTACGAGACCTGGGCGGGGATCACGCCGGAGAACTATCAGGAGGCCTACCACGATGCCCTCCAGTTCAAGGAGGAATCGGTCAGCGCCTTCCAGCACGGCCTGCTCTCGTTGGCGGGAAGGGCCCAGGCGGAGAGGCTGTACTGGGCGTGTTGTCAGAAGATTCGGGACATCGTTCGGGGGCTGGAGGAGGTTCCCGAGGAGCTCGACGATCTGGAGAAGGACCTCTCGGCGATCTACTACGTGAACCTGTCCGTCTTCCAGTCCGCCCCGGACGCCTGGGCGATCGATCAGCTCTTCCCGATCATGCCGATCCACCGCCTGGGAGAGGAGCCCGTGGAACGGGTCACCCTGGCTGACCTGACCTGTGATTCGGACGGCAAGATCGACAAGTTCATCGACCTCAAGGACGTCAAGTCTCTCCTGGAGGTCCATCCCCTGAAGCCCACATCGGATCCCGCCAGCCGCCTGCCCCACGAGCCCTATCTCCTGGGGATGTTCCTGACCGGGGCCTATCAGGAAATCATGGGCAACCTGCACAACCTCTTCGGCGACACCAACGCCGTTCATATCCGGCTGACCCCCCAGGGCTACCAGATCCAGCATGTCGTGAGGGGGGACACCATGCGCGAGGTGCTGGGCTATGTCCAGTACAATTCCGAGGATCTTCTCGAGGAGATGCGCCAGCAGAGCGAGCGGGCCCTTTCGGAAGGCAGCATCAGCCTGGACGAGTCCCAGCGTCTGCTGCAGAACTACGAGGCCAGCCTGAGCCGCTACACCTACCTCTCCTGAAAGAAGAACCGGGCTGCCCTGCAGGGCAGCCCGGTCCACTCAGGCCTGGAGAGCCCGCAAGCCGATCAGGCGGTGGGCTTCTCGGTGGTCTCGTACTCCATCGTGATCGCCTTGGCCACGTTCAGACGGGCGCCGGTCGAGACCTTGCCCTGGAGGCTGTCCAGCTTGTCGGCACCCTCCAGGAGGCGGGTCTTGATCTCGTCGTTGGACATGGTGGGGTCCGAGGCCAGCAGCAGGCCTGCGGCTCCGGCCACGTGGGGCGTGGCCATGGAGGTGCCGCTCTTGTTGGCGTAGCCACCGCCCGGGATGGTCGAGTAGATGTCCACGCCCGGAGCGGCGACCTCGACCGACTTCTCGCCATAGCACGAGAAGCTGGCCAGCTTGTCGTTGCGGTCGGTGGCGGCCACGGCGACCTTGTTGGGCAGGTCATAGGAGCTGGGGTAGTGGGGGCGCACGTCGTTGTCGGCGCGGGAGTTTCCGGCGGCCATGATGTGCAGTGCCGGGGAGTTGGCGAAGGCGTCCCGGATGGCCGGGTCGGCGGCTCCGCCGCCCCAGGAGTTCGAGGTGATCCGGGCGCCGTTCTTGGTGGCATACAGGATGCCCCGAACGATGGCGGCCGAGTTCGTCGAACCGGCGTCGCTGAAGATCTTGACCGGCATGATGCGGGCCCGCCAGTTCACGCCCACCACGCCCTGGTCGTTGTTGCCCTCGGCCGCGATGCTGCCGGCGCAGTGGGTCCCGTGAGAATGGCCGTCCATGGGGTCGCCGTTGTTGGCGAAGGCGTTGTAGCCGTAGACATCGTCGATCACGCCGTTGCCGTCGTTGTCGATGCCATCCCCGGCGATCTCGCCCGGATTGACCCAGATGTTGTTGACCAGGTCGGGGTGCTTGTAGTCGACGCCGGTGTCGATCACGGCGATGATCGGGCCGTTGGGATCCCCGGTGGTCACGGCCCAGGCCTCAGGAGCGTCGATGTCGGCGTTCGGCGTTCCCCCCTTCTGGCCGGTGTTGTGCAGCCCCCACAACTCGGGCTTGAGGTCGTTGGGGACCTTGGGGGAATCCGGCGAGGCGCCCTGCGGGGCCACCGAGGCGTTCTCAGCAGGCGGATCGTCCAGAGTGTATACGTTGTTGGGCATCACGTACTCGACGCGGGGATCCTGCTGCATGGCCGCCAGCGCCTGGGCCGTCGTCATCCCTTCGGGAAGCTTCAGGTGCAGCATCTCGCCCTTGAAGTTCTGGTAGATCTCCTTGGGGAACTCAAAGCGCTCGAGAACCGTGGCGCCGAAGCGCTGGGCGAAGCTGTTCTGGCTCTTGGTCGGGGGCTGGCTCTTCAGCTTGACCAGGACCTCGCCCGGGACGTGCTCGCCCAGTTCGGCTTCCAGATTCGCGGCCTCCGGGGCCGTGGCCGCCAGGAGCCGCTCCAGGGAGCTCTGGGGACGCACCTCGACGGAGTCGGAGGCGACCTGCGCCGAGGCTGGAGTCGTCACCGGGGCGGGCAGACCGGCCTGGGGCCGGGCCGAGGAGATGGAAGTCGAGCGGATCTCGGGAATCATGAAGCCTCCTTGGGCGCAGTTCGCCTTTGTCCTGATCATAGACAACCGGCCTCTTTGGCATGTGAGCGTTCTGTGAACAGATGGCCCAGGTCCTTCGTCTGGAAAAGAAACAACCCCTGCCGGTCGGGGGGGGGCACCCGGCAGGGGTCGCTTGCGGGACCATCATAGCATCCGGAGTCGTTGGCCGCCCAGAGGACATCCGTCCTGTTCGGGCCGTCCGGATGTCCTGGGAGGAATGTCCTATCTGGTGGACATCTGGGGGGGGTGGCTGGCCTGCCAGCGTTCGATCACCCGGTCGTAGTGGTCGATGATCTGACGCACGAAGCGGCGGCGCTCGTTGTAGGGGCCCGGGAAGAAACTGCGCTTGAATCCATAGATGATGGTGTTGCGCAGTTGCTTGAGATCCATCCCGAAGGCCTCGATGGCCAACTGCAGCTCTCGCGAGACGGTCGTGTGGCTGACCAGGCGATTGTCGGTGCACAGGGTGGCCGAGAGGTTCTCGGCCAGCATGCGGCCCAGCACGTGGTTCTTCACCGTCTTGATGGTGGGATTCGTCTGGAGGTTGGAGGTGATGCAGACCTCGATGGTGATCCGCCGGTCGGCGATGTAGCGCGCCAGGCGGCGGACGTATTCCTCGGGATCGACCACTCCCGGACCGCAGAGTTCGGGCGAGAAGAGGTGGTACCCGTGTCCGATGCGGTCGGCGTGCAGGTCGGTGATGGCCTGGAAGATGCTCTCCGGGCCGTAGGCTTCTCCGGCGTGCACGGTCTTGTGCATGAAGCTCCGGTGGGCGAAGTCGTAGGCCTCCTGGTGGTCGCTGGCGGGGTAGCCATCCTCGCGGCCGGCCAGGTCGAAGCCCACGATGGGCAGGCCCTCCTCGTCCCGGGCCCGGACGGCGGCGCGGGCCAGCTCCAGGGAGGCCAGCCCGAAGACCTGCTCGGGGGGGGCTTCCTGGAAGGTGTCCACGATCCGTGCGAACCAGTCCGAGAACCCGCGGGTGAAGAAGCGCATGGCGCAGACGATGATGCCGTAATGGAAGGCAGGTTCACCCTGTTCGGCGACGGCAGGCGACAGGCGATGCTCGTCCTGGGCCCTGCGCAGGCCGCGATCGACGGCCCGAAGCACCTCACGGAAGGAGAAGTCCTTGTGGGTGTGCAGTTGAGGAGCGAAGCGCACCTCGATGTAGCGGACGCCCTCGTCGATATTGTCCCAGGCCAGCTCGTAGGCGATGCGCTCCAGGGCTTCGGCGTCCTTCATGACGGCCCCGGTGAGGGCAAAGCCGTGGAGGTACTCGGCCAGGCTGGCGTAGTGGGGGCGGAAGACCAGTTCGTTGAGACCTTCAACCGTCTCGGAGGGGAGCTTCACCCCCCGCTCGCGGGCCAGCTCGATGAGGGTCGACTCGCGTAGCGAGCCGTCGAGATGGACGTGCAGGTCGGTCTTGGGGAGGGCGCGGATCACATCAAGGGGTAGCATTTCAAACCTCCAACGGTCTGGTGCGGTTCTAAGCCCGAACCGGCAATTCCTCTGGCTTGCAGGGGGTACTGGGGGAATCCTCCGAGGGCCCGTCCGGTTCCCCGAGGTCCAGGTTTCAGGTCTGCGTTCCGCTCCAGTCGGTGTGGAAGAACTGGCCCCGGGGTCGGTCGACCCGCTCGTAGGTGTGGGCGCCGAAGTAATCCCTCTGGGCCTGGATCAGGCTGGCGGGCAGGCGTTCCCGCCGATAGCCGTCGTAGAAGGCCAGGCCGCTGGCCATGGCCGGGACGGGAATCCCGGCCTGGACGGCCTGGGCCACGATGCGTCGCCAGGAATCCTGGGCGGCTCCGATCTCCTGGCGGAAGTCGGCGTCCAGGAGCAGATTCTCCAGGTCGGCCCGGCGCTTGAAGGCGCCGTGGATCCGGTCGAGGAAGGCGGACCGGATGATGCACCCGGCTCGCCAGACCAGGGCGATGCCACCGAGGTTCAGGCCCCAGCCGAATTCGCGGTCGGCCGCCCGGAGCAGCATGTAGCCTTGAGCGTAGGAGAGGATCTTGGAGGCCAGCAGGGCCTTCTCGAGTCCTTCCAGGAATGTCTCGGCGGAGATCCCCGGCGTCGGGGACTTGGGCCCCTGCAACAGGCTGGAGGCGGTCAGGCGTTCCTCGCGCAGGCCGGAGAGCGAGCGGGCCCAGACGGCCTCGGCGATCAGGGTCAGAGGGACCCCAAGGTCCAGGGCGTTGGCGGCCGTCCACCTGCCGGTCCCCTTCTGGCCTGCGGCATCCAGGATCGAGTCGATCAGGAACCCTCCGCCCGATTCCTTGTGCCTGAGGATCTCGGCGGTGATCCCGATCAGGTAGGAGTTCAATGGCCCCTGATTCCAAACCCGGAAGACCTCGGCGATGGCGTCGGGGGCCAGGCCCGCCAGGTTGCGCATGAGGTCGTAGGCCTCGGCGATCAGTTGCATGTCCCCGTACTCGATGCCGTTGTGGACCATCTTGACGAAGTGGCCCGCTCCGCCCTCGCCCATCCATTCGCAACAGGGGCTTCCGCCTTCAGCCCGGGCGGCGATGGCCTGGAAGATCTCCTGGACGGCGGGCCAGGCTGCCGACGACCCGCCCGGCATCAGGGAGGGGCCGTGCCGGGCTCCCTCCTCACCTCCGGAGACCCCCATGCCCAGGAAGTGGATCCCCTGCCGGAGCAGCTCGGTCACCCGCCTCTGGGTGTCCTGGAAATGCGAGTTTCCGCCGTCGATGAGGATGTCCCCCTCTTCGAGGAGGGGGAGCAACTGCCCGATCAGTTCGTCCACCGCGGTCCCGGCGCGGACCATGAACATGATCCGCCGGGGACGGCTCAGCATGCCGACCAGCTCTTCGAGCGAGGTGGCCCCGAGGACCCGGGTCCCGCGGGCTGGCCCTTCCAGGAAGTCGGTCACCTTCGAGAGGGTCCGGTTGTACACCGCAACCCGGAATCCCCGGTCGTCCAGGTTCAGGACCAGGTTCTGGCCCATCACGGCCAACCCGATCAGGGCGATGTCGGCTCTTCCTTGCATGGCTTCACCTCGAGCTTTGGAGCTTTCCGGGGGTTCCATCTCCCTGGCCCGGTTTCCCGCCCCGGGGGTGCGGGAACAGGGGGGGCTCCCACCTGGAGCGAAAGGAGGGTCATGCGGACCGTCTTGTGCTTTGGCGACTCCAATACCTGGGGTTTCGACCCCGAGACGGACGGAAGGCGCCCCTGGGAGAAGCGTTGGCCCGGCCGTCTCCAGAATCTGTTGGGACCGGGCTATCGTGTGGTCGAAGAGGCCCTGAATGGCCGCACCGCCTGCTGGGAGGACCCGCTGAGCCGGGATCGCAATGGTCGGGCCATGCTCACGCCTCTCCTGGAGTCCCACTTCCCGGTGGACATGCTGGTCCTGATGCTGGGGACCAACGAGATGAAGTCGCGCTTCGGCTTGACCGCCCACGATGTGGCGCGAGGGGTGCAGACCCTGGTCCAGGACGCCTGGCAGAGCGAGTTCCCACCTCGCCGAATCCTGTGGATCTGTCCTCCCCGGCTGGTGGTGATCCGCGCCTCCTGGGCCGCGGAGTTCCAGAAGGCGGGAGAGAAGTCCGCTCGGCTGGCCCAGTGCTGTGAACCCCTGGCTCGGGAGGCGGGGGCCCTGTTCCTGAACGCGGGGTCGGTGGTCTCGGGAGACCAGCTCGACGGGGTCCACCTGACCGAGTTCGAACACGAAGCCCTGGCTCGGGCCGTGGCGGAGAGGGTCCTGGGAGAGCCGGGGCCCGGCGAGGAAGGGCCGGAGGGAATCTGAGGCGGGTCCCCGGGATTCGAAAGGGCGAAGTTCGGGGCTTGACACGGACATCCAGTGCACCTACAAGAAAATCATGGCAAATCGAAATTCTCGTCCCCCTTGTGCGTGCTCCGCCCTCCGGCGGGCTTCCCGTGTGCTCTCCCAGATGTACGATGATGAATTGCGGAGTCTGGGCCTGAAGAACACCCAACTGGCCGTCCTGCAGGCGGTCTGCCGCGCGGGTTCGACGACCCAGGCCCGCCTGGCCCACGAACTGTCCGTGGACAGCACGACCCTGAGCCGGAATGTCAAGGTCCTGGAAGGCAATGGCTGGCTTCAGGGCACCGAGGGAGGGGATCGCCGGGAGCGTCTCTTGAGCTTGACCTCGACCGGCCAGGAGTTGCTGCGCCTGGCCGAACGTCCCTGGAACCGGGTCCAGGAGAGGGTGCGCCGGGGCCTGGGAGAGGAGCGCTGGGAGCAGATCTTCGAACTCGCCGAGGCCGTCCTGAAGGCGTCGCGCCAGCCCTGAGCGGGATTCAGGCGCTGGCCGGATGAGAAGAAGGCGCCCCCCGGCCTGGCCGGGGGGCGCCTTCTGGACTCAAGGGAGTCCCAGATTACTGGGCGGGAGGCGGAGCCGGGGCGTCACCTGCCGGAGGGGCCATCCCGTCAGCCGGAGGGGCCATCCCGTCGGGAGGCGGGGGCACCGAGCCGTCGGGAGGAGGAGGAACCACGCCGTCAGCGGGCGGAGGGGCCATTCCGTCGGCCGGGGGCATCGAGCCATCGGGAGGAGGCGGAACCATGCCGTCAGCGGGCGGGGGAGCGGCGCCGTCCTGGGGCGGCGGAGCCATGTCGTCAGCGGGCGGCGGTGGCATTTCGCTGTCCGGCTGGGTTGCGGGCGGGGGCTGCGGCGGCGGAGTGCCGCCGTCCTCGGGCTTCGGACCGCAGGCGAACATCGTGAACGCCAGGGCGGGAACCACAGCGAACGCGAACCATCGGGTCGGGAACATCTTCAACTTCGATTCCTCCATGTCTTGTTGGCGGAGTCCTACGGCCCACCTGAATGGTCGGTCAGGACGTTCCCCACAGGTTCGCACCCGGCCTCAAGGTTCCTCCGTGCCAAGGCGATCTCGTCCTGTTCCTTCATGAACCCCGTGTCGACGGGCTCTCGGAGGAGATCCCCGAGGCTTCCGGGAAGACGCCGCCAGTCGATGTCCACCACGCCTCCGCGAGCCTTTCCGCCTTCGGCCCCACCCGGCACCAGCCGGCCCGTGGTGGCCGGATGTCTGGGATGCCTGGGCCTGCTCCTCGTCCTGATGGCGATCGGGTTGCTCGTGCTGATCGGTTCGGATACCGGGCTTTTGGCCCTGGCGGCCGGCATGATCCTGGCCTGCGTGCCGGTGCCGCTCTACATCAGCCTGGCCCTGTGGCTGGACCGCTACGAGCCCGAGCCTCCCCTGCTCCTCTTCGGGGCCTTCGTGTGGGGGGCGGTGATCGCGGTCTTCTTTTCCTATGTCCTGAACACCCTGCATTCGATTCTCGCGCACGCGGCGACCGGAAGCCTCGAGGTCGCCCATCTCGTGGGGGCCATCGTCTCGGCTCCGGTGGTGGAGGAGGTGGCCAAGGGGCTGGCCTTGCTGATCCTGTTCTGGTGGAAGCGCGAGGAGTTCGAGGGGGTGGTGGATGGGGTGGTCTACGCCTCGATGGTCGCGCTGGGCTTCGCGATGACCGAGAACTTCCAGTACTACGGAAAAGCCCTGGCCCAGGGAGGGGCCTTCGAGCTCACGGTGACCTTCGTGCTGCGCGGAGTCCTCTCGCCGTTCTCACACCCCTTGTTCACGGCCTTCACCGGGATCGGCCTGGGCCTGGCCCGGCAATCGGATCATCCGGCCTTGAGGTTCCTGGCACCGCCGGTCGGCCTGGGCCTGGCGATGGCCCTGCATGCCATGTGGAATGCCAGCGCCAGCATCCATCTGGGGGTCTGGCTGGGGGCCTATGTCCTGGTGATGGTCCCGGCCGGGCTGGTGGTCCTGGCCGTGGTGGCCCTGTCGCTGCGCCACGAAGCGGACCTGCTGCGAATCCATCTCTGGCCCGAGGTTCACGCCGGGCGGCTTCCCCAACAGGAGTACTCCTGGCTGCTCTCGGTCTCGGGCCGCTTGAAGGTGGCCTTCTCGGTGCTTTTCGGGCAGGGGCCGGTCGCCTGGCTGGCCTGCGAGCGTTACAGCAACCTGGCTTCCGAGCTGGCCTTCCTGCGGCATCGGACCCGAAGGGGTTTCACCTCCCCGGAGCGTTCCGCTGCCCTGGAATCCCAGATCCGCGCGCGCATGGCCGCCGAGCGCGCCCGCTTTCGGGTATAGTATGAATGTGTCATCCTGCCAGTCGGAGGGTCTAGTCGTGAGAAATCACAGAGCCAGGGGCTTCACCATCGTCGAGGTCCTGACCATCCTGGTCCTCCTCAGCCTCTTGACCTCGTTGCTCCTGCCCCGCTTCCTGCTCAGCCGGATGCGGACCTACCACTCCAACTGCCTGCAGAACGCCCACAACCTGGGGACGGCCCTGCAGATCTACTCCAACGAGAATCAGGCCAGGTACCCTGATTCCCTGCAGGTCCTGAGCGACACCACCCCCCCCTACCTCCATGTCCTCCCCACCTGTCCCAGCAACGATGCCTCCTATGGGTATGATCTGAACCCGGATGCCACGGGCTACACGGTCTTCTGTCAGGGGATCCACTACCGCCAGTTGGAAGGGCAGGTCGAGGAGGGCTTCCCCCAGTTCTATTCCGACGGTCATCTGGACTCCTCGGGGAACCCTTGAATCTCCGGGCCTGTGGGTGAGCCGGGGGCGCAGGGCCTCTTGTCAGAGGCGCAGAAGGCTGCCTTCATGACTTTGCCTTCCCCGCGCCTGGGCGAGCGTGCCCTCTTCCCCCACCTCGAGGCCCGGGCCTACCTCGCGCATGCCGCCATCTCTCCCGCCTCCCGTTGCGTCCAGGAGGCCACGGCTGCCGTGCTGGACTCCTATGCTCGGAGGGGGGGCGGGGCCTTGTTGGAATGGCTCCCTGTGCGGGAGCGCCTGCGCCAGCGGTTGGCCCGGTTGATCCACTGCCGGACGGAGGATCTGGCGCTGGTCTCCAATACCACCCAGGGCGTGCTGGATATCGCCTTGTGCTTCCCCTGGAATCCCGGTGACCGGGTCCTCACCTTCCAAGGCGAGTTCCCCGCCAACGTCACGCCCTGGAAGCAGGCGGGGGTGGAGGTCTCCTTCCTCCCCCTGCCCCGTGTCCGCAACCCCGAGATCCTGTCCGGCCTGGAGGCCGAGCTCGAGCGCAAGGTCCGCCTGGTCGCGGTCAGCGCCGTGCAGTTCCAGACCGGCCTGACGATGCCGCTTGACGAGATCGGGGCCTTGTGCCGGCAATACGGGGCCGCGCTCTTCGTGGACGCCATCCAGGCTGCGGGCGTCGTCCCCCTCGATGTCCAGGCGGCCGGGGTCGATTTTCTGGCCTGCGGCAGCCACAAGTGGCTGATGGGCACCGAAGGTGCGGGATTCCTGTACGTCTCTCCCGAGTGGGTCGAGAGGCTTCGCCCTCGGGTGGCCGGCTGGCTCAGCCACGAAGATCCCCTGGCCTTCCTCTTCCCGGGAGGCGCCGGTCTGGACTACGAACGTCCCATCCGCAAGCGGGCCGACTTCCTCGAGCCGGGCACGGGCAACCTGCTCGGGCACGTGGCCCTGGAGGCCTCGCTGGCCCTGATCGAGCAATTGGGAGTCCCGGCCATCCACGCGCATGTGGGCGCCTACCTCGACGCCCTGGAACAGGGTTTGGAGCGCCGTGGCTTCGCCTCCCTGCGTTCGGCTCGCCGTTCCGGGATCCTCAGCGTGCTGCCCCCCTCGGGCTGGTCCCTGGCGGATCTTCATCGTGGCCTGGCACGAAGAGGAGTGGTCTGCAGCACGCCGGATGGTCTCCTGCGCTTTGCGCCCCATTGGCCCAATCACCGCGACGAAGTCCCCTTCGTCCTGGCGGCCGTGGACGAGATCCTGGGCGAGAGGCTTTAGGGGCGGACCGGGAGGCTCTCATCGGCGCTTGATTCCGGAGAGGTGGCCTGGAGGCGACCTTCCTGCATTCACCAGGGGCTCTCCGGACAGCCTCGAAGGGATCCTTCCTCAGGAGGTCGAGCGATGAGCAACCCGGCTGGAACCGCCCCCTTCCCCCGATTCGAAGAGATCCCCGAGTCCTTCCGGATCGAGACCCTCGACCAGCGCGAATACCTGGTCGACGGAGAGCTGCGCTCCTGGGAGGGGCCCGTCCAGGATGCCTTCTCGCCGGTCTGCCTCCAGGCCGGCGAGGGCCTGGAGCCCTTCCGCCTGGGGAGCTTCCCCTCCATGGGCACCGCGGAGGCCCTCCAGGCCGTCGATGCGGCGGATCGCGCCTGGGATTCCGGGAGGGGGCGATGGCCGACCATGGCGCTTGCGGATCGGATCCGCTGCGTCGAGGACTTCACCCAGGCGATGGTCTCGCGCCGCGAGGAGGTGGCCCGCCTCCTGATGTGGGAGGTGGGCAAGCCCTGGAGGGATTCCTGCCGGGAGTTCGACCGGACGGTCGACTATCTCCGCGAGACCCTGGACGCCGTCAAGGAGTTGGACCGGGCCTCCTCGCGCTTCTCCTGTCATGAGGGGATCCTGGCTCAGGTCCGACGGGCGCCGTTGGGGGTCACCCTGTGCATGGGGCCCTTCAACTACCCTCTCAACGAGACCTGCACCACCCTGATCCCCGCCCTGGTGATGGGGAACCCGGTCATCTTCAAACCCTCCCGGCCCGGCTCGCTGGTCTTCGCCCCGCTCCTGGAGGCCTTCCGCGATGCCTTCCCTCCGGGGGTGGTCAACGCCGTGTACGGATCCGGGGCCCGCGTGGTCGGACCCATGATGGAGTCCGGGCGGATCAGTTGTCTGGCCTTCATCGGCTCGACCCGAGCTGCCGACCTTCTCAAGACCCAGCACCCGGCCCCGCATCGCCTGCGCTCGTGCCTGGGCCTGGGGGCCAAGAATCCGGGCATCATCCTTCCGGATGCGGACCTGGATCTGGCGGTTCGGGAGTGCGTGGCGGGGAGCCTCTCCTTCAACGGGCA
The DNA here is from genome assembly GCA_022839105.1 of bacterium. Lineage (GTDB taxonomy): Bacteria > Vulcanimicrobiota > Xenobia > Xenobiales > Xenobiaceae > Xenobium. The sequence continues at coordinate 14,907 of JALHDH010000021.1, forward strand.
GCGCTGTACCGCCCTGAAGATCCTGTTCGTCCACCGGAGTCTGGCCGAAGAGTTCGTGGCCCGCATGAGCCGGGCCATCTCGGACTTGAAGGTCGGAATGCCCTGGGAGGAGGGGGTGGGCATCACTCCCTTGCCGGAGGCGGGCAAGCCCGAGGAGCTCGTCGGTCTGGTCCAGGACGCCTGCAGGACGGGGGCCGAGGTGATCAACCCCGAAGGGGGACGGACCCTGGCCACCCTGTTCTGGCCCGCCCTGCTCTATCCGGTCTCACCGGTCGCCAGGATCTACCACGAGGAGCAGTTCGGCCCCGTGGTGCCGGTGGTGGCCTTCGAGGACCTGGCCGAACCGATCCGCTACCTCGAGGAGTCCTGCTATGGGCAGCAGGCCAGCCTCTTCGGACAGGATCCCGAGGCCCTGGCCCGGCTGATCGATCCCCTGGTCAACCAGGTCTGCCGCCTGAACCTCAACAGCCAGTGTCAGCGGGGACCCGATGTCCTGCCGTTTACCGGTCGGAAGGATTCAGCCGAGGGGACCTTGTCGGTCTCGGACGCCTTGAGGGTCTTCAGCATCCGGACCCTGGTGGCGGCCAGGGAGACCCCCTCGAACAAGGCGATCCTTGCCGACATCCTGCGCGAACGCCGCTCGACCTTCCTGTCCACCGATTTCCTCTTCTGAGGCGCAGCCTTCGGGAGGGGCCTGGAACGGGGCTACCAGGTCGCCCAGAGGGCTCGCTTGATCCGGACGGAGCGGAGGTTCGCCAGCAGGTTCCGGACATAGCTGGGATCGTAGGTCAGGCCGACCCGGCCTGCTTCCAGATCGATACGGCCCTTGCCGGGGGCCGTCCCGGGGGCCGGGTTCAGGGGGTCCTCCGGGTTGCCGCCGTAGGCGATCAAGGTCCCGGTGATGTTCAGGACGTCGCGGGGTCCCAGGAGGGCGGTGAAGTCGCCCCAGGTATAGATGACCCCGGTCAAGTCCTGGTCGGCATAGTCGAGATCGCCGAATCTGTCCAGGAGGGCGGCCAGTTGAGCCTCCTTCTTGCTGGAGAAGGTCGAGGCCGCATCCTCAGGGATCAGGCCGCGAGCCACCAGGGACTGCAGGGCGGTATTGAGGTCGAACTCATCGCGTCGGCCGTCGCCTTCGGAAGGGGTGCCCGGCTGGTACCGGTTGTCGTCCTCGTCGTCCCCAGCTCCAGGGCCCTTGCCCCTGTCCCCACCCCCACGACCGGGGCGATCCAGCCCCGGCATGCCGATGGGCCTCAGGTCGCCCTTCTCGTCGGGGATCCCACCGCCGATGGCCTCCAGGACGATGTCGCCCTTGGCATAGAGCGAGACGCCGGTTTCGGGATCGGATTCCAGGATGCTGGGCCCCTGGAAGCGGATCGAGCTCTCGCTGGTCACCGCTCCCGCGCCCATGACGGCTCCCTGGACCCAGATCGGTCCGGTGGAGGTCAGGACCGGGGCCTTCTGGTCCCCCTTCGGGGGAACGAATCCCAGGACGGGACGAAGGCCGGCTTCCAGGATGGCCGGGTCGCTGCGCAGCGTCAGGCCCTGGACGCCGCCTTCGGCCAGAGGGTTGACGTAGACGTTGTTGGAGACGAGCACGCTCAGCGTCTTGGGATCGATCCTGAAGCCCTCGCCCGCGATGGCCGTGCTGGCGGCGATTCCCTCGCCGGCGGGGGGCGGCTCGGTCCCTTCCGGGTAGTCCTCGGGGAAATACTCCAGGTAGGGTTGCTTGTTTGCGGGCATCCGCCAGACATAGGTCCCGGCCTGGAGTTGGACGTCGGAGGAGTTGGGCCGGGCCTTGGCGATCGAATCCCAGGTCACGCGCTTGAAGCGGTCCGAAGAATCAGCCCGCTCCACCTTGGCGTCCGGCGGGGTCGAGCCGTTCACCAGGAAGCTCCGATCCTGGCCGACCACGACCTCTCCATCGGTCCCGTCGTCGTAGCGGGCCCGGCCTGCGGGGCTGGAGACCTGGACATCGGTCAGGCTGCGGATCCGGGGAACCACTTCGTCATCCCGGGAGGAGACCTTGAAGACCCCGTCGTCGCTGAGCCGGGCATCCAGGACCCCTCCCGCATAGGCCACCGAATCGATCCCGGCGGTCTCGTCCACCTTGAGATAGGCCTCGACGACCCGGCGGGTCACGACGCGGTTGACTCCAAAGGTGCTCGGGCTCCTGGGATCGACGTCCCGGACCCCCCAACCCGCCAGCCCTTCGACCAGGATGCAGGCCGTGGCCCGCGGGACATGATAGGGGGCTTCGTCTGAAGACAGGCCGATGCCGTTGGAGTTGGCGCGTCGGGCCGGCACCGAGGAGAGGCCCAGCAGGTTGTTGATCGAGACCAGGGGACTGGCCACCCGATTCTCGGGCTCGGAGGTGTCCTCGAGGCCATCGGCTCCACCGCTGCCATCCTCGAAGTTGAACTTGATCCGGAACAGGGAACGGTTGCCGGAGGAGGTCCGCAGAAAGCCGAAGACGTTGCCGTTCCGCTCCACCACCGAGAAGTCCGGAGTCCCCGCAGGAACGGTGCCCGGATCGTCACCCCGCCATTGGGGGTTGGACTGCAGGCGGGTGATGGCGTATTGCAGGCCTGACTCGGCCGCGAGCAGGGCGGACTCGCGCTCGTAGAAGTTTCCCGTGAGGGCCATGCTGCCGGCCCCCGTTCCCACTACGGCGGCGACCAGCATCACCACCAGGATCGTGACCAGCAGGGTGGTCACCAGCACGATTCCCTGTTTTCCAGTTTGTCGCATCTGGAGGACCTCGGACACGCGCAGGCCCGGTGCGGCTCTGCGCGAGCAGGACTGTCTTGGGGGCGCGACCATGATTATAGCAGGTCCGGACCTTCCGAGGCAGCCTGCCCGGTCAGTCCTCGATCCGCCGCCGAATGCCACGGTAGGCGGCGGATCGAGGTCAGTTCCGGGGGCTCGGCGGGGGCACCGGCCCCTCCTCCAGAAGGCCTGTCCGCTCCAACACGTGGAAGAGCAGGCTCAGGGCCATCCCGGTCAGGGTGGCCAGGGCCATGCCCTTCAGGGCCACGGCTCCGACCTGCAGCGAGACCTCGCTGATTCCAACCATGAAGACCATGGCCGTCAGGATCAGGTTGCGGGCTCGGTTGTAGTCGACCCGGGCCTCGACCAGCATCCGGATTCCCGAGGCCGCGATCACCCCGAAGAGGAGCATCGAGATGCCCCCCATCACCGGAGCCGGGATGGTGGAGAGCAGGTTCGAGAGGACCTTGATGAAGGAGATGGCGATCGAGATCACGGCCGCGCCACCGATGACCCAGACGCTGTACACCCGGGTGATGGCCATCACTCCCATGTTCTCTCCATAGGTCGTCACCGGAACCGAGCCGACCAGGCCCGAGAGCATGGTGGAGATCCCGTCCCCCGCCAGGGAGCGGTGCAGTCCCGGATCCCGGGTCAGGTCCCGGCCCACGATGTTCCCGGTCACGAAGAGGTGGCCGATGTGCTCCGAGAGGACCACCAGCGACGCCGGGGCGATCACCAGGATGGCCGTCGGGTCGAAGAGGGGCCCCGTGAACCGGGGCAACGAGAAGACCTGCTCGGCAGCCAGGCCGGCCAGGTCGACGCGTCCCAGGACGAAGGCCAGGGCATAGCCGCCCAGGACCGCCAGCAGGATCGGGATCACGGCCAGAAAGCCGCGGAAGACCAGCGAACCGAGGATGGCCAGGGCCAGGGTGGTCAGGCCGACGGCCATGTCGGCCGCCACCCGGACCCCGTTTGCGTCGGGAAGGAGGCCCGCCATTCCGGCGGCGACCTTGCCGAGCTCCAGGCCGATCAGGGCCACGATGGGCCCCATGGCGGCAGGCGGCAGGACGATGTCCAACCAGCGGGTTCCCGCCCAGCCGATCAGGGCGGCGGCCAGGGTGAAGATCACTCCGGCCATGATGAAGCCGCCCAAGGCGCGGGAGAAGTTCGCGTGGTAGTCCGCCCCGCCGGCGGTCAGGACGGCCAGGGTGGGAGCGATGAAGGCGAAGCTCGAGCCCAGGAAGGCGGGAGCCCGGCCCTTGCACAGGACCAGGTAGATCAGCGTGCCCACGCCGTTCATCAGGAGGACCAACGCGGGGTCCACCACCACCAGCTCCGGATCCCCCGAGGCCTGTCGGGCCGCCTGGTTGAAGAGGTATGGGACCAGGACCGAGGCCCCGAACATTGCGAAGAGGTGTTGCAGGCTGAGGGGCAGGGCCTCCAGAAGCGGAACCCGCTCTTCGACCTGGATCACGCGACGGGCCATGGCTGCCTCCTAAGCGAGCGCTTCGGTCTCGATCAGGCTGGGGCCCTGAGGAGTCCCGGTCAGGCCCACGAGCCACCAGAAGACCCCTCCCACCATCAGGCCATGGAAGAATCCCGACGGGTCCAGGGCCATCCCCAGGAGTTGCTCGAGGAAGCGCCCGGGCGGCGGAGAGCCGAGCTCCGGGTACAGGAGCAGCGCGGCCGCGATCGAGAGGCTCCCCGCCAGGGCGACGTGGTAGAACTCCGTGCCCCGGGGGGGATCCTCACGGCCCAGGAAGAGGACCAGCACGGGGACCAGCAGGCTCGAGGCCAGGACCAGCGGAGCCAGCCGGAGCCTTTCGAAGACGAGGAGATCCACCAGGCAACCGGCGGGCCCCGAGGCCTGGTCGGGCAGCCCGAATCGGACCAGCGAAAGGGCCAGGAAGACCAGTCCGGCTCCCGAGAGCAGGCGCAGGAGCCCCCGGCGAAGTTCGGGTCGATCCTGCAGCGGCAGGCCCCGGAAGAGGGCCACCCAGCGTTCCGCCGGGGTGCTCTCCTCGCGCACGGGGGCGGGTTCCTCGCTGCCTTTGGAGAGCAACTGCAAGAGCCGGACCCAGGGCGATCGGTGGAGGATCCAGTTCACGGCCTCCAGCCCGCCCCAGAAGGCCACCAGATGGCTGGCCAGGGAGAGCAGGAGGAAGGCGCCGTCGGCTCCGTTCCGGCTCAGGGTCACCCCGGCCAGATCCAGGGCCAGGACCCAGAGCAGGGCTCGAACCATGCCGGGCAGGCGAGTCAGGGGGCTGGTCATGACGGGCCCTTCGGCGCCGGGTCGGACGCGCCCTCTGCCCGCGGAGCGCAAACGGCCAGTCTACGCCCGATGTCCGAATGAGGTTGTGCCATCTTGTAAACATGATGCCAAAGGCCTCCAGATCGAGCTCCCGGACGGGGGGCGGGAATTGTCCGGGGGGGCCTGCTGACGGTATCTTGAGGAGGACATAGACAGAGCCCAGGGTTCGGAGGCGTGACCATGCAGATCAAGCGGACGGACATCCCACTCGGCCAGGAGCGGACCCAGGTGCCCTCCGAACCGGCTCTTCGCCCGGATTCCCCCCGGGACCGTGTCGAGATCGGTGCTTCAAGCGAGGGATCCCAGGCCGCTCGGACGGTGACCTTCCAGTTTGATGCCCGGCAGGCACCCGAAGTCCGCAACGTCGGCCTGAAGGGCTCGTTTGACCCCCAGACGGGCAAGCATGATCCGAAGTGGAATGCCGGCAAGCCCCTGCCGATGAACGACGAGGGGCGGGATGGGGATCGGGTTGCCGGGGATGGGGTCTTCACCGCCCAGGTCCGGCTTTCGGCTCCACCCGACCAGGACTTCCAGTGGGGTGTCGTGGGGGATGTGGTCCGCCCGGACGGCTCGGTCGAGCCCGCTCGCTGGTTGGTCATGAAGGAGGCGCCTCCCGTCTTCCGCCTCGGCGAAGCCGAGGTGCAGAGCTACGCCCCGGTCTCGACGCATCTCTTCGGAGTCCAGCGTCACGGTGAGGACGGGATCCGTTTCCAGACCTGGTCGCCCGGGGTCGGAAGGGGAGACCTGGCGGATTATCGGCTCCATGTCGACATCTCTTCGCCGGATGGCCGCCTGGAGGCCTCGCTTCCGATGCAGAAGGACGAGCGGAGCGGCACCTGGCTTCTGGAGAAGGAATCCGGTTGGGGAGAGCTTCGGGGGAAGGCCTATCAGTACTCGGTCCGCAAGGAGGATGGCACCCTCCTGCGTGACAAGACCGGCACGCCGGTGGTCTACAGCGATCCCCATGCCCGCTACCTGCAGGGCGCCCAGCGCGGGGTGGAGCGCATCTTCGTGGATCCCGTCCTGGGTTTCGAGACCGGCTGGTATGACGACAGCGGCTCGGGTGGCCCCAACTATGCGGACAACCCCCAGTGGGGCCGTTTCACCGTCGATTCCAATCCGGAGGCCGACCAGGTCAAGCTGGTCCTGAAGGATGAGTCCGGTCGGCAATTGTCCCGTCAGCAACTTCTGGACCGGCTCGGAAGGCCCGAGAAGCTCTCCTACGAGGAGGCTCCCGCGAAGGATCGGCGCGACGTGGACGTCCTGCGCTCCTGGAAGCTGGACCAGACCGAGCCGCTCTGCAAGTATCTTTGGACCGACTCCGTCGAGGCGGACGGCTCGATCTCCATGAAGCGCGTGGAGAGCCCCGGCGCGGGAACCGCATGGGTCACGGCGGTCAACAACTTCCCCAAGCTGGTCGGCCTGAGCTACGAGTTCCAGGTCTTCCAGGAAGGTCGCCTGGTCGGAGACCGCAACGCCGATGGGCGCCTTCAGGAAGCCGAGCGCGTGGCGACACCCTTCAACGACCCCTACACCCACGTGATCCAGGCCCGGCCCGGATCGGCGCGAAAATCCCTGATCCGCGAGTCCAGCTTCGAGTTCCGTCATGACGAGGTCCCGCGCAAGCAGACGGACTATCGCAAGTTCGTGATCTACGAGGCCCATGTCGGCTCGTTCATGAGCTCCAAGGACAACGCCGTCCCGGCCACCTTCGAGGACATGATCCAGAACCTGGACTATCTCGAGGAACTGGGAGTCGATTCCATCGAGCTGATGCCCACCCAGGAGTTCGGCGGCAAGCGGGACTGGGGCTACACCACGGATTTCTATTTCGCCGGGGCGGATGCCTACGGTTTCGCCATGGATCGGCAGGAGGCGCTGAGCCTGAAGCTGATCCATCCCGACGAGCAGCCCGGTGCCGAGCAGGTCTGGGTCTCGGGCACCGACGCCATGAAGCTCTTCGTGGACGAGGCCCACAAGCGCGGCTTCAACGTCTTCGCCGACGTGGTGTACAACCACACCTCGGGGAAGTCCGACGCCGACAACCCCCTCTGGCAGATCGACGGGGACAAGCGCTCGTTCTTCAAGTGGTGGGGAGAGTACGAGTCCTATACGCCCTGGGGGGCCAAGCCCAACTTCGCCGACCAGCAGGTCAAGAACTTCTTCACCGACAACGCCGTCCAGCAGGTGCAGGAGTTCGGCTTCGACGGGATCCGCTTCGACTTCACCCAGGTCCTGCACAACACCGGGAACACCGCCGAGCAGATCGAGGGGATGAACACCCTGAGGCAGATCAACCGGACGCTTCAGTTCGTCAAGCCGGGCACCTACACGGTGGCCGAGGACTTCAGCGGGAACTGGCTGGTGGCCGCCGATCTGGAAGCCTCCGAGTGGCAGGGGTCCGATCCCCATCGGGTCGAGAAGAAGGGGATGGGCTTCCAGGGAGTCTGGAACGATCGCTTCCACGACGATCTCCTCGAGATGGCCCAGGGCCTGGCCAACGCGGATCGCCTGATGGATGGCATCCTGAACCATCACGGCGTGACCGGCTGGGACCGGGCGGTCAGCTACGCCCATAGCCACGACGAGGTCGGCAACACCGGCAACTGGATCGCCCGGGCGGCGGCCGGAAGCAAGGACGACCACGCGATCCGGCAGCCCTATCCCAGGGCGGTGGCCCGGACGGCCGCGGCGATCACGTTGACGGGCCCCGGGGTCCCGATGCTCTTCCAGGGAGAGGAGTGTCTGGCCAACAACGACTTTAAGCATGGTCTGACCTCCACCTGGGGGGCCGACATGGGCTGGGTCAACTTCAAGGTCACCCCGGACCGCCTGGATCACTTCCAGGGCATGCTGGGGATGGAGCGGTCCCAGCAGGAGATCGAGCGTTCCCGCCTGGACCCCTCCGAGCAGGTCCTCTTCGATCGCTTCCTGGGAATGTCGACCGAGGAGCGCCAGCAGGCCAGGGATCTGGCCAACCAGGCCGGGCAGTTCCAGATGACGCGGGACCTGATCGCCCTGCGTCGCTCTTCCGGAGCCTTGTCTGCGACCGGCGGAATCCACCGGGTCCAGACCCACAACGCAGACCGCGTGGTGGCCTGGCGCCGGGATGGCGGAGGCTCGACGGATGAGTTCGTCGTGGTCAGCAACTTCTCCGATCAGGAGCGCCCGGGCTACCCGGTGAAGCTTCCCCCCGGCCAGTGGCGCGAGGTCTTCAACACCAACGCGCGTCTCTATGGGGGCACCGGCACCGGCAACGGCGGAGGCCTGGTGGATGCGGGGAGCGGGGTCCACCTTCCGGCCGGCTCGACGGTGATCCTCCGGCGCGTCTGAACCCGCTCCAGTCCCGTTCGGAAGGCCCGGATTCCTCGGCGAGGGTTCCGGGCCTTCTGTTGTCTTGAAGCCTGCCTTTCGGGCCGGGCTTCCCCGAGGAAGCATTGAAGCCCGGCCTCCGGGCCGGGCTCCGATGCTTCCAGGTCTGGGATGCCGTTTTCAGATCAGGGGGTAGGAGCCCTGCTCGCGGTTGATCAGCCGGGGTTCCTCGGTCACGTTGGCCACCGGGCCGAACTTCATCTGGGTCATCTCCTCCAACTTCTGGAGGGGGACCTGATAGACCTCGAAGCGGCCGGGGGTGAACTCGCCTTTGAAGAGGCTGCGGTCCCGATCCACCATGTCTTCCTGGGACAGGACGAAGGCGGCGCCCTTGAGGCCTTCCTTCTGGTCATTCCAGACCACCACCTTGTAGAACTGCATGGGGATCTGGGTGGGCGGCTTGACGGCCCCCTTGTTGTCGAACTTCGGGTCGTCGTCGCGGAAGATCGGCCCCGTCAGGACGGTCATCTTCTGCCCCAGGGCCTTGGCCGAGCCCAGGACATGGTCCTCCAGCGCCAGCCACTCCTTCTGGTTGAGGGCCTCGTGCTGCATCGAGGCGTTGGTGTAGGCGAAGGTGTCGTCGCTGGCCTGGTTGGCCTGGGAGCCCCAGGCCGGGTCATTGCGGCGGACCAGGTGCCCCCGGTCGATGGGGTTGCTGCGGTAGGCCTCGTTGCCCAATTGGGCGTCCCGGGGGATCCGGCCGTCGATGGACCACTCGCCGTCCCGGGGAACGTTCTTGGACTGGGAGCCGTCGATGTTCACGGCGGTGAAGAAGGCCTGGCGGCGATCCTTGTTCATCACGATCGAGAAGTTCGTGTAGTCCAGGACGGGGTTGTCGGGCTGGTCCAGCCGGTAGGCCACCTTGTCGCGCAGGGCGGGGGCCAGGGTGGGCAGGGGCAGCGGCTTGCCCAGGAAGTTCTCGTCGTACCCGTTGCGGTTCGGGTAGTTGCTGCTGAGCTCGCCGACGTCCTGTTGGGCTTCGGCCTGGCGCATCCGGAAGAGCCGTGCGGCATCCCGGAAGGCGGATTCGGACTGGTCCGAGGCGGGCCGGTCGCGGACGAACATGTCCCCCGTGTTGCCCGGGGAGTTCCAGGTCGAGCCGTCCCGGGGCTCGAAGAGGGTGGGTTGGACGTAGGTGGCGGGCAGTTTTTCGATCACGACAGAACTCCAGCGCGCGCAAATTCCCCTACGAAGATTCTAGCAAATGGACGCCTCCGCAAACCGTCGGGTTTGTGAACAACATGCGACATTTCAGGCGTCTTTCAGGGTTGTCGCGGATCGGCCGGGAAGCGGCGCTCCCTTGGCGACGATCCCCGCAACCCCGGTCTTGGATGTCGCCTGATCTTCAATGCGTGGGGGGCGGGAGGGTCAGGCGGGCGCCTGGAGGTCGACGAACTCGACCTGGATCGAGCCCCCCTCGAGGCGCAACCGGGCCAGGCAGACGGGAAGGTTTCCGCGTCGGGGGCCGGCGCTTCCGGGGTTGAGATAGAGCACCCCGTCGCGGTGCTCCTGGTCGGGGGTGTGGGTGTGACCGAAGACGACGACCTGGTTCCCGGGGGGAACCCTGGACGGAGGCTGCGGGATGTGGGTCATGTAGATCGAGAGGTCTCGGGCCGTCACGACGGTGCTGACGGGGAGCCTCCCGGCCCAGGGCCCGCTGTCGCAGTTGCCCCGGACCGCGCTCAGCGGAGCCAGGGCCCTCAACTCGTCGAGGATCCCCGGATCCCCGACGTCGCCCGCGTGCAGGATCAGGTCACACCCCTGCAGCGCCTGCAGGGCGCGGGCGCGTAGCAGCCCGTGGGTGTCGGAGATCACTCCGATCAGGAAGGGTCCGGTTCCACTCATCGCGCGCTGTTTTCCGAGCCCCGGGCAGAATCCCTCCGAGACCGGGGATTCCACCCGGTTCGCGGAATCGGCCTGTCCACTGGGGGCGGGCCCTGCTGGGGGAGGCGCGCCCGGCCGGAAGGCGAAGCCGGGAGGCGTGTCCGAGTTCCTGTTGCCTGGGAAGGCTCTCGTGGCCCTGGCCGCCGGCTTCGGCGGCGGGGTCCTGAACACCCTGGCCGGCGGGGGCACCAACCTGACCTTTCCCGCGCTGCTCTGGCTGGGGGTGGACCCCGTTCGAGCCAGCTCCACCAGCACCGTGTGCCTGTGGCTGGGGCAGGCCTTGGGGGCCCTGGCCTACCGCGGGCAGCTCGCCTCGACCCCGCGCGTCTGGTTTTTCTTCAGCGTGCCCGCCTTGTTGGGCGGTTGGCTGGGCGGCTGGCTCTTGATCCAGACCCCGGGCGAGACCTTCCGGGTCCTGGTCCCCTACCTGGTCCTGGGCGGCTCGCTCCTGCTGGCCCTCGAGCCCTGGTTGCGCCGTCGGGTTCGGGTCGGCGAACACCATCGGGCCCGGTGGGCCTGGCGCCTGGGCGGGGCGGGGATCATCCTGGCGGTCTCGGTGTACGGGGGATACTACGGCGCCGGGATGGGCTTCTTGATGCTGGCGGCCCTGGGGCTTCTGGGGGTGGGCAGCCTGCAGCGGGCCAACGCCTTGAAGAACCTTTTCGGGGCCCTGTTGAACCTGGCTGCCATCGTCTTCTTCCTGGCCGTGGGGGCCGTGGCCTGGGACCTGGTGGGCTTCATGATGCTGGGGGCCGCCCTGGGAGGCTATCTCGGAGGACGGGTGGCCGGGCGGATCCCTGAGGGCCCGCTTCGCCTGCTGATCGTGGGCCTGGGGCTGGGGGTCGGGGTCCTGCTGCTGTTTTAGGAGGAATGGCCCTGGCCTGGCGGAACCCCCCTCTTTACGTCCGGGCCGGAGGGCCCGGACCCATCTTTTCAGGATCGAGTCCATCCAGATGAGCCTCCAGAACCCCGAGCACGAGACCCCCGGCGTCTCGCCCCACGCCACCAACTTCATCCGCAACATCCTCGACGAGGACCTGGCCACGGGCAAGCACCAGACCGTGGTGACCCGGTTCCCGCCCGAGAGCCCAACGGCTACCTGCACATCGGGCATGCCAAGTCGATCTGCCTGAACTTCGGCCTGGCCCGGGACTACCAGGGGCGTTGTCATCTGCGCTTCGACGACACCAACCCCGAGAAGGAGGAGCTGGAATACATCCAGTCCATCGAGCGGGACGTCAGGTGGCTGGGCTTCGATTGGGGAGAGCACAAGTACCACGCCTCGGATTACTTCGAGCAGCTCTACGCCTGCGCCGAGGAGCTGATCCGCCGCGGGAAGGCCTACGTGGACGACGCCTCGGCCGAGGAGATCCGCCAGCGCCGCGGGACCTTGACCGAACCCGGCCAGGACAGCCCCTTCCGCAACCGCTCGGTGGAGGAGAACCTCGACCTCTTCCGGCGCATGAGGGCGGGCGAGTTCCCTGACGGCTCGCGGGTCCTGCGGGCGAAGATCGACATGGCCCACCCCAACATGGTCATGCGCGACCCCACGCTGTACCGGATCCGCCGCCAGACCCATCCGCACACCGGCGACAAGTGGGTGATCTACCCGATGTACGACTTCACCCACTGTCTCTCGGATTCCATCGAAGGCATCACCCACTCGTTGTGCACCTTGGAGTTCGAGAACAATCGGCCCCTGTACGACTGGGTCCTGGACGAGCTGGAGTGCCCCTGCCATCCGCGGCAGATCGAGTTCGCCCGCCTGAACCTCGAGTCCACCATCGTCAGCAAGCGCAAGCTGCTGCAACTGGTCCGCGAGAAGCACGTCTCGGGTTGGGATGACCCGCGCATGCCGACCCTGGCGGGCATGCGGCGCCGGGGCTACACCCCCGAGTCCATCCGCCTCTTCGCCGAGCGGATCGGGATCAGCAAGGCTGAGACCTGGATTCCCTTCTCGGTCTTCGAGGAGGCCGTCCGCGACGACCTCAACCCCCGGGCCCCTCGGGTCATGGGTGTCCTGCGCCCTCTGCGCCTGGTGATCGAGAACTATCCCGAGGACCAGGTCGAAGAGTTCGAAGCCCCCTTCTTCCCGGATGACCCTCCGCGGATGGGCTCCCGGAAGGTGCCCTTCTCGCGCGTGGTGTACATCGAGTCGGAGGATTTCTGCGAAGAGCCTCCCCCGAAGTTCTTCCGGCTGGCTCCTGGCCGCGAGGTGCGCCTGCGTCGGGCCTATATCGTGAAGTGCGTCGGGGTGGTGAAGGACGAGTCCGGCCAGGTCGTGGAGGTGCGCTGCACCTACGATCCCGATTCGCGCGGCGGGGACCCCAAGGATGGCCGGAAGATCAAGGGCACCCTGCACTGGGTCTCGGCCCAGCACTCGGTTCCCGCCGAGGTGCGCCTGTATGACCGGCTCTTCGCCGTGGATCGTCCGGGCACGACCGAGGGCGTGGACTTCCTGGACGAGTTGAATCCGAACTCACTGGTCGCCCTGGAGGACTCGCGGGTGGAGCCTGGCCTGCTGGGGGTCGAGCCTGGGCGCTTCCTGCAGTTCGAGAGGCAGGGCTACTTCTCGGTGGATCCGGATTCCACGGCTTCGCGGCCGGTCTTCAACCGCATCGTCACCCTGAAGGACACCTGGGCGAAGATCATGCAGAAGGCCCGGTAGCCCCGGCAAGCCATCCGCCCTCAAAGACCGCGCCCCGTTCGGCAAAGCCGAACGGGGCGCGGTTCTTCTTCCTCCAGAGGTTCTCCCGAGGGCCTCAACCCAGCATCGAGAGCAGCACACCGGCTCCCACCGCCGAGCCGATGACACCCGCCACGTTGGGTGCCATGGCGTCGTTGATCAGGTAGTTCTGGGGGTCCTCTTCCTGGGCCACCATGTGCGAGACCCGGGCTGCGGCCGGCACGGCCGAGACCCCTGCCGAGCCCAGCAGCGGATTGATCTTGTCCTTGGAGAAGAGGTTCATGAGCTTGGCGAAGAGCACACCGCTGGCCGTCGCGATGGCGAAGGAGAGGGCGCCCATGGCGAAGATGGCCAGGGATTGGGGGCGCAGAAAGGTGTCGGCCTGGGTACTGGCCCCGACGGTGAAGCCCAGGAGGATCGTGACGATGTCGACCATGGAGCCCCGAGCCGTGCGGGCCAGGCGCTCGGTCACCCCACTCTCCTTCAGGATGTTGCCGAAGAAGAGCATGCCCAGCAGCGGGAGGGCACCCGGGGCGATGAAGGAACACACCGCCAGGCCGACGATGGGAAAGAGGAGCTTCTGCAGTGGGGTGGCCGCAGGGGCCGGTTTCATGCGGATCAGGCGCTCTTCCCGGGTGGTCAGCAAGCGCATGATGGGCGGTTGGATCACCGGCACCAGGGCCATGTAGGAGTAGGCCGAGATGGTGATGGCCCCCAGCAGGTCGGGGGCCAGCTTCGAGGTCAGGAAGATGGCCGTGGGCCCGTCGGCACCCCCGATGATGGCGATCGAGCCCGCCGCTTTGAGCAGGCGCTCGGGATTCGCCGGGTCCATCAGTCCGAGCCAGGGGAACTCGCTGCCGATCAGCACGGCGGTGATCAGGGTGCCGAAGATGCCGACCTGGGCGGCGGCTCCCAGCAGCATCAGTTTTGGGCGACTGATCAGCGACGAGAAGTCGGTCATGGCGCCGATACCCAGGAAGATCAAGGGGGGGTAGACCCCCTTGACGACGCCCCAGTACAGGAAGTTCAGGACGCTTCCGTGCTCGTAGATGCCGATTTCGTTGCCCAGTTGGAAGGGGATGTTGCCAACCAGGATGCCGAAACCGATGGGCACCAGGAGCATGGGCTCGAAGCCCTTCCGGATGGCCAGGAAGATGAAGAACAGGCCCACACAGATCATGGCCACGTGGCCGATCGTCAGGTTGGCGAACCCGGTCGAGGCCCAGAAACGGACGGCTTCATCCATGGCGGCCTACTCGAACTTGACCAGGGGTTGGCCCTGCAGCACGTGGTCGCCCGCCTTGACCAGGACCTGGGCGATCCGGCCTTCCGTGGGTGAACTCACGTTGGTGTTCATCTTCATCGCTTCGATGATCAGGAGGGGTTGGTTCTTGGTGACGGTGCTCCCCGTCTCCACCTTGACCTCGACCACGATCCCGGCGATGGGCGAGTCGACGACTCCACCCGGGCCCGCGGCGACCGGGTGGGGGGCCGTCGGCGGGGGCATCGGACGGGGGGGAGGAGGGGCCGCGGGTTGCGCCTGAAGGCTGGTCGCCGCGTAGCCGTAGGAGGTTCCGGGCTGTTCGTCGTCCTCGATCATCTCGACCTCGACGTCGTAGCAGACTCCGTTGACAGTGACGCGCATCTTCTTCACGGATAGGACTCCTTCAGCGAAGCCGGTGAGAGGCCATGATGCTGAGCCGGCCCTCGCGGGACCAGGTCGCTTCCGGGGCTCCCCGGCGATATCGAATGTGGTGGATCCGGGTGTGCTCGCCCAGTGAGGCGGACAGGGCCGCGCTGATGGCGGCCACGACCTCAGGGCTGATCCCGGACTCGACGGTCGGTCCCTGGTCTGCGGGGCTCTCGGCGGCCTTTGAGGTCGGTCTCCAGGTCTCCAGTTTCTGGAAGAGCCAGACGGCACCCGCGACCAGGCTCAGGGCCATGAAGACCACGGTGACTCCGAAACAGGTGAGTCTCCAGGCAATGGCCAGGTCGTGCAGGGCAGGGTCGCTCACAGCGGGATCAATCCGTGCTTCTTCTGGGGCCTGGTCTCGCGCTTGGTGCGCAGGGATTCCAGGGCCAGACTGATGTAGCGGCGGGTATCGCCGGGCTCGATCACATCGTCGATCAGGTTGCGTCCGGCGCCCAGGAAGGGCGAAGCGAACGTCTCGCGATACTCCTCGACGAAGCGCTGCTTGGTCTCCTCGGGGTTCTCAGCCTTCTTCAAGGTCTGGCGATGGATGATGTTGACGGCTCCCTCGGCCCCCATCACGGCGATCTCCGCAGTGGGCCAGGCGGCCACCCGATCCGCGCCCAACTCCTTGCCGCTCATGGCCAGGTAGGCTCCGCCGTAGGCCTTGCGCAGGATGAGGGTGATCTTGGGAACCGTGGCCGCCGAGTAGGCGAAGAGGATCTTGGCGCCGTGTCGGATGATCCCGCCGTACTCCTGACGGATCCCGGGCAGGAAGCCCGGCACGTCCACCAGGGTCACGATGGGGATGTTGAAGGCGTTGCAGAAGCGGACCATCTTGGCCAACTTATCCGAGGCGTCGATGTCCAGGCAACCTCCCATCACGTTGGGCTGGTTGGCCATGATCCCCACCGTGCGGCCGTTGATTCGGCCCAGGCCGACCACCACGTTGGCGGCGAAGTGCTCCTGGACCTCCAGGAAGTCGCCGGCATCCACGATGCGTCGGATCACGTCCCGGACGTCATAGGGATTGCGCGGGTTGTCCGGGATGACCCGATCCAGGAGGGGATCGTAGGCGAAGGTCAGCGAGCCGTCACTGAGATCTGGAGGATCCTCGGTGTTGTTCGCCGGCAGGAAGCTCAGGAGCTTCTTGCAGATGGCGATGGCGTGGGCGTCGTCGGAGGCCACGAAGTGCACCACGCCGCTGTAGTGCATCTGGGCGTGAACCCCGCCCAGCTCCTCGTCGGAGATGTCCTCGCCGGTCACCTCCTTGATCACCTGGGGTCCGGTGATGAAGAGCTTGCCGGTCTTCTGGACCATGATGATGAAGTCGGTCAGGGCCGGCGAGTAGGCGGCGCCCCCGGCGCAGGGGCCGGCCACGATCGAGATCTGGGGCACGACCCCCGAGAGCTGAACGTTGCGGAAGAAGATGCGACCGTACCCCGAGAGGGCGTCGATGCCTTCCTGGATGCGGGCTCCGCCGCTGTCGTTGATGAAGACGAAGGGGGCTCCGCACTTCAGCGAGAGGTCCATCATCTGGCAGATCTTGTCGGCGTGCATCTCGCCCACCGTGCCGCCGGCCACGGTGAAATCCTGGGAGGCCGCGAAGACCTGACGTCCTTCGACGGCGCCGGCCATGCACACCACGCCTTCGGCGGGCAGTTCCTTGCCCTCCATTCCGAATGAGGTGCAGCGGTGCCGGGCGTACAGGAAGAACTCCTGGGAGGTCTCGGGATCGAAGAGCAGTCCCAGGCGCTCCCGTGCGGTGCTCTTGCCGGCGGCCCGCTGTTTGGCGATGCGGGCTTCGCCGCCGCCCTGGCGCAGGCGCTCTCGGGTCTTGCGCAGGCCTTCGATTCTGTCTTGGGTGCTCATGGTTGGCTCCCGGTCTTGGGATGGGGTTCCCCGAACAGGAATCGGGGGGGGCGCACGATCTCGCGCTGGAGAAAAAGCGCCGGAGTGCAGACGGTCCTTCCGCGTCGGGGGCATCCTACCCTTCCCCGGACCGGAACAGGTATGATCCGGGTCACACCAGGGGATTGGCCCGGCAGGAGACGGCCTTGGACCCCGAAGAGCGTCAGCCGACATGTTCCGGAATCGAAGTCTTCCTTCTGAATCCCCGACCCGCGACGCTTGCTCCCCAATGGATGAAGCCCTGGCATGCCAGGACTTCCGGCGGTTCAGCGCGAGGTGGTTCCAGGCATGGGGCCTGGTCTTGTTCCTTCTGGCCATTCCTGGCCTGCATGGGGTGGCCCTGGGGTGGGATCCGGTCCTGCGCGGGGTCAATGACGCCGGAGGGGAATTCATCCCCCTGCCCCTCCCCGAAGACCACCCGCTGGAGTTCTCCTCTCCCCGAACATTGGAATACGTCGCTTCGAAGGGGCTCGGGCTGATTCGACTGCCCTTTGCCTGGGAGCACATGCAGCCGGTTCCCGGCGGGCCCTTGGATCCGCAGGCCGTGGCCTCGCTGCGGAACTATCTCGAGGAGGCCGACCGGCTTGGTCTGAGGGTCATCCCCGACCTGCACAACTACGCGCGTTTCACCCGGGTCGGTCCGGAGGGCCGTCTCCAGACTCTCGTGGTCGGGGACCCGCGATTCCCCGCCGACTTCCTGGCCGACTTCTGGCGGCGCATGGCCGAGGCCTTCCGGGAGGCTCCGGCCATCTATGCCTGGGGCCTGATGAATGAGCCTCACGACATCGTGACCCGGCAGTGGGAAAAGGCCTCCCAGGAGGCCGTCACGGCCATCCGCTCGACGGGAGATCGCCGCTGGATCCTGGTGCCGGGAAGCAACTGGTCGGCCGCCCACATCTGGGTGATGTGTCACGGCCACGAGGCCTGGATCCGCGATCCCCTCGGGCGGGTCGCCTACGAGGCCCACTGCTATCTCAACGCCGCCCCTTCCTTCGGGCTCTCCTACGAGCAGGAACTGGCCCTGGATCCCGATCTCGAGGACCGGGCCCGGCGGCGCCTGCAGGTCTTCGTGGACTGGTGCGACTTCAACGGAGTCCCGGGCTTCATCGGCGAGTTCGGTTGCCCGGCCGAGCCCGGTTGGCTGGCCCTTCTGGAGCGTCTGCTGGGCGAGATGGATCGCCACCGCCTCCCGGGGACGGCCTGGGCCCTGGGCGAGAAATGGCCCGCGGACTATCGCCTGAGCCTGCATCCCGACCCGGTCTCCGGGGCGGATCGCCCCCAGATGAAGGTCCTGCTCCGACATCCGGGGGGCAGGACCCTGAGCCTCTGGGGAGACTTCTTCCGGGGGTATCGGCTGTACTCCATGCGGGCCATCCATCAGTCGCGCCCCGTCCGTCAGGCCTGGCGCGACCTGCGCCGGGAGTGGCTGCCGCGGCTCAGGGAGTCCTTTCGGCCCGGAGGGCCGCCCGGCGATTCCGCAGAACCGGCTCGGTGACCTCGCGCAGGTGCTTGCCGACGAAGAAGAAGCGGTCGGGAAGGGGAGGCAGGTCGGCCTGGAGGCCTTCGCGCAGGATCAGGCGCAGGACGTTGACCAGGCTGATCCCGTCCAGGTCTTCCTGTCTGAGGCCCGGCATGTGCAGCGCGACCAGGTTGGGATAGCGCTCCGCCAGGACCTCGGGCGAAGGCTCGTAGCGTTCCTGGTGGGGGAGCCGGACCCAGCTCAGCCAGGAGCCGTGGTCGGAGGCGATCAGGACGATCGGCTTGGGCCCGGGCCGCTCCAGGAGGGTCCGGGCGATGGTCTCCAGCCGACCGGCCACGAAGCGCGCCTGGTCGGGGTAGAGGGCCCGGTACATGCGCTCCTGGGCCTCTGGGGTCGAGTAGAAGAAGCTGTTCTTGAATCCCAGGCGCTCCTTGGCCTCGCGAGGGATCAGGCTGCCGTCGGCGCGCAGGACGAAGGGTTCGTGGGGCGCCGGGATGTGGGCGAAGGTGAAGGTGGGGCGGTCCGGGTCCCGGGGACGGGCCTGAAGATCGTCGAGGATGTCCAGGACCCGGACGCGATGCGCGGCCTCGGGATCCAGGTCGGCCAGGCCCAGGACATCCTGGAAGAAGCTGATGAAGGAGCCGCGGATCAGCAATCCGGTGAATTCGTTGAAGTGAGGCGTGAGGTCCACCTCGAGGTCCAGGTTCTCGATCCCCTGGGTGGCCGTCCAGCTCGAGACGTACGAGACCGTCCGGTAGCCCTGGCTGCGGACGTAGGCCATCGCCCGATTCCGGCGGATCATGTCCGCCCAATGGGGATCGCGCGGCGGGTCCAGCAGGTCGTCGGGCTGGAGATCCGGCAGGTATTCCAGGTTCAGGAAGGAGGCCAGGGAGGGGGTCGTGCGCGAGTAGTTGCACTGGCTCCCCCGGGCCACGACGAATCCCATGCGCCGCAGGTTCTCCAGGAAGGCCGAGTCGTCCACGCCGAAGGTCTCGAGCATGGCGTCGGTGCGGGCATATTCGTCCGCGATGAGCACGTAGATGTCCGGCCGGGTCTGGAGCGGGGGCCGTCGGGTGATGGCCTCTCCGGGAGCCAGGGCGGTCCGGGGCGGGCGGGCGAGTTCGGCCTGGCCGGCCTGCAGGAGGGCCAGAACCAGGAGGATCGCGGCGGCGCTGTTCAGGATCGAGGTCAGCCCCGACCAGGACTCCCGGCGCCGGAGCAGGCCCCAGGCCAGACCCAGAAGAGCCAGGATCATCAGGGGAACCAGGACCCGGTGCCGGAACGGGGTCAGCTCCCCCAGGTGGATCTGGCCGAGCGGCCGGCTGACGTGGCCGTAGAAGCAGAAGGCCACCAGGAACGCGGAGGCCAGGATTCCGGCCGGGCGGAGATCGCGGTACAGGACCAGACCCGGCAGGATCAGGATCCCCGCCAGGATCTCCAGGACGGCGGAGGGGAACCAGACCTGGTTCAGGCGGGCCTCGCCGGCGTTGGCGGCGTACAGGAAGACGACCGGGTAGAGCGCCAGCAGGAAGGGGTGCCAGACCAGGGGGCGGGAGTCTCGGGGCATGTCGGGTGGGCGGCGGTCGGGTCCGGGGCGGACGCGTCCAGCCCGGGCCCGAGGGCCTGGCTCCCTAGTCCTTGGCGTCGGGTCCCGGTTTGTGCAGGCCCATCTTCAGGGTGAGCCGCTTCCAGTTCATCTTGATCCAGATGCCGACCCCGGCGATCCCGGCCAGCAGCAACTGCAGCATCATGCCACCGGTCCCGGGATCGAGGTAGGCCTGGGCGGGGCCGGTCCCCATCAGCATCCACCAGGCGGTCACGAGCAGGATCCAGAAAAGCATGACAGAGCCCCCATCTCAAACGGACTTGGAATCGCCGCGGAAGATTCGACGGGGAGCCCGGCCTTCCTTCCATGGTCTCCAGGAGGCCTGTCGACTCGCGGTTCCGGGTTCTTCAGCCCGGGCGGAATCCGGCCAGGTCCATGGCGTTGCGGATCCGGGAATCCCTCATGAAGGTCTCCCAGACGAAACCGGTCCGGTGGTTCTCGGCCATGAGCATGGTGATGCCCAGATCGATGCCCAGCACGTCGGGATTGACCCAGCCGGTGGCCGGGTTGAAGGCGTCCGCGAAGCCGTAGCGTCCCCAGATCCGCGCGCCGTGATGACGGTGCAGGTGCTGCAGGACGCGCAGGGTCTCCTCGGGCAGGAAGGGGAGGGATCCTCCCGCCGCGCAGGGCACCACCGTGCCGTCGATCCGGGCGTCTGCAGGGGGGCCTCCCCAGGCGACGTAGCCATGGGCCGAGTCCGACGCGGTGATGCCCCAAAGCTCCTCGGAGTAGTGGGGGAAGCGGGCCGCCAGGTCCAGGCAGAAGGACCGGTGGGCCCGGGTCGCCAGGGCCGAGTTTCGGAAGTAGTCGGCGTGCTCGTCGCGCACGCCCCGGAAGTCGACCCAGGCATGGGAATACTGGTGGGTGAACAGGACCGGGTTCCCCGAGATATAGTCCAGCCCGTAGAAGCGGACCCAGGGGCGGCTCCAGGCCTGCCAGCACTCCGGCGGGAGGGGGTGGGTGGGCGAGGCCATCCCCAGCAGGACCAGGATCATCAGCTCGCAGTAGTGGTCCCAGCGTGGTTCCAGGAAGCCCGATTCGGGGGTCCAGCCCATCGAGAGCGTCTTGCCTCCATTCAGCATCCAGGGCCAGTCGACGCGCCTGAAGATCCTCTCGGCCAGGTCCACGATTTCCGGGTCGTTCTGGAAGTGCTGCTGGCAGGTCAGGACCCCGGCCAGGAGCAGGGCCGTGTCGATCGAGGACAGCTCGCAGTCGCGCCAGCGTCGGCCCGTCTCCATGTCCACGAAGTGGTAGAAGAAGCCGCGTCGGTGGGGCATCCGGCGGGCCAGGAAGCGCAAGGTTGTGCGCACGCGATCCAACAATTCGGCCCTCGGGGCATAGCCCCGGGCCTCGGCCAGGCACAGCGCAGTCAGTCCGAAGCCGGTGGCCGCGATGCTGGACATCCGGCGATCCTCGCGCCCGGAGGTGCGGGCCCGGTCCCGGATCTGGCCGGTCCGCGGGGAGGCCTGCTCCCAGAAGTAGCGGAAGGCGCGGCGTTCGATCTCTTCCAGAAGGTCGGTGTCGGGGAGTGGCTTCGCCCCGGCCAGGACCGGAGCGATCCAGGGCAGGACCAGGGCACCGGCCCCCAGGCGCAACAAGTGGCGGCGGGTCACGAACATCTCGATTCCTTCGGCCCTCCTGGAACGGATCCCGCCAGGAGTGTCGGCGGGGCGGGTCCGGGTAGAAGTTCCTCACAGGGAGGAGATCATGCACGGCGTTTCTGTGCGCGGGCACACAGAGGGTCGGATCCGGGTGCCCTATCCTGGGAAGGAGGGGGCGGCAGGCCCTGCCGCTCTGGGAGGCGAAGACTTCAAGCGGGGCTCTTCTCCCTGGCCGCAGGGCCTCCACCCGGCGGCCAGGAGCGGATTCTGGCCGGTCCCAGCGCCTTGAGGCCGGGCTCGTCGGCTTCTTGCAGGCCTCCCGGGTTGGAAGGAGACGGAGATGAACATCCTGCGCACCAGGCAGTCTTCCGGACAACGAGGGATGGCCCTGGCCGTGGCCCTGGTCACCCTGATGATCCTGGTCGTGCTGGGTCTGGCCCTGGGCTCGATCGGGATCGACAACCTGAACCAGATCCGTCGGACGGGCGACACCTCGGCCCTGGTCCACGCCGCCAACGGGGGGCTGCACGAGTTGATGGACCGGATCTACGGGAACGGCTCGTCCACCAACGGGCAGTTCGGCCTGGGGGTGAGCGATGCCACGGCCGACGGGGCCGGCACCTACGCGACCTCGTTGAAGGCCTGCCACTATTGGTGGACCTTCGATTCCTCCTCGGGCGAGCCCTATTCCACCAACAACCTGGGCGGGGACTCGGCCGTCACGGGCTGGAACGGGATGACCGTGCCCGCCCGGATGGCCCTGCTGATCACCTCGGCCGATGTCGTGCCCCGGGCCCAGAGCCAGGAGGCGGTCCGCGTCGTGGCCCTGGTCACCAACGGGTTCCCCTACGCCATCTCCAGCGACGGCAAGATCGACATCAACCGCGTGACCGGTCCGATCCCGGGCCAGGCCAACGTGCGGAGCAACTCGACCACGGGGACCTTCGCCAACCCCAATGTCGAGGCGGCCTCGGTCGACGGGATGGTCTTCTCGCGAAACGCCCCGGGCTCGATCAAGGTCAGCGGCTCTTCCGGGCCCCTGCTCTACGGCCAGGACCCCCTGGTCATCCCCGACGTGCCCATCCTGGAGGTGGTGCGCAGCCAGAGCACGGCCGGCGTGGGCGGGGCCCATCCCTATGGGGGGCCGGCCACGATCCAGATTCCCGGCTCGGGTTCCCACAGCATGAGCAATGACGGCAGCGGAAACCTCGTGATCGACGGCATCCCCCTGACCCCGCGACCCGTCAGCGTCTACGTCAACGGAGACCTGAGCGCGAGCGGCGGCGGTTCGCTCACGATCCCCAAGGGGGTCCACCTCTTCGTGCGGGGCAGCATGCAGGTGGGAGGCTCGCTGAACCAGGACACCAGCCCGCCTCCGTCGGGGTCTTCCACATCCGGCCTTCCCGCCGACGAGAACTTCTTCTTCATCACCGGCGACCTGCGCTTCAACGGCGCCCAGGGACAGGGCCTGAACATGCTTGTCGGCGGAAACATCCGCCAGAACGGCTCGAGCAGCTTCTCGGGGCTGCTCTATTCGCAGGGGGGGGACATCCAGGTCAACGGCGGGGGAACCCTGACCGGATCCATCATCGCCAAGGCCGGGGTCAGCACCTCGGGCGACACGAGCGCCAAGAACCTCAACGTCGTCTTCGACCCTTCCGTCTTCGACAACCTGACCTGGATGGGCTTTTCGATCCGTGGACCCGTGCGGACCACCAGTTGGCAGGTGCAGGCCCCCTGAACCAGTCGCCGCCCGGGCACTGCCCGGGCGGCCTTCAGCCCGGGTCGGCGGCCCTTCTTCCGGGGGGCGGGGTCGGCGGGGCCTCAGGAACGCCGCCTCGACAGCGTCTCAGGAGCGCCCCTCGATCCTCAAGAACGAGGTGATCGAGTTCTCGTTGCTGTTGGCCCCGCCGCTGCGGGCCACCCCGGCCGCGGTGTTGAGCATCTCGAGGTTCACGTAGATCGGGTTGGTGAAGTTCTGGTGGTGCTGGGCCCCGTTGATCAGGGCGTAGCAGTCGAATCCCCCGCGGGGCCGGGTGTTGGTGGGCGCCATGATCCCGTGGGCCAGCAGGCGCCGGTTCCGACCGTTGTTGCGGATGGTGGCCGTGGTCACGTTGTTGGCCGTGCCCTTCTGGGGCTGGGTCTTGGGGAAGCCCGAGGGTTTCACCTCGGCCACGTACAGCGCCCTCATCCGGGGGTTGTCGGGGTAGTTGGGGTCCGTATCCAGATAGTAGCCGATGTACTTCTGCCAAAGAGGCATCCCGTAGTTCGGGTCGTACTGGAAGACGCCCTGGTCGTCCCGGGCCGAGAGGAAGACGATCCCCACCGGGAGGTTGGTGTACGCGGTGTTGGGATAGGACTGGACGGTCTCGGCGTGGGTCTCCATCAGGTCCCGGGTCAGGCGGAAGCCAACCGTGTTGAGGGCCTGCTGGACCTCGATGGAGGCCCGGGCGATCTCGAAGTAGCGCCTTCCGGCCATGAAGATGCCGTAGATCGCCAGGAAGACCATCGAGGCCAGGGCCATGTAGGTCAGGATCTCGATCAGGGTGGCGCCGGCCTGGTCTTGTCGGGTTCTCATCGCGGACCTCCTCACCAGGCCCTGGTGCGGCTGGATTCGATGGTGACGCTGCGGGCTTGCGAGGATCCCGTGACCTCCTCCTGGACCCATTGGGTCTGGACCATCAGGACGGCCTTGTTGGCGGTGGCCACGGGGCTGGGACGGACGGTCACCGTGGTGGTGTAGGTGGTGGCGCTCATGACCCCGTTGACCACCACCGAGATCCGGTCGGTATAGGTGCCGTTGGTCATGCTGGTGAAAGGCCTGGTCCGTTCGCGATCCATGTAGGCCTGGGCAAGCTGGCTGGCGATCACCTGGTGCTTGCCCTGGTGGATGCCCCGGAACGAGATCGGGAACATGCCCATGACCAGCAGGAAGGCGCTGGCCAGGATGGCCACCGCCATCAGCAGCTCGACGAGGCTGAAGCCTGGAGCGCGCCCACCCCGGGAACAAGCCATCATGCCAGTCACCTCCGCGCAAGGCCCTCAGGAAGGATCATTCCCAACTTTCAGGCTGATTCCCTGCCATCCCGGTCCTCAGGGTTTCATCTCGCCGAGTCCAACCGGAAGCGGAATTCGGCTTCTCGGCCCGGATCCAGGGGAGGCGTCTGGACCACGACCAGGTGGCCCTGGCGCTGCTGCCTCAAGGGGTGGCCGTTCAGGGTGGCCCGGCGGACCTCGGTGCCGGGCGGAGGGACCAGTTCGAGCCTCACGGCGCGTCGGGCCGGCGCGCCAGCCCAGGCCCCCTGCCGCGGGGCGATCCGGACCACCTCCTCCTCGCCGTGCAGTTCGCGGACCAACTCTGTCCTGCCCACCTCTCCTCTCCGCCAGGCCATCGTCTCGCCGTCGTCCTCGCTCAGCAGGAAGCGCCCGGGGCGGGGATCCGAGTGGACCCGAAGCACCAGGTCCGGCACGGGGGGGCCGTCCAGGCGGCGCCCCTCCGAGTTCATGGTCTTTTCGTCGATCTCCATCATCGGAAGGATCGAACCGGCCCGGGCCAGGAGCGGCAACTCGAAGCGCCCCTCGCGCCACAGGTCCCAGCCCGTGCGTCCCCGGAGCCGGGTTCCGCTGCGCAGGTCCATCCAGTCTCCGGGGGGCAGATCCAGGTCCATCCGCTCGGCCCGCAGGTCGGCGCTCAGGGCGACCAGCATCTCCGGGCCGATCATCTTGAGGTTTCCGGCCAGGGCACCCGGAGACTCCCAGTGTGGGAACCAATACGCGGGCGGGGCCACCAGGGGCTGACCTCTGCGGGTTGCCTCGTGGGCCAGCGAGTAGTAGGAGGGGAGCAACCGATAGCGCCAGCGCAGGTTCTCGCGGTTGGAGTCCACATGCCCGATGCGATCCGGCGAGGTGGCGTGGCGATTCTCGAGGTTGAAGGCGTGGGGGCGGATGGGCACGTCGATCGCGCAGGCCGCAGCGAACCAGCGGGTGTACAGGGCCTCCATCTCCTCCCGGGTGCCTGGGAAGACCTCCCTGAAGAAGCCGCCCACATCCGATCCGAAGTAGTCGATTCCGGACATGGCCAGGTTGGTCTGGGCGTTGAAGTGTTCGGCCAGGCTCTCCTCGGTGGCCGCGATGTCGCCCGACCACATGGCGGCCCCAAAGCGCTGGATTCCCGGTCCTCCCGAGCGGGAGAGCAGGAAGACCCGGCGGTCCACGGCCTGCCGGGCATAGCCCTCCCAGATCCCGCGGGCCCACTGGTGGGCGTAGAGGTTGTGGACCTCCCGGTGGGGGCCCTCATGGTAGAAAGGCGTGGCGACCTGGCCATCCGGAAGCGGGCGTCCATGGCATTCCGGCTCGCCCAGATCGATCCAGTGTCCCAGGACCCCGGCGTCCACCAGAGGCTGACGCCGCCAGGCATGCCAGAAGCGGCGCCCCTCCGGGTTCGTGGGGTCGAGGATTCCGCCCTGACCCCACCAGTTGCTGTCGCTCACCTCGAAGGGTTTCTTTGAATCAGGGGCCTGCCGGGCCAGGTAGCCCCGGCGGGAGAGCTCCGCGTGCTCGGGAAGGCCTCGGCTGATATAGGGTTCTTCAATCAGGATCAGCCCGACCCCATCCTCTTTTCGGAAGCGCTCCAGGCGCCGTCCGGGGTCCGGGAAGCGGGTTTCATCCCATCGCAGGCTGCCCATCCGACTCTGCGGCGAGTCCTCCTCGACGCCACCGAACCACTGCAGGTCCAGCACGAAGCCGTCCACCGGGAAGCGCATGCGGCGAAGACCGGCCAGTCGATCCTCCACCTCGCTCCAGTCCTCGAAGCCATACTCCGAGACCCACAGGCCGAAGGCCGCTCGAGGCGGGACCGGGGGGCGGCCGACCAGGCCCATGTAGGCACGCCGCAGGGATTGCAGGTCCGGGCCCAGGGCCAGGAAGAGGCGGCGGTGCGGCGAGTCGGTCTCCACGGTCCAGGCTTCCCCCGCGCCCGAGCGGAAGTCCCAGCGTTGGCGGGCCGGGTCGTCCAGGAAGAGCATCCAGCAAGGCGTGCCCGTGCCATACAGGACCGGGAAGCTGGCGTTGCCCACGTTGCCCCCCAGGAAGCGCGAGAGCGTGTTGCCGAAGGGATGAGGCCTGGAGTCCCGCTTCCAGAAGATCCGTTCGCGGCCCATCCAGTCGCTGCCCCCCACCCGGGCCAGGCTGGTCCCCTCCACCTCTTCGCGACCCGGCGGGAACTGCTCGCCCAGTCCCAGGAGGTGGCGGGTTCCGGGCGCCTGCAACCGATAGCCGCTCTCGGTGGGTTCGAGGGTGAGGACCAGTTGGCCGGAGTGGAGCACTTCCAGCGATCGCCCGCGAGGTCGCAGGGTCATCCTGGAGGTGGCCAGGGTGCCGTCTCCGCGCCGTGCGTTGGCCCCCGGGTAGCGGCCTGGGAACTCGCAGCCGTCCACGTAGGGGCTGACGGGGATTGGAGCCCCGGGCTCTGAGCCCGACTCCAGGTGGACGAGCTCCTCGTCCAGGAGGTGGATCGTCCAGGGGCCCAGGGCCTGGGGGCGAGGCTTCGGCGCGGCCAGCACCGCGGGCGGAGCCAGCAGGATGAGAAGGAAGAAGACGACCCGGAACGGGGTCAGGCGTGGGCGCACGGGCAGGGCTCCTCGGCAGGCGATTTCCGGGAGGGGAGTTCGGAGCGGGAGTCTCCGGGGATCTCCCGATTCCGTGGCTCCGGAGGACGCCATGTGGCGGATTCCGGCTGCGTGGGTTCAGCCCCCCGTCCCTCTGGACGGTCTTCCTGGGCCAGGGCCGATGTCCTGGTCCGGGGAGGTCTTTCGCTCAGCGGGCCTTCCGCTCGATCAGGCGACCTTCAAGGAGGGTGTCGGCGAATTGTCGGGCGATGCTCTGGTGGCCCGCTGCGCTGAAGTGCTGGTCGGTTGAGCTCAGCGTCCACTGCTCCAGGGGCAGGGTCCGGAGCCATTCGGTGAAGAGGATCGGTTCTTCGGGACGGGTGGCTTCGACCAGGGGACGCAACTCGCTGCTCTGCCACATCTCCAGGGGGTCTTCCCGGTCTGGCGGGGAGGGGGCCACGAAGAGGGCGGCCAGGTTCCGGGCTCGGACTTCGGCCAGGAAACGCTCCAGGAACCGGACGCACTGCTTGGGGTCCTGGAGCGGCCGGTTGAATTCCGGCATCGGCTGGCCGGTCTGGTGCGCCCGCAGCCGGGCCAGCTCCTTGCGCAGGCTCAGGTAGGTCATCGAGCGGTACAGCAGGACATGCAGGCTGCGCAAGGGGGGAATGTCGGCCGTGAATCGGCGCAGGTCGGCGCTCTCCGGCCGGGCCGTCCAGCCATGCGAGCCCACCACCAGCAGATCGGGCTCGTAGCGCCGCCCGATCTCCTCGTACAGATACCAGGACTGGGCCAGGGAGTAGCCCGGCATGGACTGGTTGATCACCGTGATCCGACGGTTCGGGTGGGACTCCTGGAGCCTCTCCTCCAGCAACCGTGGCCAGGTCTTTTCGATGGGAACCCCCTGGCCGAAGGAGTTGGAATCCCCCATCACCAGGATCCGGAACTCGTCGGGTTCCTTGCGCAAGGGGATCTCCCGCTCCCGCAGGCCCATCGAGTTCAGTCGGAGCGGGAGCCGGTAGAGGAAGTGGATGGTCTGGTTCGGATTCCCGCGGTACAGATAATAGGGGTGGGGAATGAAGTTCGCCGGGGGGCGCCTGGCAACTTCGGAGCGCAAGGCGACCTCCAGGACTGCAAAGCTGACCAGCAGGAAGCCCAGGGCCAGGAGGAGCGCCCGCAGGGCCTGCCGGGCCCCGGTGCGGGAAGGTCGGCGCCGGTTCAGCCTGCGCCAGGCCAGGGTCACCAGGACCAGGACGACCAGTTCTGCCAGAAGGACCTGGAACAGCACGACCTCGGTGCCCTCGGGAGGATACCCCTGGACCTCGAGCGCCCGCCAGGAGGCCAGCCAGCGGCTGACCAGGGCCGCATAACCCGACCAGAAGACCTCCAGGACACCGGCCAGCAGGAACACGCGGCCGCCTTCTGGTCGGGGCCCTGGCATTCCTGCCCGGCGGATCCGCTCTTCACCAGGGAATCCTGCCGGGAATCGGCGAAGGGGGCATGCCGATCCTCAGAGCAGATTCCTCAAACAACCCAGGGAGATGAAAGACATGGCAAACGTGAACAAGTCCCGAGGCACGATCGCCATCCTGACCGGGGGCGGCGATGTCCCGGGCCTGAATCCTGCCATCCGCGGGGTGACCATCCGCGCCCTGCGTGAAGGGTTCCGGGTCATCGGGTTGCGCCGTGGCTGGGCCGGGGTCATCGACATCGTGCGCGAGAAGAATGCCGACAACTCGCATTGCTTCACGGTGCTGACCGAGGACGTGGTCAACCGGGCAGCCCGCACGGGTGGCACCTTCCTGCACACCTCCAGGACCCGCCCCAGCCACGTGCCCAAGGTGAACGTGCCCGAGCACCTGCGCGAGGCCTTCAACCAGGAGCTCAACGACCTGACTCCCGAGGTCATCAAGAACCTGAACTGGCTGGGTGTAGACTACCTGATCCCCATCGGCGGGGACGACACCCTGAGCTACGGAGTGCGCCTGGCGCAGGAGGGCGTCAAGTGCGTGGCCATTCCCAAGACCATGGACAACGACGTCCCGGGGACCGACTACTGCATCGGGTTCTCGACGTGCGTCACCCGGACGATCAACATGGCCAATGACCTGCGGACCTCGGCGGGTTCCCACGAGCGCTTCCTGGTCATGGAGGTCTTCGGGCGTTACGCGGGGTTCACGGCGATGCTCCCGACCATGGCCGGGGCCGCCAACCGCTGCGTGATTCCCGAGCACAAGTTCGAGATCGACCATCTCTGTGAGCTGCTGGTCGAGGACCGGGCCAAGAACCCCAGCAACTACTCGGTGGTGCTGATCTCGGAGGGCGCCATGTTCGTTGGCGGCGAGATGGTCTTCCGCAGCGGCGAGAAGGACGCCTACGGGCATGCCAAGCTGGGCGGCATCGGCGAGCTGGTCTCGTCGCGGCTCAAGGAGCTTTCGCCCAAGTTCAACCGGGGCCGGCGCATCAACGTGATCGACCAGAAGCTGGGCTATACCGTTCGCGGGGGTTCCCCGGACGCCATCGATTCGATCGTGCCCATGGCCTACGGAAATCTGGCCCTGGACCTGATCCTGGACGGACTGCACGGCCGTCTGGTCGTGCTGCGCAACGGACGTTATGACAACGT
Source organism: bacterium (assembly GCA_022839105.1). Taxonomy (GTDB): domain Bacteria; phylum Vulcanimicrobiota; class Xenobia; order Xenobiales; family Xenobiaceae; genus Xenobium. The sequence goes on from JALHDH010000021.1 coordinate 44,449, forward strand.
TCCCCTGGAGGTGGTCACGGCCACCAAGAAGGTCGTCAACGTGGACAAACACTACAACACAGAGCGCCTGCGCCCCAAGTACGAGCGCATGGAGATGGCTCCCTTGTTCATCATGACCAGCGAGGACTGATCGGGTCCTTCCTGGCTGCCTGGTGCGCCGTCTTTGCCGGACGGCGCACCAGGGTAGATCATGAACAGGATGGTCGAAGGAGGAGGGGCACCATGTTGAGTCTCAAGAGCATCCTGGTCCCGGTCGATTCGTCCGAGCTCTCGCTGGTCGGCGTTCCCTTCGCCCGGGAACTGGCCCGCCGCTGGAATGCCGAGGTGGTCCTGGCCCACGCCTGCCCGAGCGAGGCCGCCGTGGAGCGGGCGGCCGGGCGCATGGAGAAGCTGGGGGCCAGCCTCCTGCCGGTTTCGGCTCGGGCCGTGCTGGGGGTCGGTTCCGCCGTCGAGTTCCTGGTGGACCTGGCCGAGAAGACCCCGAACTCGATGATCGTGATGGCGACCCGGGGTTTGCGGGGAGCCGCCCGCGAGGTCCTGGGCAGCACCGCGGGGCAGGTGATCTCGCAGTCCCCCTGTCCGGTGCTGACGGTGAAGCACCTCGACCAGAGGCTGCTGGCCGAGCCCGAGCTCCTCGGCGCGGAGGATCCCGGGCCGGTGCGTTTCGCCCGGATCATGGCCGTGACGGATCTGGCCCCCCGCTCGATGTACGCCGTCGACTACGCCGGCGCCATCGCCCGGGTCTTCGGCTCGGAGCTCCTGCTGTTGCACGTCTTCGAGCCCGGGGTCTTCGAGGGGGAGACCTTCCTGCGGCGCCGTTCCGCCCTGCGCTTCCTCGAACAGATCGGCCGACGGGTCGGGATCCCCGCGGACCGGGTCTTGTTGGAGAGCGGTCCGGTGACGCGGACCATCGTCCGCATCGCCCGCGAGTATGGGGTGGATCTCCTGGTCCAGGCAACCCGCGGACGACGCGTGGTGGCTGGTTTGCGACTGGCCAGCAGGTGTCGGGCGGTGTCCCGGCGGGCCCCCTGTCCGGTGTTGACGGTCAAGGTCCCCGACCCCGGCATCCTGGGAACCATGACCGAGTTGCCTGCCCCTGAGTCCGCTCCATCCCCGGGCGAAGACGCCGCTTCCTGAACCTGCCGCCTGGCTTGAGGCCCCGCGAACCGCTCCGGTTCCCGGGGCCTCGGGCGCGTACGCTGGGTCTCTCTCGGGCGAGGCTACTAGTCCGATTGACTGTCTGTTCAGTCAGGAGCATGTGTGCTACACTGCCTCGAGTCCGATTGACTGAACGGACAGTCAGTCAACAGAAAGGCCTTTCCCATGCGAGTCTCCCACCTTCCCATCCTGGCCCTCGTCGCCCTGGTCCTGGTCGGCTGCGGCCGGGACAAACCCGCCGTCCCGGAAGCTGCTGCCTCGGCCGTCGAGGCAGCCGCACCCGTCGAGGTGACCCTGGCCCGGCAAGGAATCCTCGAGGAGGCGGTCACCATGACCGGACACCTCCGCGCCCTCAACAAGGCCCAGGTCCACTCGCGGATCGCTGGCCGGGTCCTGGAAGTCCGGGCGCGCGAGGGAGACCGGGTGGCCGCCGGTGAGCCCCTGGTGGTCCTCGAGTCCAGTTCCTTGCAGGCTCAGGAACGCCAGGCCCAGGCCAACCTGCATGCCGCTCGGGCCCGGTTGGAGCAGGCCCGGACGGGTCGGGGACTGACCGACGTGTCTTCGGAGCTGGAGGTGCAGCGGGTCCAGCAGGCGGTCTACCAGGCCGAGGCCAACACGGCCCGGGCCCAGGCCGAGCACGACGATGCCGTGCACAACCTGAACCGACAGCGCGATCTCTTCGCCCAGAGCGCGGTCTCGGGGTATGCCGTCGAGCAGGCCGAGCTTCGCGAGAAGGTGGCTTCCGAGCAGCTTCAGTCCGCCCGCAGCGCCGAGAAGGCCGCGCGGGAGGGTGTGCGGATCGCCCAGGCCAACCGCAAGCAGGTCGGCATGCGCGAGTCTGAGGTCCAGGCCGCCCAGGCTGCCGTGGAGCAGGCCCAGGCCGCCCTGGAGTCCGTCCAGGTGGACTTGCGCGACACGGTGCTGCGTTCCCCGATCGCGGGGACGGTGGTCAAGCGGGCGGTCGAGCCCGGCCAGGCTCTGGGCGCCAACAGCGGGACGCTCTTGTTCCTGGTGGTGGACAACTCGACCCTGGACATGGTGGCTCCCCTGGACGAGCGTCACAGGGCCTCCGTACGTCGCCTGGCCCCGGTCCAGGTCAGGACCTCGGTGGCCGGGATGGTTTCGGGCAAGGTGGTGGACGTGATCCCCGCCTCGGATCCGGCCACCCATTCCATCACCGTGCGCGTGCAGATCCCCAACACGGACGGAAACCTGGTGGAAGGAGCCTACGCTTCGGCCCGGCTGGTCCTGCGCCAGGTCGAAGGCATCGTGGTTCCCCGTCCGGCGCTGAACAAGAAGGGCGAGGAGTTCACCCTGGTGGTGGCTGAGGACTCCAAGGCCCGCCGGCTCCCCGTCCGGGTGCTCTTCCAGACCGAGCTCGAGGCCGTGGTCGAGGGGATCCCGGCCGGGGCCACCGTGGTCGTCTCGGGTGGAGACCAGCTCGAGGATGGCCGCCTCCTGGAACTCCGCCAGGAAGAGGAGAGCCGGGCATGAGTCTCTGGGATTTCTGCATCCGTCGCCCCGTCTTCACGACCGTCCTGATGGTCACCCTCCTGGCGGTGGGGGCCATGGGCTATACCCGGATGGGCGTCGACCTGATGCCCGACTTCGATATCCCGGTGGTCAACATCGTGACCACCATGCCTGGCGCCGACCCGGAGGTCATGGACCAGGATGTCACCGATCTCATCGAGTCGGAGGTCGGAACCTTGGAGGGGGTCGACAGCATCACCTCCCAGTCCTTCGAAGGCTACTGCTCGGTGACCGTGCAGTTCCTCCTGGAGCGGGACATCGATGTGGCCGCCCAGGAGGTCCGGGACAAGATCTCCAAGCTGCAGAAGGATCTCCCCACCGGCATCGACCCTCCCATCGTCCAGAAGGTGGATCCCGCCTCCTCGCCGATCATCTGGCTGGCCGTCCATGGAGACGCGGATGCCCAGCAGCTCTCCGATCTGGCCGACAACGTGATCAAGGAGCGCCTGCAGAGCCTGCCCGGTGTCGGCAGTCTCTACTTCGGCGGATTCCGCGAGCGCACCGTCCGGGTCTGGCTGGACCCGGCGGGGCTGCGGAAGTATGACGTGGGGCCCGCCCAGGTGGTGGCCGCCCTGCAGGCCTGGCACGTCGAGTTGCCGGGAGGCCGCATCGAGAACGAGGCGGCCGAGTCCACCATCAAGATGAAGGGCGAGTTCGCCAGTCTGGCCGAGCTGGAGAACATGGCCGTCGACTGGCGGGGCGGGGCTCCAATCCGCCTGAAGGACGTGGCCCGGGTCGAGGATGGCGAGGCCGACCTGCGCACCATCGCCCGCTTGAATGGCCAGCCCTCCGTGGCCCTGGGGGTGCGCAAGCAGTCCGGGGCCAACACCGTGGGCGTGGCCGAGGCCGTCATCCAGAAGATCCCCGAACTGCAGGCCTTGATGCCCCCGGGCGTCAAGCTGCAGGTGGTCTTCGACAATTCGAAGTTCATCAAGGACTCGGTCCACGGCGTCGGCTTTGACCTGGTCTTCGGAGCCGCCTTCACGGCTGTGGTGATCTTCTTGTTCCTGCGTCACTTCACGATGACGCTGATCAGCGTGATCGCCATCCCCACCTCGCTCCTGGGCGCCTTCGGGTTCATGTATTTCATGGACTTCACGGTGAACCAGATCACCATGCTGGCCATGTCCCTCTCGGTCGGACTGGTCATCGACGATGCGATCGTGGTGCTGGAGAATATCCACCGCCACATAGAGCACGAAGGCCAGGCTCCGGCCGCCGCCTCCTCCAGCGGAACCGGCGAGGTGGCCTTCGCGGTCCTGGCGGCCACCATGGCCATCGCCGGCATCTTCCTGCCGGTGGCCTTCATGGGCGGCGTCATCGGCCGGGTCTTCTACCAGTTCGGAGTCAGCGTGGGTCTGGCCATCACGCTCTCCCTGGTGGTGTCCTTGACGATGACCCCGATGCTCTGCGCCCGCTGGCTTCGCGCCGGCACGCATGAAGGGGCGCTCTCCCGGATGGTCCTGGGCTTCCTGGATTGGTTGGACCGCACGTATCGCACCCTGCTGACGGCAGCCATCCGCACCCGGGCCACCCGGGTCGGAGTCCTGCTCGTGGCCGTGCTGGCCTTCGTCCTGGGCCTGGTCGTGGCCGGCCAGGTCGGGATGGAATTCGCTCCGACCGACGATCGCAGCCAGTTCCAGGTGTACCTCGAGACGCCGATCGGCACCTCCATCAGCCAGACCGACCGTCGCGCCCGCGAGGCCGAGAGGATCCTGGCCTCCCACAAGGAGATCCGGCAGTACGTCACCACCGTCGGGGACCAGACCGGCCAGGTCAACAAGGTGAACCTGCTGATCGACATGGTTCCCCGCCACGAGCGCACGATCTCCCAGCAGGAGTTGATGGATCAGTTGCGGGTCGAGTTGAACCGGATCCCTGGGGTCATCGCCTATCCTGCCAACATCTCGAACATGGGGGGAGGGGGGACTCGAACCGTGGACCTGCAGTTCACCCTGCAGGGAGCCGACCTTTTGACCCTGGAGAGGATCTCCAACGAGATCATGCGCCGAATGGCCCAGGACCCGACCTTCAGGGACATCAGCGACGATCTGGAGCTGATCCAGCCGCAGGTCTCGGTCTACCCCGACCGCGACGCAGCCGCCGACGTCCAGGTCGATACCCGTCAGATCGCGGTGGCCCTGCAGGCCATGATGGGCGGCCTGGATATCAGCAAGTTCAAGATCGACGGGCAACGCTACGATATCCGGGTCAAGGCCGACGACAGTTTCCGCCGGGATGCCGAGGCCATCCGCCGGATCGTCCTGCGCACGCCGGGTGGCGCGCGGGTCGAGATGGGAAGCGTGGTGGACGTGGTCGAGGGCCTGGGGCCCAACTCGATCAAGCGCTACAACCGGATGCGCTCGGTCACGATCATGGCCAACGTGGCCCCCGGCATCGCCATCGGGGATGCCTCCGAGAAGTTCATGGTCCTGGCCAACGAGGTCATGAGAGCCTATCCCGGCTACCAGATCGCCGCCTCCGGGATGACCAAGATCATGAACGAGTCCTTCCAATACCTGATGTTCGCGCTGGCCAGCTCGATCGTGATCATCTTCCTGATCCTGGCGGCCCAGTTCGAGAGCTTCATCCATCCCTTCACCATCATGATGACCCTGCCCCTGGCCATCGTCGGGGTCTTCCTGGGTCTGCTCCTGACCGGGAAGACCTTCAGCATCTTTGCCATCATCGGTCTCATCATGTTGGTGGGGATCGTGACCCGCAACGGCATCCTGCTGGTGGACTTCGCCAACCAGCAGCGGGCCAAGGGGGTCCCGGCCCACCAGGCGATGCTGATGGCAGGTCCTGTCCGCTTGCGCCCGATCCTGATGACGGCGCTGGCGGCCATGGTGGGAATCCTGCCGGTGGCCCTGGGCCTTTCCGAGGGAGGAGAATCCCGGTCGGGAATGGGAGTCGCGGTGATCGGAGGTCTTCTGACCTCGACCCTGCTGACCTTGTTCGTCATCCCGACGGCCTATCTGACCTTCGAAGGCATCGTCCGCAATCTGGGCCTGGTCCGAGATCGGGTCTATGGTCTCTTCCAGTCCGATGAGAAGGAGCATTCGTGATGAACCGCACCTGGTGTCGCGGCCTGGTAGGCCGCCTGGTCCTGCCCGTGCTGGCCGCCCTGGCCCTGGTCGGGCCTGCCGCCGCCGAGCCGACCCCTGCGGCTCCTGGTGAGGCGTCCGCGGCGATGGCAGGCTCGGTTCAGGAGACCGTGAAGCTGGATTTCCGTGCCGCCCTGAAGGCGGCGGTGGACTCCAGCCCCGAGCTCCAGGCCGCCCGGGCCCGGGCGGAGGGCGCCCGCTGGAGCACCGAGGAGGCCCGCAGCGCAGGCAATCCCACCCTGGGGATCGAGGGCACCTACACCCGACTGGATCGGGAGGTGGCGGCCTCGCTTTCGGGACGGAATTTCGTGGTCAGCCCCCAGGACAGCTACCGGGCGGCCCTGGTCCTGCGCCAGGCCGTGGCCACCTTCGGCCGGCTCCACTATGCGGTCCTGGCCGGGCAGATGGCCGAACGGGCGGCCCTGGAGGAGTATCGGGGGCTGCTGGCCGACGAGCTGGCCAGCGCCGCGGACACCTACCTCGTGGCGCTTCTGGCCGAGGAGGAGGTCACCATCGCCGAGCAGCGCCTGGAGTCCCGCCAGGCCGCCCTGCGCGATGCCGAGGCCCTCTTCGAGGCGGGCACGGTGGCCCGCTTCGACGTGCTCCGGGTCCGTTCAGAGGCCACCCGGGCCCGCCAGCAGTTGATCGAGGCCCGAAACGCCCAGCAGGTCTCCCGGGCCCGCCTGGCCAGCCGCATGGGCCTTCCTCCGGGGACGGACCTGGTCTTGGAGCCGGTTCCCTTCGAGACCCCTCCTCCGGCCGAGATGGAGGAGGCCATGCGTCAGGCACTGAGTTTCCGGCCCGAGATCCAGGCGGTCCTTTGGGGCCTGGAGTCCGCCCGGGCCCGGATCGGCCTGGCCGAGAGCCAGGACAACCCGACCGTGGCGCTCCAGTCCCAGTTCACCAGTCAAACCGCGGCGGGGATGTCCCCGGGCTATCAATGGGTGACCGGAGTCGTCCTGAACATGCCTTTGTATGACGGGGGCGCCACGCGGGCGCGGGCCGGGCAGGCCCGCGAGGCCGTCCGGGCACTGGAAGCCAACCTGGAGGCGGTCCGCCGAGGCGTGCGCCTGGATGTCGAGAACAGCTTCCTGAACCTGGCCAGCCGCTGGGAGCGCATCTCCCAGGCCCGGCAGGGCCTGGAGGAGGCCACCGAGGCCGCTCGGGTGGCCGAGGTCCGCTACGGCGCGGGTCTCTCCACCTCTACCGAACTTCTCGATGCCCAGACCGCCCTGGTCTCGGCCCGCCAGGCCCTGCTGGCGGCCCGCTACGGATACCTGGGCGCGGCGGTCTCGTGGAACCGGGCCATCTCGGGCGAGTTCCCGGTCGAGGTTCCCGGCCCCCTCCAGGTCTTCGAGGGGCACCTGGACTCCCGTCCCCCCGGGCTTCATCCGCCGGCCGCTCCCCAGCAGGAGGCCCAGGCGCCGGAGTCCTCGCCGTGAGTTCCGGCGCTCCCTTCAAGGGGGCCTCCCGAGGGCGTCAGCGCGAGTTCCGACGCGAGCAGCTCCTGGAGGTGGCAGCCCGCCTCTTTGCCCAGAGGGGCCTGGAGGGCACCACCACCAAGGACATCGCCCGCGAGGCGGGGGTCTCGCCCGGCCTGCTCTACCACTACTATCCCTCCAAGGAGGATCTGCTGGTCGCGGTGGTCACCCACTTCGACGCCCTCGACCGGCTGCGTCCCCTCCTGAAGGGCCACCTGGAGGGCAGCGCCTCGGAGGTCCTGATGCGGATCCTGCGGGGAATCTCGGCCTTCATGGAGGAGCACCGGGACGTCATGTGGCTGTGCATGCGGGCCGCCAGTCGCTTTCCCACGGTGGCCCAGGCGCTGCGCCAGACCAAGGAGCAGATGACCGAGTTGCTGGCCAGCTTCTTCCAGGCCCGGGTCGAGCGGGGCGAGTTCATGCCTCACGACACGGCCCGGGTGGCTCGAGGCCTGTACAACGTCCTGGCGATGGAGCATCTGGAGAGGGCGGTCGGCCGGAGCGATGTCGAGCCCATGGTGGAGGCCCTTCTCTACGGACTGGTGCCGCGGACCTGAGCTTTCCGCCTTCCAGGCGGCTCGGCGATCAGGATTCCGCGCGGCCGTCCGGCTCGGGATGCTGGGGGCGTGACCGATAGCCCATCAACCAGCCCAGGGGGGCCACCAGGCCGGTCATGAGTTTCTGGATGGGGCGCAGGGGTCGGGTCAGCCTCATCTCGTGGTCGTATTCCGCCATCAGGACGGCGGTTTGGGGCAGGTTGGGTGGGGCCGAGTGGAGAGGCCCGGTCGCTTCGGTCAGCTCGGCCAGGGTCTCGTAGAAGTCAGCCGTCTTCTGGGGAGGGGAGGTCTCCCAGAGCACCTTGGCATCCTCCTGTCCCGCATTCCAGATCCGGTGTCGACAGCCCGGGGGGATCTCCAGGCACTGGGTCGCCTCCAGGGTGAAATGCTGGCCTTCCATCTCGACTTCCAGGGTCCCCTCCAGGATCTCGAAGCGCTCGGTCTGGGTGGGGTGGAAGTGCTCGGGCGGCGCCGGGTCGCCGGGCGGGTACAGGGCCACGACCTCCAGGACCTCGGGATCGCACCTGCGGATCGTCAAGGTCAGTGCTCCGATTTTCAGGACCTGGCCAGCACGCGCCATTCTTCAGGACTCCAAGGGAAGGTGCGCCCCTGTTCGGCCTGGGTCCTCGCAGCCCTCTCTGGGCGCGCACAGGACGCCACGGCTCTGGCGCGAAGGCTTCCCGGTATCCGGAAAGGAGCATCCCGATGGCACAAGACCCGGCAACAGATTCGAGCCTGAAGGTCCTGGGCAGGGTCGCCGAGCTGGCCGCAGAGATCGGTCTGGTGGGGCGGCTGGAGGAAGAGACCCGACGCTTCTTCCTGGGGGTGAACCTGGGCCAGGGGCGGCTGCAAGGGGTGTACGTGCGCGATTCCAGCAGCACAGGCCGCCCCAGCGTGACGGTCTTCTCGCCCGGGCTGCAGATGGAGAAGACCGCCTTCCAGGCGCTCCAGCCCGGGCTGGCCCTGGAACTGCTGCGGGCCAACGAGACGATGACCCTGGCGCGCTACGGCCTGATCGAGAACGACCAGCACGCCCTGGTGATGGCCAGCGTGGACCATCTGCTGGCCACCCTGGCTCCTGCCGATCTCCAGGCCAGCGTCTTCGCCGTGGCCCAGGCCGCCGACCGCTGCGAGAGGGAATTCGGCCGGGACGAGTACTGAGGTTCCGCTCCGAAGCCCGAGGCCCTGGCCGGGTCGCCTGGAGGGGAGGATTCCCCCGCGGGGCCGGGAAGGCGGGGCCACGGAGCACGTTGACCATGGAAGAACGCAAGAAGATCGGGATCCTGGGCGCCGGGATCCTCGGCACGGGCCTGGCCCAGAGCGCCGCGGCCTCGGGGTACGAGGTCGTGCTGGTGGACGTGACACCCCAGGCGCTCTCGCAAGCCCCTCAGGAACTGGCCCGCTCGGTTCCCCTCCAGCGCCTCCTGGGCGGTCCGGCCATCCGCCTGGAGCAGGTTCTGGAGAGGATCACCTTCACCCTGGAAGTCGAGGCCTTATCGGACGCGCCCCTGATCGTCGAGGCCATTCCCGAGATCTGGGAGGTCAAGAAGGCCGCCTGGAGCCGCCTGGGCCAGATCTGCCCGGCCGAAAGCCTGTTGGCCTCGGCCACCTCGGCCATCCCGATCACCCGACTGGCGGCCCTGGTTCCCCACCCCGAGCGGGTCCTGGGCCTGCACTTCATGAATCCGGTTCCCTTGAAGGCCACCGTCGAGATGGTCCGCGGCTTCCACACCAGCCCCCAGACCCTCCAGGCGGCCCGGGAAATGCTGGCCACCCTGGGCAAGTCCGCCATCGAGGTGGCCGACTCGCCAGGCTTCGTCAGCAACCGGGTCCTGATGTTGACGGTGAACGAGGCGATCTGCCTGGTGGCCGAGGGCGTGGCCGCGCCCGAGGACATCGATCGCCTCTTCAAGGGCTGCTTCAGCCACAAGATGGGCCCCCTGGAGACGGCGGACATGATCGGCCTGGACACCGTCCTGCAATCCCTGGAGGTCCTGGCCGAGGAGTTGGGCGAGAAGTTCCGCCCCTGCCCCCTCCTGCGCCGGATGGTGGAGGCCGGGAGGCTGGGACGCAAGAGCGGGCATGGCTTCTTCGTCCATCCGGGGCTGGGAGGGACGCCTTGAACCCGGATTCGCGCCAGGTCGCCCTGCGAGCCTTCCTGGGGAATCTCTGCGAGGTCTCGACCCTGGGGGACCAGGACGACCTCTTCGCCGGCGGCTTTGTCAACTCGCTCTATCTGGTCTCGCTTCTGAACTTCGTGCAGGGGGAGTTCGGGGTGGTCCTGGACGAGGAGGACTTCGACATGGACAACTTCCGCTCGATCCAGGCGGTGCTGGACTTCGTGGCCCGCAAGCGCGGCGAGGTCTGAGTTCCCGTGGAGCCTCACCTGTGGACGGCCGAGCAGGAGTCCGCCCGGAAGGGCTTCCGAGCCTTCGCCCGGCGCCATCTCGAGCCCCACGCTGCTCGCTTCGATCGCGAGGAGAGGCTGGACGAGGATGTCTTCGCCCTCATGGCCGCCCAGGGCTATCTGGGGGCCCTGGTCCCAGTGGCCCACGGGGGCAGCGCGCTGGACCCTCTCACCTTCGGCTTCCTCAACGAGGAGATCGGGGCCGCCTGCTCCTCGGCACGCAGCCTCTTGACCGTGCATGGGATGGTCTGCCAGGCGATGGGCGCCTGGGGTACCCCCGAGCAGAAGGCGCGCTGGCTTCCCGAGCTGGCCTTGGGACGGGCCCTGGGGGCCTTCGCCCTGACCGAGCCCGAGGTGGGCAGCGACGCCCGCTCCGTGCAGACCACGGCGACCCCGGACGGGCAGGGCTGGGTCCTGAACGGGCACAAGAAGTGGATCACCTTCGGCGAGGTCGCGACGCTGCTTCTGGTGCTGGCCCGGCATGGTGAGCAGACCCTGGCCCTGCTGGTGGACGGGTCGGCCCCCGGGGTCCAGCGGACCCCCATCCGGGGCATGCTGGGGACCCGGGCCAGCATGCTGGCCGAGATCCGCTTCCAGGACTGCCGGGTCCCACCCGGGCGGCTGCTGGCCCGTCCCGGCTTCGGCTTCCCCGTGATGGCCTCGGCCCTGGACCTGGGCCGCTTCAGCGTGGCCTGGGGCTGCGTGGGCCTGGGCCAGGCCTGCCTGGAGGCCAGCGTCCGTCACGCCTCCACCCGCCAGCAATTCGGCCGGCCCCTGGCGGGACACCAGCTCGTGCAGCGCATGCTGGCGGACATGGTGGTGGGAGTGCGGGCTTCGCGCCTGCTCTGCCTGCAGGCCGCTGCGGCGCGCGCCGCAGGCCATCCCCGCAGCACCCTGGACACGCTGCTGGCCAAGTACCACGCCTCGACCATGGCCATGCGGGCCGCCCGGGACGCGGTGCAGGTGCATGGCGCCAGCGGGTGCAGCGCCGAGAATCCGGTCTCGCGCTACCTGCGCGACGCCAAGACCATGGAGATCATCGAGGGAGCCACCGAGATCCTCCAGGGCCTGATCGCCGGCCAGGCCCGAGGCGATGTGCGGCCCGACCCGGAGGGCTAGGGCTTTGGAAGAGCGCAAGGTGAAGTGCCTGGTCTGGGACCTGGACCAGACCCTCTGGGAAGGGGTCCTTCTGGAGGGCGGGGGAGGGCGGCTGCGCCCCGGGGTTCTCGAGACCCTGCAGACCCTGGACCAGCGCGGCATCCTGCACTCGCTGGCCAGCCGCAACGACTCGGACCTGGCCCGCCGTCGCCTGGAGGAGTTCGGGCTCTGGGAGTACTTCCTGGCCCCGGAGATCGGCTGGGGGGCCAAGTCCGCCTCCATGGCCGCCATCGCGCGCGCCCTGAACCTGGGATTGGATTCATTGGCCTTCGTGGACGACCAGCCCTACGAGCGCGAGGAGGTGGCCTTCTCGCACCCCGAGGTGCTGTGCCTGCCCGCCTCGGAGGTTCCCAGGATCCCCGAGCGCGCCGAGTTCCAGCCTCGCCTGAAGACCGTCGACTCGGCTCGGCGGCGCCACCTGTACCGCCTGGACCTGGAACGCCGGGACGAGGAGCGGCACTTCCCGGGTCCCCGGGAGGACTTCCTGGCCACCCTGGGGATGGTCTTCACGCTCCACCCGGCCTCGGAGGAGGACCTGGAGCGCGCCGAGGAGCTGACCTTCCGGACCCATCAGCTCAACACCACCGGCGAGACCTTCAGCCTGGAGGAGCTGCGGGGCTTCTGCCGATCCCCGGGGCACCTGCTGTTGGTGGGAGACCTGGAGGACCGCTTCGGTCCCTACGGTCGGATCGGCCTGGCCCTGGTGGAGTGCGGCGCGCAGGCCTGGACCCTGCGATTGCTCCTGATGTCGTGTCGGGTCCTGGGGCGGGGGGTGGGGACGGTCATGCTCCATCGCCTGATGGAGGCCGCCTTCGCCCGAGGCCTGCCCCTGCGGGCCTGGTTCCGGCCCAACGGGCGCAACGAGATGATGCGGAGCACCCTGCGCTTCGCCGGGTTCCGGGAGGCGGCGCGGGAGGGGGAGCTGCGGATCCTCCAGGTGGGACCGCGAGCGGTGCCCGGGCCTCCGGCCTACCTCGAGCTCCGCGGAGGGATTCCCGGTGCCGCAGGCTGAGAGAGCGCTGGTCCTGGGGGGGGCCGGCCAGGCCCATCTGCTTCAGCGCGTCGAGTTGCTGAAGGCCCGCGCCCGGGCCGCCTGCGAACTGGGCAAGCCCTGGGAGGTCTTCTGGCGCGAGAGCGGGCGAGACTGGGTGGGCGCTCCCTGGCGGGTGGTGGTCCAGGTTGCGGGCTATGAGGAGTTGCAGCAGGGCCTGGAGGAGGCCCGGCGCGACCTTTCCGGGGAGGCTCCCCTG
>JALHDH010000022.1 GCA_022839105.1 bacterium
GTAGCTCAGTAGGCAGAGCACGTCCTTGGTAAGGACGAGGTCGGCGGTTCGAGCCCGCTCCCCAGCTCCAACAGATTCCGATGGTCCGGGTCCGGTTCCGGGAACTCCAGTGCGGTCTCCGCCTGGAGTTCCGGCTGGACCAGGCTGGAGCCGGAACCAGGCGTCGGAGTCTTTTTTTTGTTCGGGGTCTCGGTGGATCCGCGACTCGCAAGAACGGTGCAGGACCTGCCGCCGGCCGAGGGTGATCGTTTCGGTCCACTCGGGTTCGGGCGGCGGCAAGTGGAGGATAGAGGTCATGGCCAAGAAGGAAGTCCGTCTGATCATCAACCTGGCCTGCCAGGACTGCAAGAGGCGGAACTACGCAACCAAGAAGAACCGGCAGAACGATCCGGATCGTCTGGAGCTCAAGAAGTACTGCCCGTTCTGCCGCAAGCACACGGCTCATAAGGAGACCAAGTAATCGTGGCCACCCCTGGCGGCGGCGCCGCGCGCAAGAAGAGTGCACGCCGGCCCGGAGCCGGAGCCGGCACGGTCGAGAGGCCTGCTGAGGCCTCTGCGCCTCGGGCTGAATCCGCTGTGGCGGCTCGGGACGGCAAGGCCCTTGCGGAGGGCGAGAAGCGCCCGGCCCGCAAGCCGGTTCGCTCCGTTCCGGCCTCCACCCCGGCAGGCGGCTTCAAGGAGCGCCTGGACCAGTTCGTGCGCTTCCTCAAGTCGGTTCGCACCGAGTTGAAGAGGGTCACCTGGCCCTCCGTCAAGGAGGTTCGTGCCGCCACGATCGTGGTGATGGTCACTTTGCTGGTGATCTCCGGCTATATGGGGGTCGTCGACTGGGTGCTGACCATGGTCTTCGGGACTCCGGTGGCAACCGGGTATTGAGGGGCCGCAGGCCTTCTCGGCGAGTTCTGGTCAGGAACCGGGTTCGAGGGTGATGATGGACGACAAGACGACGGAATACCGTGAGATGGCCGAGGAAGCCCATGAGGGCTCCGGAGCCTCCCCATGCGGTGCAGAGGAACGGGACCCCCGGGCCAACTGGTACGTGATCCATACCTATTCGGGGTATGAGAACAAGGTCCGCGAGAACCTCAAGAAGCGCATCGTCTCCATGAAGATGCAGGACCAGATCTTCTCCGTCCTGGTTCCCACGGAAGAGGAGATCGAGTTCAAGGACGGCCGCAAGAAGACGGTCCAGAAGAAGGTGTATCCGGGCTACGTCCTCATCGAGATGGTGATGACGGATCAGTCCTGGTACGTGGTCCGCAACACTCCCGGGGTGACGGGATTCGTCAGTCCGGGGGCCAAGCCGGTCCCGCTGCCTCCTGAGGAGGTCAAGCGGATCAAGCAGTTGATGGGCATGGAAGCCCCCTCGAGGGTCAAGATCGACCTTCAGGTGGGGCAGACCGTGCGCGTCGTGCACGGTCCCTTCCAGGACGTCCACGGCCTGGTGGAAGAGGTCAGCCCCGAGCGGGAGAAGGTTCGCGTCCTGATCTCGATCTTCGGGCGCGAGACCCCTGTCGAGCTGGACTTCGTCCAGGTCGAGAAGCTTTCCTGACCGACCTTTTTCGGGGCGGTCCAGACAGAAATCCCGGCTTGGCGGTTCTGCCGCGAGCCTCTGGCGGGCTCCCGCCGAGTTTTGAGCGAGGTGTGAAATGGCGAAGAAGTTGAAGGCCATCGTGAAGCTGCAGGTGCCCGCCGGCAAGGCCAACCCGGCCCCGCCCGTGGGTCCGGCGCTCGGTCAGTACGGCGTGAACATCATGGAGTTCGTCAAGCAGTACAACGAGCGCACGGCCAAAGAGGTCGGGATGATCATCCCGGTCGAGATCTCGATCTACGAGGATCGCACCTTCTCGTTCATCACCAAGACCCCGCCGGCCAAGACCCTCCTTCTGAAGGAAGCCGGTCTGGAGCGGGGATCGGGAGAGCCGAACAAGAAGAAGGTCGGCAAGGTCACCTCGGCCCAGGTCCGCAAGATCGCCGAGGTCAAGATGCCCGACCTGAACGCGAACTCGATCGAAGGCGCGATGCACATCATCGAGGGCACCGCCCGGAGCATGGGCATCGTGGTCGAAGGCTGATTTTCTTCGAATCTTTGAGTCTTGGTCCGGCGACAGGTGTCGTCGGACTTTGCGCCGTACTCCCGTGCGGCGCCGTGGGAGGGCTCCTTCGGGGAGTCCGTCACGACCACATCAGGAGGATGGATTCATGTCCAGAAAGAGCAAGAATTACCGGCAGGCCCTGCAGCAGTACGATCGCACCGCTTCCTATTCGGTCACGGAGGCCATCGAGATCCTCAAGCGGATCAAGTTCGCCCGCTTCGACGAGGCGGTTGAGGCCCACTTCCGCCTGGGCATCGACCCCAAGAAGAGCGACCAGACCGTGCGCAGCACGGTGGTGCTTCCCCACGGCACCGGCAAGACCCCGCGGGTGATCGTCTTCACCAAGGCGGACCGCATCAAGGCCTGTGAAGAGGCCGGCGCCGACCAGGTCGGAGCCGAGGATCTGGTGGCCCGCGTCAAGGAGGGCTTCTCGGACTTCGACATCGCCGTCGCCTCGCCCGACATGATGGGCCTGGTCGGCAAGGAGCTGGGCCGCATCCTCGGCCCGCGCATGCCCAACCCGCGTGCCGGCACCGTGACTCCCGACCCGGCCAAGGCCGTGGCCGAGCTCAAGTCCGGCAAGATGCAGTTCCGTGCTGACAAGTTCGGGATCGTCCACACCGCGATCGGGCGCGTGGGCTTCGAACCCGAGAAGATCGAGCACAACTTCCAGACCCTGTTGGGCGCCGTGGTCCGGGCCCGTCCCGCCGCCGCCAAGGGCACCTACCTCAAGAGCATCTATCTGACCACCACCATGGGGCCCAGCGTCCGCGTCGACCCGCAGAGAGCTGCCGTGGCCGCCGCCGCGACCGGCCGGTAGTCTCGAATCCGGGCTTCGTCCCGTGAATCGTGGCCGACCTCGGAGGTCGGCCACGATTCTTTGTTTTCGGATCCTGCTTCCGGCAGGCCTGGACGGCATCCGTTCCTCCCCGGGGCGAGTGCGCCCTGTGTTGCCCTGCCCTGGCCCTTCCGGGCTTTCGGACCTGCCACGAGGTCCTGGATGGGCCAGGGGGGGCTGGCGCGGCCTGGGGCCGGTCCTGGCCAGGAAAGGCGGACTTCAAGAACCGGCCTTCGGAGAGGGGCGGCCCCTCGGGGATTCGGGCCTGGAAAATCTTCGGGGAAATGCTTGACAGGGAGGATCGGACCCGCTAGAATTCCAACTTGTGACGGGGCTATAGCTCAGTTGGGAGAGCGCTTGCATGGCATGCAAGAGGTCGTCGGTTCAAGTCCGACTAGCTCCACCAGGATGAAGATACAAGGCGATGGGGTCCGCTCTGGCGGGCCCCATCTTCGTTTCCTGAAAATGGATGCTCCTCGGGCAGGGAAAGGGCTCCTCGGGTGGCGAAGCCTAGGCTCTCGCGTGGTTCCACCTGGCGCGGCATCTGGTCGGGCGAAGGGGATTCAACCGGGGGGACGGGTCTGGAACCTCGATTTCATGGGACTTCAGTAGGACCCGGACGGGGTTGACTGAAGTGCTATAATGGGTGCAGACTTGGGCAGGCCTGTTTCTTTTTTTCCTTCCCGGGTTCGCGCTCTCACTCGAGCTGAAAGAGAGAGAAACCAAGCCAATGGCGTATCGGCCGTGCAGGTTCCGGAGTTCGGTGCTGGGGATCTTCCAGTGCGAAAAGCACATGTTTCAGCATTCCAGCCCGGAAATCTACAATGAACTCTATGAGTTCTGCCTGGAGAATGTTCCGGATCGCTTCTGCAGCTACGTGGACTTCGGATTCAGCCTGGAGGGCGAGCGCCCCCGGATCTTCATCAACTGCACGCATCCCTACCAGTCCCGCCCGTTGAAGAGCTTCCGCGACTGCATCGAGGAATGCGACTATCACGACAAGGAAGGCGAGTCGCTGGGTTAGCCCGGTTGCGGCACTTCCCTTTGAGGTCGAGAAGCCCGGGGTTGGCCCCGGGCTTCTGCGTCCAGGCAGGGAGATGCCGGATCGGCCAGGGACCCGGGAGGGGCAGGGAGAATCTCTGGGAAAGTCTCGAACCGTTGCAGAGCCATCCTGGATGACACTGATTGACCAGCCGTTGACCCTTGCCACCGCTCCCTTCGTGGCCCGACGGGAGTACTTCGGTTGTCTGGTGTACGACCGTCGTCGTCGGGATTATATCCCCTTCGATCAGGACGCCCTGCACATCTTCCGACGCAGCACCGAGATCCCGTTGGACGAGGTCCATCGGGAGCTGGCCGACAAGGTGACCCGCCAGTCCTTCGACACCTTCGTCCAACTGTGCGCCAGCATCGACCTGATGAAGGAAGGCCGTTTCCAGGGCGTCTTCCTGGGCAACGAGGTGGCCGAGCGGACCCAGCATCTCTCGGCTCCCACCCGGCTCTTCCTGCAGTTGACGCGCTATTGCAACCTGGCCTGCCGGCACTGTTGGGCCGATGCCGGAACCGCCCGCCCGCGCGAGTTGACCATCCTGGAGGTCCGGGCGCTTCTCGACCAGATGGCCGAGATGGGCACCTTCAAGCTGCAGCTCGGCGGGGGAGAGCCCCTGGGCCGGGGGGATGTCTTCGAGATCCTCGAACATGCGAATTTGCAGGGCCTCAGCGTCGGGATCTCCACCAATGCGACCATGGCCACCCGGGCGGTGGCCCAGAGGCTGGGCGAGCTGGGCGTCGAGAGCTTCAAGGTCAGCATGGAGGCCGGCAGCGAGAAGAGCTACGACTATATCCGCAATGATCGGGCTTATCGCAAGGCCATCCGAGGCATCAGGAACCTCAAGGAGTTCTGCCCCGGATCCGAGCTGTACTTCCACGCGGTCCTGCAGCGCGACAACCTGACCGAGATCCCCGCGCTGATCAAGCAGGCCGAGAAGCTCGAAGTCGCGCGGATCGTCTTCGATGTGGCCGTCCCGGTCGGACGGGCCCGGGAGAACTCCCGGATCCTGCTTTCCCAGGAAGAGGCCTTCCACGCGCTGGACCTGGCACGCCGCATCGGCGCCTCCTCCCGGGTGGAGGTGGAGGTCATGGGCCAGGTGCCGCCTCTGGTCCGCAAGAAACGCGTCTTCGAGGGTTTCGGCTGCGAATGCGGACAGTTGCACTGCCATGTCTCCTCGGACGGAGTGGTGGCGGCCAGCGGCTTCGTGAGCAGCACGCTTCCGGCCGGAAACATCCGCGAGACCCCCTTGCGGGAGATCTGGAACTCCGGCCACGGACTGAAACTCCTGCGCAGCAACCCTGGCAACAACATCTGCAAGTCCTGCGAGCATTTTCGCTCATGTCGCGGGGGGTGCCGGACGCGAACCTATGCGACCCTGAGCGCCCTGACCGAGCCGGATCCCCTCTGCAGGATCGCGCGGGAGGCGCGTTGACGATGCCATCCCTCCAGAATGACGGGATTCGGGCTGCCTTTCCGGAGTGTCCCGCCTGTGATGAACCGGTCGATTTTTCGGACCTGGCCCTGAACGAGCAGACCACCTGTCCACATTGTGGGGCCTGCGTGCTCCTGGTTCGCCTCGACGGCATCCTGATGCTGTTGAAGGACGGGTGGGCCTAGGAGTCCGTCGGGAGGCTTTGCTGATGGGGCAGTCGGTCAATCCAGCCTGGCAAGGGGGCCAAAGGCTGCTCCTGGGCCTTGGGGGAGCCCTGGTGGCTCTCTCTGCCTTCCTGGCAGGGGACGAGAGGAGCGCTTCCCTCCATCCCTGGGGTGCTGCCGGCAGCGCCCTGGCCCTCCTTGGACTGACGCTGCTCTCCCTGAAAGCCGGAACCTTCCGTCCCGCCTCTGGCGCCTGGAAGGCCCTCACGGTGTCGCAACTCCTGGCCTGTCTGGCGTTGGCCTGGTGCACCGGCGGAGCTCTCAGTCCGGCGTATTTCCTGGTCGCCTTCCTGGTGGGGCGCCTGCCCCGGTGCCCGATGCGGTCTTCTTCGGGGCGGCGATCCTGGCCTTGCCGCTCTTCGGATCGTTCGGTCTGCTCGTCGCAGCCCTCCAGGGAGGAGCCCTCGCCGAGGTCCTGGGTGAGAGCTCGCGCCGCCTGGAAGCGGCCTATGCCACCGCCCGCCAGCAGGCCCAGGAACGCGAACGCCGCGAGCAGGAACTCTATGACAAGCAGCGCCAGTTGGCGGGGCTGATTCACCTTTCCCAGCAGCTCTCGTCGATCCGCCAGCCCGACCAGTTGCTGGCCATGGTCGCCCGGATCGCCAAGGACGAGATGAACTCCGCCATCTCCCTGGTGGCCCTGGTGCACGGCCGGGAGCTGAGGGTGGTGTGCTCCCACGGGCTCTCCCAGCTCTCGGTCGAGGCCTTCCGGCCCCGGGTTGGAGCCGGTCCCCTGGGAGGTGTCGTCGTTTCCGGAAAGGGGATCCGCCTGGGCGAGGCGGACGGCGAGGCCTGGCGGCAGAGCCTGGAGGGGGTCCGCGAGCGGGTGCGCACCCTTCTGGCGGTCCCCATCCAGAGCCCCCACGAGAAGCTTCCCGTCGGGATCCTGGCGGTGGGGAACCTGCTGGTGGGTGAGGCCTACGAATCCGAGCATGAGGATTTCCTCGGGCTCCTGGGCACCGATGCCGCCATCGCGCTGCACAACCTCAGCCTCTATTCCGAGTTGGAGCGTTCCTACTACGAGATCATCCAGGCCCTGGCCCAGGCCATCGAGGCCAAGGACCCCTACACTTCGGGCCATGTGGCTCGGGTCCGCACCTATGCCACCCGGCTGGCCAAGGCCTTGGGCCTGCCGCAGGAGGAGATCGAGCTGATTTCCAAGGCGGCCATCCTCCATGATGTCGGCAAGATCTCGGTTCCCGACAAGGTTTTGATGAAACCGGGCACCTTGACCGAGGAGGAATTCGAGGTCATGAAGTCCCATGTCGAGAACGCCCTGCATATCCTGAAGGATATCCGGTCGCTTCCTCCGCGGGTCTTCGAGATGGTCCTGCACCACCACGAGCGCTACGATGGGGGAGGCTATCCGCACGGGCTCAAAGGCGAGGAGATCCCTCTGGGAGCGCAGATCATCGGCCTGGCGGACACCTTCGACGCGATGACCTCCGACCGACCCTATCGCAAGGGCTACTCGGCCGAGGAGGCCCTGGCCCGCATGGAGGAGGCCATGGGGACCCAGTTCAATCCCCGCCTCTTGAAGGCATTCTTCGGTCTTTTCGAATTCCGCACCAGGAGGCCGCTGACCTTGAAGCTTCGCGAAGGCCAGGAGGACAGATGACCCCGGAGGGGATCCAGGCCCTGCGCGGCCGATTCGCCGGAACCCGCCACCTGCTCATCGGGCTTGAGGGGGAGGTGGATGCCGAGGTCCTGGCCTGCGGTCTGGCTCTTCGGGAGGCTCTGGGGGGAGCGGGCAGGACGGTCGCACTCACCGGCCTGGAAGGCCTGCCCCGGTCCCTGCGCGAGCTCTTCGCCTCCCTGGACCTGGAGATCCCATCCGATCCCCTGGAGGGGGCCTTCGACCTGAGCCTGAGTCTCGGGGGCGGGCGGGCGTTGGAGGCCTCCTGGGAAGGCGGGAGCCTGGAACTCTTCGGAGGCTGTCTTCCGGAGGGCTCGTTTGCCGGGGCCCGGACCCTGGGAGAGGGGGTCTTCGATCTCCTCGAAGACCTGGGCTGCGGATTCCATGGACCGGTCGCAAAGGCCCTGTACGTGGCCATTTCCTGGGCCACCGACTCCTTCCAGAATGAGCTGGTGACCGCGGCCACCCACTCTCGGGTGGCCCATCTGCTGGAGTCTGGAATCCCCGCGGATCTGCTGGCCCGCCGACTCTTCCGGGAGGATTCCCTGGCCTTCCTCCGCCTTCTGGGCAAGGTGCTCGCGCAGTTGGAAGTGGCCTTGGACGGGCGCGTGGTCCTCGGCTCGGTCTCCCGTGAGGACCTCCGGGAATTCGCCTGCGAGTCGGATCTGGCCCACCGGCTTGCAGGCCGGGTCGATCAGGTTCGGAAAAGCGAGCTGGTGGTTCTCTTCCTCGAGCAGGAGGATGGAGCCTTCCAGACGGTTCTGCGCTCGCGTCGCCTCCCGGCGCATCGGATCGCGGCTCTCTTCGGGGGGCGGGGCGAGGCACGACAGGCCCGCTTCCTCTTGACCCTGCCCCGGGCCGAGGCCACCTCCCGCGTCTTGGAGGCCCTCGCCGCTCCCGACTTCTGACTTTCGAACCGCGCGGGAGCCGCTGGCGGGATCCTCCGAGGGGGTCGGCCCCTCGACGCCGAAGGATCAGGGCGTGATGTCGGAATTCAGCGGTGCGATCCCGGTCTTCCCCCTCGCGGGACTGGTCTTCTTCCCAGGGACGGTCCTGCCCTTGCATCTCTTCGAGCCCCGCTATCGCGAGATGGCCTTGGACCTGTTGGAGGGTGAAGGCCTTCTGGCCATGGCCCTGCTGGAGGAAGGCTGGGAGGAGGATGCCACCGGGGATTCCCCGATCCATCCCATCGTCACGGTGGGGCATGCCCGCCGCTGGGAGCGTCAGGAGGACGGCAGCCTCAACATGGAACTGGTCGGGCTGGGACGCGCCCGGATTCTGGGCGAGGTTCCCGGCAAGCCCTGGCGGCGCGCCCGCCTGCTCCCCTTGGAGGATGAACCCGTCGGCCCGGAGGAGACCCGCGAGCTGAGCCAGAGCCTGCTCTGGGCCCTGCAGCGCCTGGTCGGGGCCGAGAAGAGCGATCCGGCCGAGATCAAGTTGGACCCGTCCCTGGACCTGGGCCGTTTCTGCGACTCGCTGGCCTTCCTGCTGCCGATGGAACCCGCCAGGAAGATGGAGCTCCTGGCCGAGTTGGACCCGGCCATCCGCGCCCGGGCCCTGGTCCGCCATCTCGAGGACCTGCGGCGGAAGGGAACCCTCAGGCGGGTGGTCCATATCCTGCCCGGATTCAGCCTGAACTGAAGCCGGGGTCGGCAGCCCCGGAGAGCCTCCGATTCCACGGTGTCCACCCGGCAACACCCGGGAAACAGTTCGCATGCTGGCTTGCGCTATCCTGGAAGGTGCCGGGCCCTGCCCGGATCCTCGAGAGAGTCCGTCATCCGGAGGTTCTGGCATGTCCCCTCGCGTCGGAGGTCCCAACCCCTTCACCGGCCTGGAGGCCCTGACCCGACCCTTCTCGGAGGAGGTCGGTTGCCTGCGGGATTCCGAACGGGTGACCCGTCCCGACCCGGCGGCGGACCGGGTCGACGGGCGTTCCGTCGACCCCGGGCAGACCTCGCTGAGGAACCTGCAGGCCATGCGACAGACCGTGAAGGAGGCCGCCCAACCGGACAAGGCGCTCCAGAAGGTCCTGAGGAACCTCGACGGGCGTCGAGGCTCCGGCGCGGTGGTCTCCGGTTTTCTTGAGGGTCTGGCCTTGGATGTCTGGGATGCCGTCAAAGCTCCCTTCTCCCTGGCCAAGGATGGCCTGGAGGCGATGGCCTGGGGAGGCCTGGCCGCCTCACGGGCCCTCGAGGGCGCACGCCCTTCGCCGCCTGTCCGGCCGGCCACGCCCCCTCCGGATTTCCAGGATGTGCCTCTCCGCAGCAAGGACCAGGGCCGCAGCGGCTACTTCCATTACGCATTGAAGGATGGGAGGATCTGGAGCCGTTGGGATCCCGTCCTGCCCAAGGCCCCCTTCTCGTTCCCCTGCGGTCACCCCATGACTCCCGAAGAGGGACAGGCCATGGTCGAGGATGGCGCCGGGCCCTACACCTATGCCTACGACGCCGAGAAGAACCGGGTGCTGGTGGAGCCGCGGCCGGATGCGGATCGGTTGGGCTTCAAGATGGTGGCCGGGCGCCTGCAGGAGGTTCCCAGGCAGGAGGCTTCGGCCTGGCACCTGCATGACGGCCTGGGCGGGCCGAGCCTCCCCGAGGGCGAGCATATCGTCGAGATCCAGGTGGCCGGGGACTTCATCGAGGCCCGCTCCAACACCAACAAGATGTATGCCTACGATCCCACCAAGCCCGACCCGGTGGGCTGGAAGGCCGAGCGGGGCTGTCCTTTCGGTGGCGAGGTGCACCTGCCTGAGGGAATCCGCGACTGGACCCTGGGCGAGGCGGTGACCATCAAGCCCAAGCGCACCTGCATCAAGGCCATGAATCCCTGGACCGACGTGGTCGGCTACTACGAGGATCCCGCCGGGCGCAAGGGAGACTTCAACTTCGTGGCCACCACCGGGGTCCTGACCGGGGATGGCCGCGAGATCCGCTATCGCGACACCGGTCTGCCGGCTGACTTCACCCGGGGTTTCCTGACTCCGCATCACGGGCGCTTCCAAGGAGAGAAGATCGCCTCGGCGGGTTCGACCTGGCTTCTGTACGGGCGCGAGCCGGATGGGACTCCCGGTCTGTACGTCCGCATGATGGACTACGAGATCAACGGGGCCTGTCCCGGGAAGCGCTATTCCTACAAGGAGAGCCCGTTCGATCCCGACAAGGTCTACTCGATGGCGGACATGGTCGAATTCCAGCCGCTGAAGCCCTGGGAGCGGGTTTCCTTCCCGCCGCTTCACGGCCAGGCAGCGCTGACCGATCGCATCGACCTCCTGCCCGTGGGACAGGGGAACCAGAGCCGCGAGATCCGCATCGAGGGCCGCGACGCCGAGGGCCGGACGGGATTCTACCACAAGAGGCTCGACCAGCAGGAGTGGGGCTTCCAGGTCAGCGGGCAGGCCCTCACCGGAAGTCCTGTTCCCGTGGGAAGGCCGGATCCCGAGCTCGGCACCCCCGGTCGGATCACGCTGGACTATTCGCAGGCACGGTGGGGGCGGGACCTGAAGAAGGCCCCGCTGGGCAACATCGAACTGGTGGACTTCCATCCCTACCAGACCCAGGACCAGCCCAGCGTGCTGCGCTTCACCCTGGAATCCGGCAAGCAGGTGGAGGTCCTGCTGCGCACCGGCGACGGCTACACCATGTTCAACGCCAGCCCCGAGGAGGCCGCCCTGATCGGTCAGGGTGCCGGCCTGCCCAAGGTCCTGGCCGGAACCCTGGAGGTCCCCGACTCGGTCCTGCGCTCCGAAGACCCGGAGATCCGCGAGTTTGCCCAACGTCACCTGGAGAAGCTGCACCACCGCGAAAACCAGGTCATGGTCCTGGCTGATCGGGAGCGTCTGCGCCTGGTCTCGGGCTGGTATCACCGCAACTCGGACAAGGGGCTGGACTGGAGCCGGAATCCCCGCTGGGACATCACCTTGACCCGGGATGCGCGGGGCGAGACCCCCTTCGAGAAGGTGGCCATGGTGCCCGAGCTGCGACCTGAGCCGGGCATGACCCGCGAGGAGCTGCACTCCCTCCTGGAGCGCAACCAGGCCACCGAGGCGGGCCTCAAGGCCGACCTCAAGGCGCGCAAGAGGGACCATCGCCTGCAGTGGCTTCGGGCCCAGGGCATCGAGCTGGCCCTCCGTGGCATCTCCCTGGCGGGGGCTGCCTTGAACCTGACCCAGGTCATCCGCTATGCCGCGCCGATCACCCAGTTGATGCCTCCCCTGATGGACGCCCACGAGAAGGCGCAATGGACGGCTGCCTGGAGCACTCCCCCGGGATACTCCCGGGCCCTGGAGGTCCTGGAGGAGAATCAGGCCCGCGCCCAGGAGCTGCTCGCACAGACCTGAGTCCTTCCTGAGGCCTCAGTGGGGGCGGCGACCTGGACCGGGGGAATCGGGCCCGTCAGGGGCAGCGGATGGCCTCCTCGGCCGGGAGCAGGTCCTCGAGTCGTGGCAACGGCTGTGTGGGCTCGGTCAGGTAGAAGCCCAGGTGGATCACCGCCTGGACCGTCCTGGAAATCTCATATCGGTAGATCCTCCAGCCGGGAACGGTGAAGACCCGGGTCGGCTTCATGTCGCTGGGGTGGATCGGGGCTGGATTTTCCGGGATCGCGAGGATCACGTCCTGGCGTGAGATCCCCTTCTGGGGTGAGAGGGTCAGGCTCAGAAGCCGTTGGTTGCCCTCCCCCTTGTGCAGGTAGGGGAGGTCCTTGAACTTCAACTGGTATCGGGCCCGGAGGTGCTGGCCGGCCTGCACTGCCTTCAGGGGCCGCAGGACGTGCATCAGGACTTCGTATTGCTGGTTGTCGGGATAGGGAGTCCGATCCAGGGTGAGCAGCTCCATGTCGGCGGTCCAGCGGGCCGTCGTCGCCTCATTGCCTTTCCAGACAGCCGTATTCGTGAAGGCGATGGCCTCCTGTCCCGGCTTGAGGGCCTCCACGCAGCCCAGGAAATCGCAGGTCACGCCATCGGGGCGGAACTCCCAGAGTTCCGCAGCCTGGTTCAGGCGATAGGGCGGGTCTGCCGGAGTGTGCTCCGGGGTGGGGGGCGAGCCTGCCGCCCTGGGCGGCTGTCTCTTCGTGACGCAGGCCAGGCCAGAAAGGAGCAACAGGCACAGGAGGGATGCGGAGAGGATTCTGGCAAAGGGCATTTCTCGACATTCCTCGGGCCGGGCTGGATTCCCGCTCGAAATTCCCCGGTTGCGGCTCGGAGGATCCTCCGCCCTTCTGGCGTCCTGGCTTGGAGTCTGTTATCTTGTGCTCAGGAGGGATGGTCCGCTCGGGACCAGACCCCTGCATAGATTCAGGACCCCGAGGTTCTCTTGGAACAGCCGTCATCTCATGCCGGATATGGTGGCTCTCAGGCCTTTCGAGAGGCCATGGATGTCAACATGCGGATGGCGATGGCCCAGGCCCGGCACATCACACCCGATGGGGCCGACATCAAGCTGCCCTCCTTCACCTTGAGCTGGGATGTCTGGCCGCCCCACTTCCGGGCCGGCAGTCGGATCGAGTTCGACCCGCTTCCCCTGGAATCGGTCCGCCTGGCCGATTTCGTGGTGGTGCAGACCAGCCGTGGACCAGCCATCCGCCGCTTCGTCCGCTGGGCCTATGATGGCGATCGGGTCAGCATGGTGACCCTGACGCGTCCTCGCAGCAGGGAGATCGAGACCCTGCCGGGCACGGCCTTCCTGGGGATCGTGGCCTTCGTCGTCCGCGAGGAGCGGATCTCCGAGCCCAACAAGCGCAATGCCTGGGAGCGGACGCGGGCCTTCCTGACCGGAGGCGGAACTTCTGGCCCCATCAAGGAGATCCGCGAGCTGATCCGGGACGTGATCCTGGTCCTTCAGAGCCGGAAATCCGACAAGCCCAAGACCAAGGGGTTCTTCCAGGCCTTGCGCGAGGTTCGGGAATATCACCGGCAATGTGAGGAGGAAGAGGCCCGTCGCAAGGCCCAGAGCCTGGCCGCCCTGCAGGAGGCCAGGAGCCTGGGTGGAGGGGAACCCCCGCTCGGGAGCGACGCGTCGATCTCCAGGCTTCGAAACCCTCGTCCCCCAGCCAGGGGTTGAACCGTCGGGCCGCCCTGGGGGCTTGAGCCCGGGGCGGCGTCTCTGTGTGTGGGGCGCCTCTTCTGCTTTGTTCGTCCCGGCAGGACCCGGGTCGGCTCTCCGGAACATGCCGTCCGCTGCAAGCGACCGGCCGGGACTCGGGCCGAACCCGGCTTCGGGGGCGGCCATCCCGGACATCGGGCTTGCTCCGAGGATCCGGAGGTTCTCTTGCCCCCTGCCGCTGGAGTCGTCGTCCGCCCGGCATCGTCTTCCGACATCCCGGCCATCATCGACCTCGCCGTCGCGATGGTCGTACACTCTGTTTCGCCCCTGCGCGAGGCTGCCTTGGAGGCGGTCCAGGAATATCGGAGGGCGGATCTGCAGGCCCTGCACGAGGTCCTGACCCTGCCTGAATCCGGGATCTTCGTGGCCGAGGATCGCCAGGGCAGGCTGATCGGCCACGTGATCGCCATGGCCGGCCGCAGCGAGTCCTCGACCGGAGAGTTGCAGGGCTGGATCTTCGATCTTTCGGTGGCTCCGGATTTCTGGGGCACGGGCGTGGCCCACAGCCTCCTCCAGCGGGCTGAAGATTTCGTGATGGCGCGGGGATTGCGCTTCCTGGGGCTGGGGGTCACCAGCGCCAACAAGCGTGCCCTGGCCTTCTACGAGCGCCTGGGTTATCAGGAGGAGCGCAAGCAGATGGTCAAGACCCTCTCAAATCGCGTCCTGGAGGATGAACCTTGAAGACCTTGCTCTCTCCCGTCCTGCTGGACGGCAAAAGCCTGGACCTGACCTCGCTCGAGGAAATCGCCGGGGGCCGGAACGCCGCCTTGGACCCGGAGGTTCTTCCGGCCATTCGCGCCTCGAGGCAGGTAGTGGACGATCTCCTGGCCCGAGGTGAGGTGGCCTACGGTCTGAACACGGGATTCGGACGCCTGGCGAATCGCAGGATCGAACCCGACCAGGTCCGCGAGCTCCAACGCAACCTGGTGCTCAGCCACTGTGCGGGGATGGGGCCCCATCTGCCGGATCGCGCCGTGCGCGCGATGATCGCCTTGAGGGTCAATGCCCTGGCCTGCGGCCTGTCGGGCGTCCGGGTCGAGCTTCTGGAGGCCCTGCTGGCCCTGCTGGAGCACGGAATCCACCCTCGCGTCCCCTCGCGGGGCTCGGTCGGCGCCAGCGGTGATCTGGCTCCGCTCTCCCATATCGCCCTGGGCCTGCTCGGCGAAGGGGAGGTCTCCTGGCGGGGCCGCGTGCTCCCGGCCGCCGAGGCCCTGGCCGCCGAGGGGCTCTCTCCGCTGGTCCTCGAGGCCAAGGAGGGCCTGGCCCTGATCAACGGGACCCAGTTGATGACCGCGCTGGGCAGTCTCACCCTGGCCCGGGCCGCCCGTCTGCTCCGCTGTGCCGACGTGATCGGCGGGATGTCGGTCGAGGCCCTGATGGGGACCGACGCGAATCTGCACGCCCCTCTCCACTCGGCCCGCCCGCATCCCGGGCAGATGGCGGCCGCCGAGACCCTGAGGCGGACCCTGGCGGGCTCGCCCGCCATCGCCTCCCATCGGGGGTGCCCCAGGGTTCAGGATGCCTATTCCCTGCGCTGCATGCCCCAGGTGCACGGAGCCGCCCGGGAGGGCTGGCGCTTCGCCGCCGAGATCCTGCAGCGGGAGATGAATTCGGTCACCGACAACCCGCTGGTCTTCCCCGAATCGGGTCAGGTCGTCAGCGGCGGCAACTTCCACGGGGCTCCCGTGGCCCTGGCCCTGGATGCGGCGGCCGTGGCCCTGGCCACCCTGGGGACCATCTCCGAGCGTCGCTGCGATCGTCTGCTGGCCGGCAACGATGGCCTGCCTTCATTCCTGGCCGTCAACCCCGGACTGCATTCCGGCCTGATGATCGTCCAGTACACTGCGGCGGCCCTGGTCAACGAGAACAAGGTCCTGGCCCATCCCGCCAGCGTGGACACGGTGCCCACTTCGGCCGGGCAGGAGGACCACAACAGTCACGGCCCCACCGCTGCCCACAAACTCGAGCAACTGGTGGCCAACCTCGAACGGATCCTGGCCTGCGAGTGGGTCTGCGCCGCCCAGGCGCTGGAGTGCCGCCGTCCCCTGGGTTTCGGACCGGGTACCGAAGTGGCCCTTTCCGTGCTGAGGCAGGTGGTGTCCGTCCTCCAGGCGGATCGTCCCCCTCATCCCGATCTGGAGGCGGCTCGAGGCCTGCTGGAGGACGGGACCCTCTGGCGCGAGGTGGACAAGGCCTTGGGACCGCTCCCTTGAGGGGCGGGGCAGGGGTTCTCCCGGGGCAGGCAGAAATCGGTCCGATATTTCGATATGGTTGAGGTTCCATACCGTGGCAAGGAAGCCCCGACTCCGCTCTGATTCGGATTCCATCGAGAACGCCGCCGAGCTGACCCTGGAAGCCAGGATGGGTCGCCTGGAGACCGAGGTCGAGGAGATCAACCTCACCAGTTCGGTCCAGGCCAAGGATCTGCAGACCCTGCGGGCCCGGATCGAGCAGCTCAAGAACGAGATGGACGAGATCTCCGAGGGGGCCTCGGCAGAGGATCTGGCGCGGGTGGAATCCGCCTTCGCCGCCCTCGAGGGGCGCCTTCAGGATGTCGAATCCTCCCTGATTTCCCGGGCCGCCGAGATTGAATCGGTGCGCGAGGAACTGGCTCAACACGGCCGGCAGGCCGCCGAGGCGGCGGATCAGACCCGCAAGCGCCTGGAGGAGCTGGTCCAGGGCGAGGAGGCGGCCGCCCGCTTCCAGGAGACCCTGAAGACCCTTCGCGCCGAGTTCGAGAAGCGTCTGGACGAGCTCCGGAGCGGGATCGAGCAGAGCGTGGCCCGGACCCGGCTTGAAGAGCTCGAGGCCCTTCACCGGGAGTTCTCGGGTCGCCTGGAGGACGTCTCGGGCCGGGTCGAGGCGGCGCGTCAGACCCTGCGCACCGAGCTGGATTCGGTCCACGAGGTCATGCGGGCCGACCTGGACAAGCTGCGCAAGGAACTCCAGGCCGCGGCTCCGGCGCAGGAAATCCAGACCGTTCAGGCCGATGTGGCTTCCCTGAAGTCCTCGTTGGGGGAGGCCGGGGATCTGGGGCAGAAGGCCCGAGAGGCCTTGGAGTCGGTGGCCGATCTCGAGAAACGCCTGCGCGAGACCGAGGCCCGCTTCCAGGAACTGCACGAGAGGGTCGGCGAGGCGGCCTCCCGGGTCGAGGGTCAACTCGAGAAGATCGACCTGGCCACCCGCCTGGCCACCCAGCTCGATGAGCGGGTCCGCAGGGTCGGAGGCACCGTGGAGATCGGCGGGCTGGACGGAGACCTGGAGTTCGAGGAGCCCGATACCGAGGGGCTGGGTTTCGAGCTGACCGACCTTCTGCAGGTGATGATCAAGCACCAGGCCTCGGACCTGCACCTGAAGGTGGGGACGCCACCGACGGTCCGCCTGGACGGAGAGCTGATCCCGGTGGGCAACCAGGTCCTTTCGCCCAAGGACGCCCGCAACCTGATCCTCTCGGCCATGAGTCCGCATCAGAGGCGCCAGTTGGCACGCAAGCGCGAGGTCGACTTCGCGCATGCCTCTCCCACGGCCCGCTTCCGGGTCAACGCCTTCATGGAGAGGGGCAACCTGAGCGCGGCCTTCCGCATGCTGCGCACCGAGATGCCGAGCCTGGAGGAGTTGGGTCTGCCGGCCGTCCTCAAGACCATGGCCTCCCTCAACAACGGGCTGATCCTGGTGACCGGCCCGGCGGGGAGCGGCAAGTCGACCACCCTGGCAGCCTTGATCGACCACATCAACACCACCCGCAAGACCCACGTGATCACGGTGGAGGACCCGATCGAGTTCTTCCACAAGGACAAGCTCTCGCTGATCACCCAGCGGGAGGTGGGCAGCGACACCGCCTCCTTTGCCGAAGCCCTGCGTCAGGCCCTGCGCCAGGACCCGAACGTGATCATGGTGGGGGAGATGCGGGACCCCGAGACCATCATGACAGCCGTGGTGGCGGCCGAGACCGGACATCTGGTGCTCTCCACCCTGCACACGCCGAACACGGTCCAGGCCGTGGACCGGATCATCGACACCTTCTCGGGCGAGCTTCAGCGACAGTTCCGGCTCCTGCTGTCCAACAGCCTCAAGGGCGTGGTCTCGCAGCGCCTGCTCTCCCGGGCCGACGAGAAGGGCCGGGTTCCGGCCACCGAGGTCATGGTGGTCACCCCCACGATCTCGTCCTTGATCCTCGAGGGCAAGACCGAGGAGATCTACCCCTACATCCAACAGGGCTCCAGCGACGGCATGCAGACCTTCACCCAGTCCTTGCTGCGCCTGTACGAGGCTGGCCTGATCAACAAGGAGGAAGCCCTCTTCCACGCCGATCAGCCGACCGAGTTCCGCCTGGGCGCCGAAGGTCACTCCACCGACACCTCTTCGGGACTGACCGACGACACCCTGATGAACTGGTTGTAGCCTGATGTCCATCGCGTTCGGGGGCTTCGGCGACCCCTTCGCCGACCCGGTGCAGACCCAGGAGACCCCGACGGTCCGCTCTCGGCTCGGCCAGATTCGCGAGGCGGTCGACCGGGTCTGTCTGAGCACCGGCCGGGACCCCAACTCCGTCCGCCTCCTGGGGGTGACCAAGACTCTGACCCCCGAGCAGATCCGTCCTGCCCTGGAGGCCGGGTTGGAGGATCTGGGCGAGAACTACCTCCAGGAGGCCCGCGAGAAGGCCACCCGGCTTCCAGGGGCGCGCTGGCATCTGATCGGACATCTCCAGCGCAACAAGGTGAACCTGGCGGTGGATCTCTTCGAGACCATCCACACCCTGGACTCGATCCCCCTGATTCGCCGCCTGGATCGGCGTTGCACGGAGCGGGGGCGCAACCTGCCCTGCCTGCTCCAGATCCGGCTGGGGGGCGAGGAGACCAAGCACGGCATCGAACCCGACCAGGTCTTCCCGCTCCTGGACGAACTCCGCGGCGATCCTCCGCGTTCGCTGCGCCTGGTCGGCCTGATGTCGATCCCCCCCCCGGGACCCGACGCCGAGGCCAGTCGGCCTCATTTCCGCAGGCTGCGCAAGTTGTTGGAGGCCATCCTGGAAAGAGGCTATCCCTTCTGGCATGGCCGCGAGCTTTCGATGGGCATGAGCGACGACTATCTGGTGGCGGTCGAGGAGGGGGCGACCATGATCCGCCTGGGTCGGGCCATCTTCGGCGAGCGTTGACTCAGGGGAACGCGAGCACGACGCGTCGGCCAGGAGGAAACAGGGGGCTTGGAATTGAATTGCCGTCAACGGCCTTGGGGGGCCAGCGCGGGCGAACCGGACCACGGAGGTGTCGAGTGGGTGCCAGCATGATGGAGAAACTCCGCCGTTTCTTCACGATGGACGAGGAATACAGCCAGTCCGAGGAGCTCTCCTCGGATGCGGCCATGGCTGCGCCCCCGGCCGGCGCCCGGCGTGAGGGGCGGGCCCGTGGCACCCTGATCGGCCTGCCTTCGCCCAAGAAGCAGGAGGTCCTGATCCTCGAGCCGGGCACCTTCGCCGAGGCTCGCGAGATCGCCGAGGCGCTCAAGGTCAAGAAGTGCATCATCCTGAACATGCGCCGGACGGACAAGGAGTTGTCGCGGCGCATCGTGGACTTCCTCTCGGGCATCTCCTACGCCCTGGACGGGTTCACCCAGAAGGTGGCCGATCAGATCTACCTTTTCACCCCGAGCCACATCGAGATCTTCGTCCCGGATCGCCAGGCCCCGGAGGCCGGGGGGGGCGCAACCATGATGGGAGGAACCGGTGTGAGCGGGGTTCCCGGGATGGGCGCGGCTCCGGGGACCGATTACGATTCCGGAGGTTACGGAGCCGCTGGCTTCCGTTGATCTCGCCCCGGGCCCCGGGGGCCTCTTGAGGGGGATCGGGGTCTATCTCCATCTGCCCTTCTGTCGGCGTCGTTGCGCCTATTGCGACTTCAACGCCTGGCAGGATCCCGGCGAAGGGGTCCGACGCGCCTACCACGGGGCGCTCCTGGCCGACCTGCGTCAGCAGGCCTCCGACCCGGCCCCTCGGGTCGGCTCGATCTTCTTCGGGGGCGGGACGCCGAGCCTGGCCCCCCCATCCTGGATCTCCGAGCTGCTCGAGGTCTGCCGCGAGGTCTTCGAGGTGGTTCCGGGGGTCGAGATCACCCTGGAGGCCAACCCCGGGACCCTGGACCCCGGCAACCTGGAACGCCTGAGGGAGGCCGGGGTCAACCGACTCTCGTTCGGCGTCCAGGCCCTCGAGGACCGGCTCCTGGCGCGGATCGGCAGGATCCACTCCGCCCGGGAGGCGCTTGACGCCCTGGAACAGGCCCGACGGGCCGGTTTTGAGAATCTCTCGCTGGACCTGATCTATGGTCTTCCCGGTCAGACCCCGGCAGACTGGCAGGCCACCCTGGACCGGGCCCTGGAGGCGCAGCCCCAGCACCTCTCGGCCTACGCCTTGAGCCTCGAGGAGGGGACTCCCCTGGAAGCCTCGGTTCGGCGCGGAGAGCTCTGCCTGCCCGACCAGGATGCCGTGGCCGACATGGAGAGCCTCCTGCGCCGGACCATGAGGGGGCGCGGCTTCCGGCAGTATGAGATCTCCAATTGGAGCCTCCCGGGGCGGGAGTGCCGCCACAACATGGTCTACTGGGCCAATCGGGAATACCTGGGGCTGGGCTGCGGAGCGGTCTCCTATCTCTCGGGTTGGCGGACCCGGCGCCTGGAGACCCCCGAGCAGTACGTCCAGGCCCTGCGCCAGGGGAGGAGCCCTCTCTTCGAGGCGGAACGCCTGGGAACCGAGAGCGCCCTGAAGGAGACATTGATCCTGGCCCTGCGCACCCGCTGGGGGGCGGACCTGGCCCGCGTGGCCCGACGCTTCGCCGTCCCGCAAGGTCGGTTGGAGGAGGCCTTCGACGGGCTTCCCGAGGCCCTGGTCCGCCGCTCCGCCTCCAGGGTCCGCCTGACCTCCCGAGGCCGCGATCTCGCCAACGAGGTCTTCCTCGGCCTGCTCGGCACGCCGCTGACGCTGCCCCCCCCCGGAGAGCAGGCCCTGCCGTCGGGCCCGAGTCCACAGGCCCCCATTTCTTGACAGTCTCCGAGGTCGAGTGCTAACGTCCATTGGGGCGCCATGGCAGACCAGCCCGGATGTGGCCGGCTTCCTGGCGACAAGAGGATGATCAACGTGGCACTGGACCCCAGGCAGGAACAGGTTCTCCTGGCAGTGGTTCGGGAGTATATCCGGACCGCTCAGCCCGTCAGTTCCTCCCATCTGGTCGAGCAGTACGGCTTGAGCTGCAGCTCTGCGACCGTCCGGAACGTGATGGCCCGCCTCGAGGAGCTGGGCTTCCTGGGGCAGCCTCACACTTCGGCGGGAAGGGTCCCGCAGGATCCGGCCTACCGTTACTACGTCGACCGTCTGGTCGAATCGGGGATCGCGACTCCTCCCGAGGCTCCGGTGATTCGGGACGAGGTCGTGGGGGCCCAGGCCGCGCTCGAGAGCCTGATGGAGCAGGCCAGCCGCCTGCTCACCCAGACCACGCGTCACACCTCGTTGATCCTGGCCCCCCGTCTGCGCCGGAGCTTCTTCCGTTACCTGCAACTGGTTCCCCTGGGGCCCCGGCGACTGCTCTTCGTCCTGCTGACCAAGACCGGATCGGTGGTCGAGAAGATCCTGGAATTGTCGTTGCCGGTGCCCCCGGACCTGCTCGAGGGAATGACCGAGGCCCTGAATCGCCGCCTGCGAGGGGTGCCCCTGGTGGAGATCTCCCAGGAGATGCTGGGAGAGATGCGCTCGGATGTCGATCCGCAGATCCTCCAGGGGCTGACCCTGGCTGCTCGCGACGACTCCCTGGAGTCCGGCGCCCGTCTCGTCCTGGGGGGGACCAGCCGCCTGCTGGACCAGCCCGAATTCCGGGACGTCGAGCGCCTGCGCACGATCCTGAAGGTTCTCGAGCAGGAGGAGATCCTGGCCGAGGTCCTGACCAAGACCCTCGAGACCCCCGGCTTCCGCATCTGGATCGGCCAGGAAAATGAACTGGTCGAGATGAGCGGCTGCAGCCTCCTGGCCGTCTCCTACTCCTTGCGGGGAGAACCGGTCGGAACCTTGGGCCTGCTGGGTCCGACCCGCATGCCCTACGATCGGATGCTGGCCATCCTGAACTGCGTCGCCCAGTCGGTGAGCCAGAGGTTGGAGAGGTTGGGGACCTTGGTCTGAACCTTCGGTCTTCGCCTGGTCCGGGCGTTTCCTCGCCCGTTGCTGCCCTCAAGGGCACACCCTGGCCTTTCCGGCCGTGAAGGAAGCCTCCTGCGTCGCAGGGGCCTTGTCGGCCTTTCCCGAAGGAGCCTCCCGGGTGGGCAGAATCTGGCCAGGAAGGGCGACGTCATGGCGGAGAAGAAGCGGTTGGAGAGCACGGCCGCGGGGCGACCCAAGCCCCGGCCCCCCTCGTGGTTCAAGCCGGAGAAGTCGGGGGAGGTCCCCGCCGCGGAATCCCCCCAGGCGCCTGCCGAGCCGGCGCCGACAGCCCCGACTCCCCCCGTTCCGGGGGAGATATCCGCCCTTCCGGCGCCTTCAGGCGAGACCCTGCTGGGGCCTCCTCCCGCCTCCGAGACCGAGGTGCTGGATTTCCTCGAAGCCCCCGTCCCCCCCACGGAGCCGGAACCTCCCGCGGCCCCGGTGGCTTCCCCTCCGGCAGATTCTTCCTCGGATTGGGAGCGCGCGCGCCTTCCCGAACCCTCCTCTTCGGGGGCCTTGCCCAGGAGGACCATGCCTGAGGAAGGGTCGGGGGCGGACTCCGACCAGGACGATCGCCTGGGCGCCGAGATCGAACAACTCGACTCCATCGTCTCGCAGGTCGAATGCCTGGCCTACCTCAAACCCCGATTGGCCCGGATCCGCCAGGAGGGGTGCTCCTCGCGGGACATCACCGGGCTCTACCGCATCGTGTCCCAGGCGATGCTGGAACTGATGTTCAAGCAGGTCGAGTCGGTCGAGGCGATGCGCTCGGAGTTCCACAAGAAGCTCCGAGAAGAACAAGAGGCCCTGCTCTTTGCGGCCTCTTCGGATCTGGTGGCTTCGGCGATGGGCCGGAAGGCTCGGGAGGCCCCGCCGCCACAGCAGCCTCCGCCGCCCCCTTCGGCCCACGAACAGGCCCAGACCGCGGTCCTGCGCAAGCAGCTCGAGATCAAGGACGAGTTGCTTCTCGAGGCCCAGGAGCGTTACGACAAGCTGGTCCGAGATGTGCAGAACATCCGTTCGCGCCAGGAGAAGGACCTGGAACTCCAGCTTCAGAGGGCGCGTGAATCCTTGTTCCGCAAGCTGCTTCCCGTCTTGGACAGCTTCGACGGGGCCCTGGAGGCCGAGGATCGCTTCTCGGATGTCCAGGGCGTCATCCAGGGCCTGCAGGGCATCCGTCGCCAGTTGTTGGATTCCTGCGAGTCCGAAGGCCTGCAGTCCATCGAAGCGGTCGGGGAACCCTTTGACCCGAACTTCCACGAGGCCATGGGCCACGTGGAAACCGGGGAGATTCCCGAGGACCACGTCTTCGACCAGATCCGGCGGGGCTACCTCTTGGGAGAAAAACTGCTGCGCGCCTCCATGGTTCGCCTGGCGCGCCATCCCGGGCAGGAGGGGGCGGCCGCACCCGGCAAGCCGGAGGAGGCCCGGGTGGAGCCCGCTCCGGTCCTGGAACCGGCCGCTTCGGATCCCTGCGTTCAGGTGGATTGCGAATCGGCCCTGGCCGGAGCGGCTCCCGAATCCCCCCCGGTGATCTCGGTCCCGGACGAGGTCTCCGAATTGCCCGGCGAATCCGCTTCGCCCTCCTGGCGACCGCCCGAGGAAGTCCAGTCGGACCCGGAGGCAGCTTCGGAGGGAGCGACCGCGGACTGAACTGACGATTTCCTCGTCGTGAAGCGCGAGGAACCCGAGTCGGCCAGGGCGAACCAGAAGGCCAACGCAATCACAAATGGGTCTGGCCCACCTCGCCCTGGCAGCGGGTCTCCCTGAGGGTAGCTTGATTCTGGAGGATACAGAACGACATGACAGGCAAGATCGTCGGGATCGACCTCGGAACCACCAACTCGGTCGTCTCGATCGTCGAGGGTGGCGCGCCCATCGTGATCCCCAGCGCGGAGGGGGATTATCTGTTCCCCTCGGTGGTCGGTTTCTCCAAGTCGGGAGAGCGCCTGGTCGGCTCGGTGGCCAAACGGCAGGCCATCTCCAACCCGGAGCGGACCGTGATTTCCATCAAGCGGAACATGGGGACCGACCAGCGGACCCAGATCGATGATCGGCAGTACACCCCCCAGGAAATCTCGGCGATGATCCTGCAGAAGATCAAGGCGGACGCCGAGGCCTACCTGGGTTTCCCGATCGAGAAGGCGGTTCTCACCGTTCCGGCCTACTTCTCCGATTCGGAGAGGCAGGCCACCAAGGATGCAGGCACCATCGCCGGGATGGAGGTCCTGCGGATCATCAACGAGCCGACGGCCTCGTGTCTGGCCTACGGCCTGGAGAAGGTGGACACCAACGAGACCGTCCTGGTCTGGGACCTTGGAGGCGGCACCTTCGACGTGTCGATCGTCGAGTTGGGTGGCGGACTGGTCGAGGTCAAGTCGACGGCCGGCAACTCCAGGCTGGGTGGCGATGACTGGGACCAGAGGGTCATGGACTGGCTGGTCGACGAGTTCAAGAAGATGCACGGTCTGGATCTGCGTTCGGATCGTCTGGCCATGCAGCGCCTGAAGGAGGCCTCCGAGAACGCCAAGATCCAGCTCTCCACCGAGACCAGCACGCGCATCAACCTGCCCTTCATCGCCGCGGACGCCTCCGGCCCCAAGCATCTCGACGTCGAGTTGACTCGCGCCCGCTTCCAGGAACTCACCGCGGACCTGGTCGAGAAGTGCGTCGAGCCCGCGATGCGGGCGCTGGAGGATTCGGGGCTGAGGATCCAGGAGATTCACAAGGTCCTGCTGGTCGGCGGTTCGACCCGGATGCCGGCCATCCAGGACAAGGTCCGCAGTCTCTTCGGCCGCGAGCCCTCCCGCGAGATCGATCCCGACAAGGTGGTGGCCATGGGGGCCGCCATCCAGGGGGCGGTCCTGGCCGGCGAGGTCAAGGACATGGTCCTGCTCGACGTCACCTCCCTCTCGCTGGGAATCGAGACGGTCGGCGGGGTCTTCACCAAGCTGATCGAGCGCAATACCCACATCCCCTGCTCCAAGACCCGGATCTTCACCACTGCGGCCGACGGCCAGACGGTGGTCGAGGTGCATGTCCTGCAGGGCGAGCGCGAACTCGCGGCCCACAACAAATCCCTGGGCCGTTTCGAGCTGCGCAACATTCCGCCGGCGCCGCGCGGGGTCCCCCAGATCGAGGTGACCTTCGATATCGACGCCAACGGCATCGTGAACGTCTCGGCCAAGGACATGGCCACCGGGAACAAGCAGAAGATCACCATCCAGTCCCCCACCAACCTGACCAAGGACGAGATCGACCACATGGTCAAGGAGGCGGCCATCTACGCCGAGGAGGATGGAAAGCGTCGCGAAGAGGCCACGATCCGCAACAAGGCCAATATCGAACTGGATACGGCCGAACGCACCATGCGGGACCTCGGGGAGCAGATTCCGGTCGAGCATCAGCGCAAACTGCGGGATGCCATCGATCGCCTCAGGATGTCGCTGCAGACCTACGAGCTGCAGAAGATCAGCCAGGATACCAAGGTGCTCCAGGACCAGCTCTTCGCCGTCTCGACCGACGCCTACTACTCGCTGGAGACCGGCAAGTCGGCCGGGTCCAAGCCAGGGGGGGCGGCCTCGGTCAAGTCCAGCGTCGACGAGCCGGCCGAGGAAGACCTCTTCGGCTGGTTCAAGAAGTAGCCGGGCTCCGCAACGGCGGGCCGGCATTCGGGGCCTGACCCTGCCCGGGTCGGGCCCCGTCGCGTCCGCTCCGCCGAACCCAGAACCCCTCGGCGGCCGAATGCCACGGTAGGTGGCGGATTCAGGGGGCCCTCTGGAGTTGATCGGGGCGGGTCCCGGGGGTATGATGGGGACGTTTTCTAGAAGCCTGGAACAGCGCCCTGAGCTACAATGAAGGCGGTTCCAGGGAGGAGATTCCCCTCTTGAGCATGGCCCAGATGGATTATTACCAGATCCTGGGCGTCCCCCGGGACGCCAGCCTCAACGACATCAAGAAGGCCTACAAGCGCCTGGCCCGGCAGTATCACCCCGATGTGGCCGAGGACAAGCAGGAGGCTGAGCGTCGCTTTGGCGAGATCAACGAGGCCTATTCGCTCCTCAGCGACGAGCAGAAGAGAGCCTACTACGACCGTTTCGGGCACGCCCCGAACCAGAATGCCGGGATGGGAGCCTCCGACATGGGGGGGTTCGGCTTCCCGTTCGGAGATCTCTTCGAGACCCTCTTCGATCTCGGGGGTGGGGGAGGAGGCCGAGGACGCGCCGCGCATCGCCCCACCCGGGGCCGGGACCTGCGGGTCGGCGTCCGCGTGACCCTCGAGGAGGCCTGCACCGGAGCCCGGCGGGACGTCGCCTACCAGGTGGAGGAGACCTGCCTGAACTGCCAGGGCCGGTGCACCACCGAGCCGGACGGTGTGCAGACGTGCAAGACCTGCCAGGGAGCAGGCCAGGTCCAACGGGTCGTCAATATCGGATTCGGCAGCCTGACCCAGGTGGGGCCCTGCCCCGACTGCCGCGGGCAGGGACGTACCCTGACCAGGCCGTGTCCCGAGTGTCGGGGGCGCGGGGTGGTGAAGACCCGCAAGACCTTGGAGGTCGCGATTCCCCCAGGCGTGGACAACGGGCTCTCGCTCCGCATCGCCGGCAAGGGGGAGCCGGGTCAGTCCGGCGGGCCTCCCGGGAACCTGCTCGTCAGCATCGAGGTCGAGCCCCATCCGGCCTTCGAGCGCCAGGGGGATGACCTGATCCACCGCCATCGGGTGACCTTCACCGAGGCAGCCCTGGGAGCCCGGGTTCCCGTCAACCAGTTGGTCGGGGATCCCGAGCCGATGAAGGTGCCCGCGGGGACCCAGAGCGGGACCACCTTCCGCATGAAGGGCAAGGGGATGCCCCGAATCGGCGGTTCAGGCCACGGCGACCTGCACGTCGTGCTTGAAGTCATGGTTCCCACGCACCTCAACTCCCGGCAGAAGGAGCTGCTCAAGCAGTTCGCCGAGGCCGGCTCGCAGGAGGCCGAGGAGGGGAGCGGTGGATTCTTCGGGAGGATTCGCGATGCCATCTTCGGTTGAACCGGTGCCGGGTGACTGGTTGGAGGTCGAGTTGGAGGCCGATCCGGCCCTGGCTTCAGAGCTGGATGTCCTTCTGACCCGTCGCGACCTGGGCGGATGGGTGGTCGAGTCCGAAGAGCCGACCTTGAAATGGGTCTTCTACGTGCCTTGCGAGTCCGGCTGGCAGGAGAGGTTGGGCTCGTTGGGGGTCTCGCTGCGCGAGGCCGGGGCCCGGATGGTGGTTCGCCGTTCCGTGGCCGACGAGGACTGGGCCGAGTGCTGGAAGCAGTTCTATCATCCCCGGCGCATCGGGAAGACCCTGGTGATCTGCCCCTCCTGGGAGCGTCATGAACCCGCTCCGGGGGAGAGGATGCTGATCCTGGATCCCGGCATGGCCTTCGGAACCGGCTACCACGCGAGCACGGCCCTGTGCATGGAGCTTCTCGAAGAGCACCTTCTCGCCGGCAGCGCTGCAAGAGTCCTGGACGTGGGCATCGGCTCGGGGATCCTCTCCCTCTCGGCCCTTCTTCTGGGAGGCGGGCGGGTCCTGGGGGTCGACCACGATCCGGTGGCCGTCCGGGTGGCCCGAGAGAACCTGGAACTCAATGGACTGGGCGACCGCGCCGAGGTCCTTCACTTCGAAGGGGTCCCGGAAGGTCGATTCGACCTGGTCCTGGCCAACCTGGTGGCTCAGGTGCTGGTGGATCTGGCGGGCGAGCTCGCGGGGGCCGTGGCCCGCGGAGGCCGCCTGGTGGCCGGAGGCATCGTGGAGGAGCGCCGCGACGAGGTCGTTCGCGCCTTCCAGGCCCACGGTCTGGAACTGGAGGCGGAGCTCGAGCGGGAGGCCTGGGTCGGACTGCGCCTGCGCCAGCCTTGAGGCGGCCTCGGGTCCACTGCTCCTGGGACTCCTCCGAGCTCCTTCTGGATGAGGAGTCGGCCCATCACCTGGTCCGGGTCCTGCGCCTGAAGCCAGGTCAGGAGTTCCTGGCTTTCGACGGGAAGGGCCAGGAGGCCCGGGTGCGGATCACTCAGGTGCGGCCCCAGGTTCGGGGCGAGGTCCTGGAGGTCTGCACGCCTGGGGTGGAGCCCGCGATCCGCTTGACGTTGTACCTGGCCCTGGTCAAGGGGGAGCGTTTCGACTGGGCGGTCGAGAAGGCAACCGAACTGGGGGTCTCGAGCCTGGTGCCCTTGATCACCTCCCGGACCGAGGTCCGGCATCCGGGAGAGGAAAGACGGGTCCGCTGGCAGCGGCTGGCGGTCGCGGCCGCCGCTCAGTCGGGTCGGGTCCGGATACCCCGGATCGAGCCGCCCCTGGATTTTGCCAGGGCCCTGGAGGAGGCCGCCGATTTCGAGCAGGCCTTCCTCCTGGCGCCCGGGGGCACCCCCCTGGAGGGCCCTTGGGCCGCTCGGGTCGCCTTGCTGATCGGCCCGGAGGGAGGGTTCTCCGGCGAGGAGGTCGTGCAGGCCCGTGCCAGCGGTCTGGTCCTGGCTGGTCTGGGCCCCCGGATCCTGCGGGTGGAGACGGCTGCGCTGGCCGCCCTGGCGCGGATCCTCTGAGAGTTCATCTGGCTTCTGGAACAGACCCGGGACCTTCTGCCCGAGGCCGCCGCCGACGCGGGGGGCCTTCCCTCGGGTGCTATCATGTCAGCATGGGGCCTGTGCCTCGCCGGGCCCGGTCTTTCGGGAGGTGCTGTCATGAATCGGAGGTGGGCCCGGCAAATCGGTTCATTCCTGGCCCTGGTCGCGGTCCTGCTGGCCGCGGCGGCCTGGAGCCTTCTGTTGATGGGGCGGGCTCCGGCCCGTCTCTACATCGCCTGCACCGGGCAGAATCGGGTGGCCCTGGTCGATCCCGTCCGTCACGAGGTGCTCGGCCACCTCCAGACCGATGCCGGCCCCGAGGAACTCCTGGTCGGGGGCGGAGGCTGGAGGCTCTACGTGGCCTGTCGCGAGGCCGGGACCGTCCAGGTCTTCGACACCGCGACCCGTCGGCTCCTGACCCGCTACATCATCGGCCGGGCGCCGGGAAACCTCAGCCTGGATGAGGAGCGTGGCATCCTGGAGGTGGCCAACGTCGAGCAGGGGCCCAATACCCTGCTGCACCTGCAGCCCGACCCGCTTCTGAGCTTCGTGCCCAGGACCGTGACCTCTCCGGTCGTGGGCCTCATCGAGCGTGAACCCAGGCGCTTCAAAGGGGAGGTGGACGCCCGGATCGGCAGTCAGGTCGAGCTCGAGGATCGCGGTGTCTTCCTGGGGGTCGCCAGCGAGATTCCCGACGTGCTGGTGGCCGGAATCCAGGACCAGGTGGTCCGCCTGCGGATCCCCATCGGCCTGGGACCCAGCGAGATCCTCTCCGGTCCCGGGAAGACCCGGGCCTTCATCTCGTTGCGCGGCGAGAACGCGGTCGCGGTGTTGGACCTGCAGACCCTGGACGTGTTGGCGCGCCTGCCGGTCGGTCAGGGGCCGACCCGGCTTCTGGCTCTGCCCGGGGAGGAGTTCCTCTACGTCATGAACACCGAAGGAAGCACCGTCTCGGTGATCCGCATGGAAGGGCCGGAGGTCTGCAAGACCCTGGAGGTCGGGGGAAATCCCCTGGGCGCGGTCCTCTGGAATCTGGCCTGGCGCTGAAGGGCGGGTCGCCCTCTCCCCAGGAAGGGCCTCCGATTTCGGGCCTGAGGATTTCTTTTCCGGAACGCTTGACAGCCTCTCGGCACTGTGATTATAATTGCCAACGTCCGAGGGCGGATAGCTCAGTTGGCAGAGCACCTGCGTCACATGCAGGGGGTCACAGGTTCAAGTCCTGTTCCGCCCACCAGTCTCGAAAGGGACGGACCGACACACACGGGGGCGTGGCCTAGGGGTTAAGGGCGCCGGCCTGTCACGCCGGAGATCGCGGGTTCAAATCCCGTCGCTCCCGCCCAGAAGACCTCTTGGGAAGCCGGAAACGGCTTCCCAAGAGGTTCGTGTCGGACAAGAGGTTTCGAGCCGAGATAGCTCAGCTGGTAGAGCACGCGACTGAAAATTGCGGTGTCCCCAGTTCAAATCTGGGTCTCGGCACCAGGCCCCCGATCAAGTGGGGCCTTCTTTTTTTTCGGGGTTCTGAACCTCGTTCCCGCCTGAAGGACCCGCGCCGCGTTCCGAGAACCCTGTCCCCTCAAAAGGCAGGTGGAGCCTCCCCGAGAGGTCCTGCAAAGGAGGAGACGCAGTGGCGACAGGCTTGAAGGACGTCGGAAAGAACACCCCGGTGGCCGAGGTCATCCGCAGGGTCCTGGAGAGCAAGGGAAAGCCCGTCACCCTCGAAGAGTTGACCGTTTCGGTCCTGGACTCTTCGGGCCGGGACTTCCCCAGTACTCCTTATGATGATATCTCGCTGGTCTACAAGATCGCTGCCGGCGTCCTGAACTGCCAGGTCTCTTTTGAAGAGGTGGGCGGGACGGTGCCGGTCGTGGAGACGGCGGATGGGGAAGGAGAGCCGATTCCCCTTCATCCCCGGATGAACTGTGAGGAGCTCAACCGGATCTCCGATGAGATTCGGCACGTGCAGGTCTGCCTGCCCCAGGTTGCCGCCGCCCCGGCGCCCCTCGGGGAGAAGCCTCGCAAGAAGAAGTAGCCACCAGCCGGGAGGCTGTGCGAGAATCGCTCAGCAGGTCCGGACAGGAATCCGCCGGGGTGAGCCGAACTTGAAGGAAATCCCAGATCCTGGCTGCGCAAGAGGTGAAGCCCGTCTCCGTCTCTTCGTTGCCGTGGAGTTGGGCTCCGGGATTCAGGGAAGGCTGGTCGAGCTTCAGGAGATCCTGCGTCCCCATGGTTTCGTCCGCTGGGTTCGTCGCGAGAATCTCCACCTGACCTTGAAGTTCCTGGGGGAAGTCCCCCGGGAGCGGATCACGCGGATCCAGGAGGCCCTGGGGCGGGTTGCCTGCCGACACGCCCCCTTGGAGATCGCCCTGGCGGGAGTCGGGGCCTTCCCCGACCTCAAGCGCCCCCGCGTCTTGTGGGTCGGGTTGTCGTCCGGACAGGAGGCCCTGCGGTGCCTGGCCGGAGACCTGGATCAGGAACTCGGCTTGTTGGGATTTCAGCCCGAGGCCCGAGGGTTCGTGGGACACATCACCCTGGGCCGGATCGCTCGACCTGAGAGCGCTCCCCGCCTGGAGCGGTCTGTCCAGGACCTGGAAGGCAGGCCTGTTGGTTCTCGTCCGGTTTCGGAGCTCTGCCTGTTCTGCAGTCGGCTCCAACCCGCCGGACCCGTTTATTCGGTTCTCCAGAGGTTCGCCCTGGGCGGCCCGGCTCAGGCCGTGCCCCAGTCGGCGGAACCCGGTCAGTGAAATCCGGCGGCACTCAGGCGTGCCGCCCCGGCGGACCAGGGGTGGACCTGGGACGCAACCTGGCGAGGTGCACATGGACAAGCAGAAAGCCCTGGAAATGGCCATCGGTCAGATCGAGAAGGCCTTTGGCAAAGGATCGATCATGAAGCTCGGGGAGGCGGCCTCCCGATTTGAGGTGCCCGTCATCCCCACCGGTTCGCTCGCCGTCGACGTCGCTCTGGGGATCGGTGGAGTGCCCCGGGGGCGGGTCAGCGAGATCTATGGCCCGGAGTCCTCGGGCAAGACCACCCTGGCCCTCCAGGTGGTCGCAGAGGCCCAGAGGCTGGGTGGAATCGCCGCCTTCATCGACGTCGAGCATGCGCTGGACCCCAACTATGCCCAGAACCTGGGCGTGAAGACCGATGAGCTGTACGTTGCCCAGCCGGATACCGGCGAGCAGGGCCTCGAGATCGTCGAGACCCTGGTCCGCTCGAATGCGGTGGACGTGGTGGTGGTGGACTCGGTCGCGGCAATGGTGCCCCGGGCCGAGATCGAAGGCGAGATGGGGGACTCCCACGTGGGTCTCCAGGCCCGGTTGATGTCCCAGGCCTTGCGCAAGTTGACCGCGGTGATCTCCAAGAGCAAGACCGCCGTCCTCTTCATCAACCAGGTTCGCGAGAAGATCGGCGTGATGTTCGGGAACCCCGAGACCACCCCGGGCGGCCGGGCCTTGAAGTTCTATGCCTCCGTGCGCATGGAGGTCCGCAGGATCGACAGCCTCAAGCAGGGCTCCGAGAACGTGGGCAACCGCGTCAAGGTGAAGGTGGTCAAGAACAAGCTGGCCCCGCCCTTCAAGGTGGCCGAGTTCGACATCCTCTTCGGCAAGGGCATCTCGCGGGAGGGCAGCCTTCTGGACGTCGGCCTGGAGGCCGGAGTCGTCTCCAAGGCCGGGACCTGGTTCTCGTTTGGCGATACCCGGCTCGGACAGGGGCGCGACAACGCCCGGACCTGGCTGGAGGAACACCCCGAGGTGGCGGATTCCATCGAGCGCAAGGTCCGCGAGACCCTGGGCGGAGTCCCCTCGCCCCCGGTCGAGGCGCAGGTCTGAGCTTGTCCGGGTCTTCCACGGACCTGCGTGAACGTGCCCTGAGGCTTCTCTCGGCTCGGGACCACTCGTGCGAGGAGTTGCGGCGCAAGCTCCTCGCACGGGGCGGGGCCGTGGAGCCGATCCAGGCCTTGCTCGAGGATCTGCTGAGACTGGGCTATCTCGATGACCGCCGTTTCGCGATTCAGTTCGTCCGGGAGAAGGCGCGACGGGGCCTGGGCCGCCTGCGATTGGCCCAGGAACTCGAAAAACGCGGGGTGGATCGGGAGTTGGTCCAGGGGATTCTCG
The DNA here is from genome assembly GCA_022839105.1 of bacterium. Taxonomy (GTDB): domain Bacteria; phylum Vulcanimicrobiota; class Xenobia; order Xenobiales; family Xenobiaceae; genus Xenobium. Next base: position 32,251 of record JALHDH010000022.1, read on the forward strand.
AAGAACAGGACCCTGTTGAGGAATCCGAAGCCGCGCGGGTCCTGGCGGAACGCCGGGCCCGGTCCGGGCGCCCGGCCGCGAGCACGGCGCGCTTCCTGGCCGGGCGCGGCTTTTCGGCCTCAACCATCCGCACCGTCCTGGGTGAGGTCTATCCTCCGGACTGAGGAGTCTCGGAATCGGGTCCGTCAATTTGTTGACAGGCCTCCGGGCGGGTCGGTACAATTAAGTTTACTGCGTGTCGTGTCGGGCGTGGTTTCCGGCCTGCACGCGTGTTCCCGGTCCCCGGGCGGTTCTTGAGGCCGCTCGGGGGGCGGGAACGAAGTCACCAGGAGGTGAGCCTGCCATCGGACCCGTCACTCTGATCGTGATGGTCGGGGCCTGCTTGCTCTTCCTGGCCGCCGGCTTCCTGACTGGAAGTCGTATCGAGCAGCGCAAACAACAGGCCGCCGGACAGACGGCCGAGGATATTCAAAAGAACGCCCTGAGGGAGGCGGAGGCTCTCAAGAAGGAGCGCCTCCTGGAGGCCCGGGACGAGAGCCAGAGACTGCGCGAAGAGATCGAGCGCGACCGGGAGGAGGTCCGGGGGCAACTCCAGGCCTCCGAGATGCGGCTCGTGCAGCGGGAGCAGTCGCTGGACAAGAAGGATGAGCAGCTCGAACGACGGGAACAGAGGCTGATCGGCCAGGAGCAGGAGCAGGAGAAGCTCCGCCAGGAACTCTCCCAATCGGCGAAGATCCTTCGGGAGGCGCTGGAGCGCAATGCCCAGTTGACCACCGAGGAGGCCCGCGCCGAGCTTTTCTCACAGGTGGACCGCGAGAACCGGCTGGTCCTGGCGCGTCGGGTGCGCCAGGCCGAGGAGGCGGCCAAGGAAGAGGCGGATCGCAAGGCCCGCCGCATCATCAGCATGGCCATCCAGAAGTGGGCCTCCGAGCAGGTGGTCGAGTCCACCGTCTCGGTCGTGAACCTGCCCTCCGACGAGATGAAGGGCCGGATCATCGGGCGCGAGGGGCGGAATATCCGCATGCTCGAGAGCCTGACCGGGATCGACCTGATCATCGACGACACCCCCGAGGCCGTCATCCTTTCGGGCTTCGATCCCATCCGCCGGGAAGTGGCCCGGATGGCCCTGGAGAAACTGGTCCAGGACGGCCGGATCCATCCCGCGCGGATCGAGGAGATGGTCGAGCGCTCCCGTAAGGAGATGGACGATCGGATCGTCCAGGAAGGGGAGCGGGCTGCCTTGGAGGCCGGGGTGACCGGACTTCATCCGGAGTTGATCAAGCTGCTGGGACGCCTTCGATTCCGGGCCTCCTACGGCCAGAACGTCCTGTTCCATTCGCTCGAGGTCTCCTTCCTGTGCGCCCACATGGCTGCCGAGCTGGGAGGGGACGTGCAACTGGCCGGTCGAGCCGGCCTGCTTCACGATCTCGGAAAGGCCGTGACGGCCGAGATCGAAGGGCCTCACGCCCTGGTGGGTGCCCGGCTGTGCGAGAAGTATGGGGAATCCCCCGAGGTGGTCCACGCCGTCGAGGCGCACCACGAAGATGTCGAGCAGCGCACCGTCGAGGCCATGCTGGTCCAGGCGGCGGACGCCATCTCGGCAGCCCGCCCCGGAGCTCGGCGGGAGAACGTCGAGACCTACGTCAAGCGCCTGGAGAAGCTCGAGAAGGTGGCGACCTCCTTCGAGGGGGTCGAACAGACCTACGCCATCCAGGCGGGCCGCGAGGTGCGGATCCTGGTCCGTCCCGAGGCTGTCGACGATCTGGGGGCCACCCGCCTGGCTCGCGAGGTGGCCCGCAGGATCGAAGACGAGATGCAATACCCCGGCCAGATCAAGGTGACCGTCATCCGCGAGACCCGTTCCCACGAATATGCCCGTTGAGAACGCTCGCCAGGCGGTCCGCTTCCTGACTGCGCTCCTGGTGATCTGGCCGCAGGTGGGGGCGGTCCAGTTGACCTGGCCTGAAGACCAGGAAGGTCCGCTGCTCAGCCTGGAGTTCTTCCTGCATCGGCGCCTGAGCACGGCCCGGTTTCGTGAGTTCTCGCGAGAGCTTCGCGAGGCCCACGAGGCCTTCTCGATCTTCAAGGGGCTCCACCTGCCCGTCCTGAAGGTCCTCCGCGGCGGGACCCCGGGGCCGGCCTCCTCCTCAGAGTCCTTCGAGTCCTCCGAGGAGCTCCACGACCGGGTCCACTCGGTGCTCGTGCAGCGGGATCTCCGCAGCCTGGTGGTGGAGGAGCTCACGCTGCTGCTGAGGGTCCTGGAAGAAGAGCTCGCGCAGGACCTCCTTTTGCCAGAGGAATACGAGCAGGACGACGACGGCTATCAGGAGGAGGTGCTGGCCACCTCGCTGGAACGCATCCGCTTCCTTCCGCATGGGACGGACCTGGTGGGCTACCGGGATGACCTGAGGGTCCTGGTCTATGCCCTGCATCCAGAGGGCCCGGAGCCCTCGTGAAGATCGAGCTGCACTGCCACAGCACGGCCTCCGACGGGACCCTGACCCCCGAGGAGCTGGTGAATCGGGCCCTCCGCGAGGGGTTGGAGGCCCTGGCCATCACCGATCACGACACGACGGCCGCCTTCGAGCCGGCGCGAAGAGCCGCTGCCGGGTTCCGCCTGGAGATGATCCCCGCCGTCGAGATCAACTGCGAGGAGGGCGACCGGGACGTCCACATCCTGGGGTATTACCTGGACCCGGCCTCGGCCCCCCTCCAGGAAGCCCTCCACGAACTCCGCCGATCCCGTCTGCGTCGCCTGGAGGAGATCCTGGTTCGCCTGGAGGAGCTCGGCGTGCCGGTTCGCCAGGAGCGGGTGCTCCGATTCGCCCAGGGACAGAGCGTCGGGCGTCCGCACGTGGCCCGGGCCATGGTGGAGGCCGGGCACGTCGCGGATCTGTCTGCGGCCTTCGACCTCTACCTGGGGCAGGGAAAGCCCGCCTTCGTCCCTCGGAGAAACCTGCGCCCCCATCAGGCGATCCAACGGATCCGGGAGGCTGGAGGAGTGGCGGTCCTGGCACATCCGGGTCAGATCGGCGACGAGAGCCTGGTCCAGGCCCTGGCGGCCCGGGGCCTCCAGGGCCTGGAGGCCTTCCACCCCTCGCATCCTCCGCTGCTGTGCCAGCATTACCAGGAGCTGGCCAGTTCCCTGGGCCTCCTGGTCACCGGAGGCTCCGACTTCCACGGCACGGAGCAACGCCATCGCGTGGATCTCGGGGGCGTGTGGCTGCCTGAGGAGGCTCTCCCACGCCTTCGACAGCTCGCGGGTCGTGGGCAGGCAGGCTTGCCCTGAACCTTTCGCCCGGAGGTCTGTGGTCATGCTCGAACACGAGGAATACACCGCATCGGTCCGGGGCTTGCGGGAAGCGGGCGCGCGCTTCTTGACCCTGGAGGCCTTCTCGGGGGAAGGGGGCGAGGTGGAGATCTCGAGTCACTTCACCCTGGGCGAGGAGGTGCACAGCCTCACCACGAGGACCGTGGCCCGCACGGTCCCCTCGCTCTTCTCGTTCTACGGCAGTGCGGACTTCCCCGAGCGCGAAGCGGCCCGTTCCTTCGGCGTGAAGTTCTTGGGCCACCCCAACCTGCCCCGCACCGGAGAGTCGCGATGAATCCCTCCAGAACCTTTACGTTCACCCTCCTGCTGCTGACCTGCCTGTTCGGCTCCGCCCAGGCCCAGTCCATCCCCGCCCTCCAGGACTACAAGCTGGGTCGCGTCCTGGCCTCCGGCGGCCGCTGGGAGGAGGCCCTGGTGGCCCTGGAACGCGCCTTGAAGGAGGATCGGGACTATCCCGACGCCCTGTACCTGGCCGGACTGTGTCATGCCAACCTCGAGCAGTACGACCGGGCCATCGAGCGCCTCAAGCGGGTGACCGAACTGCGGCCCGAGTTCTTTGCGGCCTGGGGCCACCTCTCCCGGCTCCACGTGATCCAGAAGCAGTATGACCAGGCCGGGGAAGTCCTGGGAGCCCTGGGCAAGGTTCGCGGGGGAGCGCCTGAATCGCACTACGGGTTTGGAGTCCTGGCCTGGGCCCAGAATCGCCTGGAGGTGGCCGAGACGGAATGGCGCGAGGCCATCCGGCTCAGCCCGGGGATGGCCAAGGCCCACCACAACCTGGGAATCCTCTACCGCGAGAAGCAGGAGCGTGCGCGCGCCCTTTCGGCCCTGCAGGACGCGGTCCGACTGGACCCCGAGAGCCCGCTGTATCGCCTGAATCTCGGCTGGTTGCAGGTGGACATGGGCAATCGGGTCGATGGGATGGCCAACCTGGATCGGGTCCGTTCCCAGACCGAGAGGCCGGATCTGGCCAGCCTGGCCCTGGCCGTCCAGATGCTCCTGCACGGCCATCCCGAGCCGGCCGAGAAGGCGGCAGCCCGGGCCTTGGAGGCCAATCCCGAGCTGACCTTGGCCCTGGTCCTGAGGGCTCGCGCCCTGGAGGCCCTGCAGCGCCCGAGCGAGGCCCGGGCCCTGTACGAGCAGGCGCTGGAGCAGGACCAGACCCTGGGTGAAGCCCGGCGGGCCCTGGAACGGATCCCGGCCCCCGAGCCTCCCGTGCAGACCGAAGAGCCCACAACACCCGAGGCCCCGGTCCCACCTGAGGATCCGGGGCATCCTCAGCCTCCGGTGCCGCCTGAGGGACCCGCGGCGCCCGGGGCCCCGGTTCCATCCGAAGAGCCTGCGACGCCCGAGGCCCCGGTCCCACCCCAGGCTCCGGACCAACCTGAAGGGCCCGGGACCACCCCGGAGGCTCGAGGGGACCTTTGAGACTGCACCTGCTGGGCCTTGTGGCCCTGCTGGCCTGGGGACTGGCCTGTGGCGGGCCGACCCGAAGGGCCGAGCCGGTTTCCCTGGAGTTCTGGACCATCCAGCTCCGCCCGCGCTTCGATGACTACATGAAGGGCGTGATTTCGGCCTTTGAAGCCGAGAATCCCGGCCTGCGCGTCGAGTGGATCGATCTGCCCCAGAAGAGCATCCTGCAGAAGCTCATGGCTTCCATCGCCGGCGGGGTGCCTCCGGACCTGGTCAACCTGAATACCGGGACCGCCCTGGTCCTGGCCCAGAACGACGCCCTGCTGGATCTCGGCGATTCCCTTCCACCCTCCATCCGGGAGCTCTACTTTCCGAACCTCCTGGAGGCCGCGCGGCATCGCGAGGGGCTCTATGCCCTTCCCTGGTATCTGTCCACCCGGGTCCTGATGTACAACAAGGATCTCCTGGCCCAGGCCGGCCTGGACCCAGACAGGCCACCTCGAACCTGGGAGGAGGTGGCCGAGGTCGCCCGGACGGTCCGGGCCCGGACCTCTGCCTATGGCTATATCCCGGTGGTCCGGATCGTCGATGACTGGAGGATGTGGGGGGTTCCGATCTGCGAGCCGGGCACGGGGCGGGCGCTCTTCAATACCCCGGCCGGGGCCGCCCGGCTGGAGTGGTATGCCCGGCTCTATGAGGAGGGGGTGATCCCCCGCGAGAGCCTGACCGAGGGGTTCCAGGGAGCCCTGGATCGCTACAAGCAGGGAGGCCTGGCCCTGCTCGAGGCCGGTCCACAACTCCTGCTCAAGGTCCAGTCCGACGCGCCTTCGGTCTATGCCCGGACGGGAGTGGCCCCCCTGCCCCAGACGCCCACCGGCACCCTGCCGGCCTCGCTGATGAACCTGGTCATTCCCCGCTCGGCCCGTCATCGGGAGGCGGCCCTGCGCTTCGGGATCTTCCTGACCAGCCCCGAAAACCAGTTGGACTTCGTGCGGGAGGTGCCGCTTCTGCCCTCGACCCGCCAGACCGCCAGCGACGACTTCTTCCGTCAGGGCAAGGGGGAGCCGCTCCAGGACGAGGCCATCCGCATCTCGCTGCAGCAACTGCCCCAGGCCCGGGACTTCTCGTTGGGGATGGAGTCTCAGCAGGATCTGGAGCGCCTCTTGAAGGAGGCCGTGGAGGCGGCCCTGTACGGGCACCTGGAGCCTCGGGAGGCCTTGGAGGAGGCCGCCCTGGAATGGAACCGGACCATGGGCCTGCCTTGAAGGGGGGACAGGGGGCACGCCGAAGGGGGCGCCCCGTCATGCGCAGCGATTCAGGACTGACCCTGGCGGACCTCCGAAAGGAGGTCCTGGCCTTTCGAGACGCCCGGGACTGGGCCCAGTTCCACCAGCCCAAGGACCTGGCCCTGGCTTTGTCCATCGAGGCCTCCGAGGTCCTGGAACTCTTTCGCTTCAAGTCCGATGCGGAGGTTCGCTCCCAGGTCGAGAGGGGAGAGGTCACCGAACTGGGCCACGAGCTGGCCGACGTCCTGTACTGGGTGCTGCTCTTGTCTCACGAGGCCGGCGTGGATCTGGCCCGGGCCATGGAGGAGAAGCTGGCCTTCAATGCTCGGCGCTATCCCGTCGAGCTCTCCCGGGGGCGCAAGGAGAAGTACACCGCCTTGCGCGGCCTGCAGGAGGCCTTGGAGGCTCCTGTGGAGTCCCGGGGCGAACCCGTGTTCGAACCCTTGCCTCCTTTGCAGAAGCCGACCCTGCTGCCCAGTGATCCACGGCGCAAGGCGGCCCCGCTCCTGCGCCGGACCGGGGAGGGTTGTGAGGAAGCCCCTTCAGGCCTGGAAGCCGCCGGGACCCCCGCGAGTCCTGCGTGAAACCGCGGCGCGGCCGGGTGGCCTGGCTCTTCATGGCCCCGGCCTTGCTGGTCCTGGGGGTCTTCACCTTCTATCCCATCCTCTGTGGTGTCCTGTTGGCCTTCTTCGACTTCAGCATGTTGCGCCACACCCCCGAGGGGGTTCTGGCACCACCCCGATTCGTGGGCCTGGAGAACTTCGAGCGCCTCTGGCATGACCGCTATTTCTGGACGGCATTGGGCAACTCGCTGCTCTACTTGCTGGTGGTTCCGGTGCTGCAACTCCTCTCGGTCCTGATCGCGGTGGCCATGAACCAGCCTTTGCGGGGGATGCGCTTCTTCCGCACGGCCCTGTACGTGCCGGTGATCACCTCGGTCGTGGTGGTGGGCATCGCCTGGAAATGGGTCCTGCGCTCGGATGGCCTGGCCAACCGCTTCCTGGAGTCCCTGGGCCTGGGGGCCCTGGCCCGGGCCCTGGGGTACCCTGATCTCCTGCCCATCCCCTGGTTGACGGATCCGGGCTGGGCCCTCTTCTCGGTGATGTTCGTGACCCTCTGGCAGGGCCTGGGCTACTACATGATCCTCTATCTGGCGGGTCTGCAGGCCATCCCCCCCGAACTCGAGGAGGCGGCTCGTCTGGACGGGGCTGGCTTCTGGGCGATCTTCTCCGGGATCACCTTGCCCATGCTCCGCCCCACCCTGGTCCTTTGCACCATCCTCTCGTGCATCTCGGCCCTGAAGGTCTTCGGGGAGATCTACGTCATGACCGGTGGTGGGCCCCGGAACGGGACCCTGACGATGGTCTTCTACATCTACAGCCGGGCTTTCGAGAGTTTCGAGATGGGATACTCAGCCGCCTTGGCCCTGGTCCTGGCCCTGGTGGTGGGAATCGTGTCCTATCTGAACCTGCGCTGCTTCCAGGAGGGGGGACTCCAGAGCTACGACTGAGGACCCCCCAGGCTCCTAGGTCTCGAACTCGCCGGCCTGCCCGGAGCGCGGTTCCGGCGAAGGGATCTGGTCGGGAGGCAGGTAGTCGAGTTGCCCGGGCGGGGGAGTCGGGACCCTTGCAGGGGTGGATATCCGGTTCGGCTCGTCGGGCGGGTCTTGCAGGCGGGCGGGCGGAACCGACTCGGGGTTCCCGCCCCGGACTTCCTGGTCTGGAGGCGGCGCGGTCGCGGGGACCCGGCTGGGATGCCCTGAAGACCCGGGTTTCCCCTCCAGGCCGGCAAGCCACAGGATTCCGGCCGCGACGGCCAGGATCAGGAGGAACAGGATGGCGGAGGCCACCCGGTTCACCTTGCGGATCTGTTCGCCCGTGGTGGTCATGGGTCTACCTCCCCAACACGAAGACCTGGGTGTTCAACTGGGCCACATCCTTGCCCCGGGTGCAGGAGATCTCGAGGTCGAAGAGATCGGGGGCCCTCCAGGTCGCCTGCAGGCTGGCCGAGTCGACGCTGGCCAGGACTCCGTCCACGGTGGATGCGACCGAGCCCGAAGAGGTCCAGGTCTTGATCTCGCGACGGACCGTGCCCCCCACCACGTAGTAGCGGACCGTCCGATAATAGCTGGGGTCCTCCGGATCGAAGGAGGAGTTGAGCGGGTCGTAGCGGGCCGGATCCGGCTCGGTGAAGACCAGTTCGCTGGCGATGGGAGAGTTGGCATTGGGGACCAGCACGGCCGTGGGATCGACCGGAGGCTGGAGCCCGCGATAACCGGTCGAGGTGGAGCCGGGGGCCGGGTTGGGGACCCCCTGGCGCAGTTCGTTGGCCATCGTCCCTGTGACCAGCCGGCAGGAGGACACGGCATCCACGGTCGAGGAGATGGTCCGCCAGTAGCCCAGGGTCAGGTTCAGCCCCGCCAGGGCCGTGGTGGCGAAAAGGCCGAAGAGGGCCACGACGACCACGATCTCGGAAAGGCTCAAGGCACGGGGACGGCGCATGGGGAGCACTCCTCTCAAGGCAATCTCTCGATGGCACCGGTGCTGGCGTGCAGCTTCCAGCGGATCGAATCGTTCGTGGCCGAGCTGCTCAGGGTGACCTGGCGGTCCGCCGGCAGGGTTCCCGAGCCGCTGAACTCGATCCAGGCCGGAGTGGGCGGCGAGAGCGTGATCTGCAGGTCGCGGTCCATCTCGCGTTGATGGGTCATCTGGGTGCCGACCAGGACCTGCCAGCTTCCCTTGGTGGTGGGAGTCGCCTCCTGGAAGAGGATCCGGGTGCCCCCGGCGGCGTTGGGGGCGGCCTGCCTGGCGTTGCGCAGGGCACCCTCCAGTTCCATGCTGGCGGTGTTCAGGCCACGCCGGGCCAGGGTCCTGTTGCCCCCGATCGTGATCAGGGCCAGCAGGGTGGACCCGATCAGGAGGGCCAGCACGATCTCGATGACGGTGAAACCTCGGTCTCTTTTCATGATCCTCCCAAAGACCCCCGATCGATCAGGCTCTGGATCTGCAGGTTCCCGGTGGTCGGGAAGTTCAGGGGGGGCGAATACCTGGCCCCCGATTTCCACCTGACGCGCGGTAGAGGTGTCCAGGGTGGCCACCGTCCGGGCGCCGAAGCCGACCAGGGTCCGGGGGGGAGAATTCGGTCGCCCAGGGGGAGGATCGGGGGACCGGGTTCTCCACCCTGGGTTCTGGGCCGGTTCGGCCAGAGGGTGGAGGGAGATCCGGAAAGCCCGTGGATTTCGGATTCGCGATCATGGAACCAGGGCGGATTCCAGGCGGACCTGGTGGGGGCGCCCTTGCTCCATCCAGGTCAGGACCACCTCGACGCGCTGGACATCCGGGCAGCCCGGGACCGGGCCTCCCCGCCACTGGCGGCTCATGCTGAGATCTCCGAGCGGATGGTCGCTCTCGGGCGTGTTGGCCAGCCTCTGGCCCTGCTTGAGCAGGAAGTCCATCTTCTGCTCGGCCAGATACAGCGCCTGGGTAGAGAGGGTTGAGCACTTCTGGAGGCGTGCGGCCGCGGGCATGCAGCCCAGGAGGGCCAGCAGGGCCGCCGCCAGCACCCCGAAGGCCACCACCACCTCGAGCATCGAGAGCCCGGACGATCGCTTTGGCAAGACGACACCTCCCAAGGTCGGCATGCGGGATCAGGCCCCCCCCAGCGAGCCGTGGTCGATCAGGCTGCGGATCTCCAGGTTGCCGGTGGTGGGGAAGTTCAAAGGAGGGGTATTGGCCAGTTTCTTGTCATACACGTAGTTCTTGGAGTAGCCGGTCTGGATCGTCGAACCGCTGATGGTGCCGACTGGGCCGCGCCGAGCCTGGATGATCCCGCCGTACACGTTCAGGATTCCCCGGTAACGACCCGAGTCGTAGCCGGCCACGCGGAAGGAGCCGTTCAGGGCTATCATCACGGCGTGGATATGGCGGTCCTGTTGGGTCGTGGTCGAGGACTCGACCACCAGGTCCTTTTGTCCGACCAGTCCCAGGACGTCGCGGGTGGGATTGGCATAGACCAGGTCGCCGTTCAGGTGGATCGTGTCGGTCGAGCCGAAGGTCACCCGCCCTCGAACCCTTCCGCTCACCCAGGCCTCTCCATCCACGAAGAAGGTGACGCCGGGGAGGGTGTCGGTCCGCCGGGTCTCGACGTTCACCCAGGAGCTGCCCGACTTGCGTCGGACCAGCACCGTCCCGTCCTCACGGAACTGGAACTCGTGGGCGCCTTTGTAGGAGCGGTCGGCCCGTCTCTGGATCTCGCCGGTGTCGGCGGGAAGGGGGATCCTGGTCTGGCCTCCGGCAAACGAGAAGTCGGGGCTGGAGTCTAGGGCCTCGGGGAAGTCGGTGGCGTAGTTGGTCTGGGTCCGGTAGAACCGGCTGGGTCGATATTGGACTCCTTCCTGCCGGTAGGAGAACCTGCCCGAGTCGTAGAGGCTGTCCCCGGTGTTGGCCGAGGTCATCCGCGAGGCAAAGCGCGGGCGTCCGGCAATCGAGAAGTAGCCGTTGGTGTGCACCGCGCCGTCGATTTCGTCCCGGGTGGCGAAGAAGATGGGGGTGTTCGCCGTGGAGAATTCCTGGTCGGTGAAGTAGGCGAACCGGGCAAAGGACTCCAGGGCGACGGTGGCGCTGAGAGTCCGAAGGGCCCCTTGGGATGTGCCGGTGGAGGTGATCCTCCACAGCTTGTCGGGCTCGGTCTGGTTGTTTGCCGAGGGAACGACCCGAACCGAGTAGGTCGCGGAGCCGGGGTCGTCCGAGAGGCTCCCGGTTCCCGAGGTCCAGCCGAAATCGTAGGAGAGCCGGGCCATGGCCACGGCGATGCCGGCCCGGGCCGCGTACATGGCCTGGGAGGAACGTTCATTCTCGCGGGCCGTCCTGGAATCCAAGGTGGCCACGCTGAGGGAACCATAGCTCAGGGTCGCCAGGATCAGGATCAGGAAGAGGGCCATGGCCAGGGCGAATCCGCGGGACCTGGGACTTGGCCTCATGTGCATACCTCCACTCTCCTCAGCCTAGCCGGCACCGGGGAAGGGCCGGAACTGCCCGCGGTTGGAGGATCTGGCCAACTCTCGTTGGCTCTTGCGCGATCGGAGTTCGGTCGGGTCTCCATCCTGGGTTGGGGGGCGCCCTTGGACCCTGGGGTGGAGGCCGGATCCAGCCTGGGGGGGAAGCCCTGGCGCGCCGTCTGGGCTAGGCTGGAGGGGTGATCCCCTGCAGAGACTCGCAACCCTCCTCCGGGGTCCTTCTGGGAGCCGCGCTGCTGGCGCTGGTGGTGGGCCTGACCCTGAACCTGGTGGGCCTCCAGACCCGGAAGGCCGAGGCCACCGCCAGCGTCGAGGCCCTGATGGCCGCCCGGAAGCTGCGTCATGGGGAGGCTCCCCGCCGACTTCCCGCCCTGCCCGGGGCGGTCGAACTCGAACTGGAGGCGCTGCAGGGGTCTGAACTCGAGTTCGGGCGGGCCCTGGATCGCTATGAGACCGAGGCCCTGATTCGGCTTCTGGATGCCTGGTCCGGCCGGGCCAGGCTCGGGACGCTGGCGCTGGGGAGCCTGGCCCTGGGGATCCTCCTCCTCCTGGTCGATCTGGTGCGCTGGATATGGTTTCAGGCCGTCGAACCGACCGCCCCTCCCGAGAGGACCGAATCCCTCGAGTCCTCGGGTTTCTCCGGCGGAGGTGGAGACGAGGACCTCGAGGCTCTCGTCGGCGCCCTGCCGCTGGCGGTGCTGCTCCTGGACCCGCAGGGGCGGGTGGATTTCGCCAACCCGGCGGCGGAGGAGTTGTTGGGAATCCCCTGTCATCGGTTGCTTGGGCAGGAGGTTCCGCTGCTCCATTCAGCAGGCGACCTGGAAGGGGATCCGGGCGATCCGCGTCGCCTGGGAGGCTCGGGCTGGCATCCGCCGGGTCGGCCGGAGCGGGGCCTCCGGGTCCGGAGCCTGGAACTGGAGCATCGGGGCCGGGTCGCCCTGCTCGTGCAGCCCGAGGAGCCGGGACGGGTGCCCGACGCAGAAGGCCCGGCTCGCTCGACGCCGCCCGGGCTGGGGGAGCTGACTCTTCGAGAGACGGAGATCTTCGAGATGATCGTCCAGGGATTGAGCAATCGGGAGATCGCCGAACGGCTGGTCATCTCGGAGGGGACCGTGAAGTCCCACGTCAACCGGCTTCTCCGCAAGCTGGATCTCCGCAACCGGGTCCAGGTCCTGCTCTATGCGGCCAGCCACGACCTGCTCAGCGACCGGGAGGTGCCCGTATGAGGAGATCTCGTCACGCGGCCCGGCGTGGCTTCGCCATGGTCCTGGTCCTCTCTTTGTTGCTGGTGCTGGCCCTGACGGCGGGAACCCTGATGTTGCGCCAGTCGGCCGGTCGGCGGGCCCTGGTCCACGGGCTGGCCCGGATTTCCCTGCGCCACCAGGCCCTGGGGCATCTCAGCCGGGTCCTGGACCGGGTGCGCCAGGGCGAGTCTCCCTCCCGGGCGGCAGCCTGGCTCAGCGAGACCGAGGGTCTGGATTGCCGCTTCGTCGGGGGGCGTTTCCTCCTGGACTGCGAGGAGGCAGGAGTCCTGCTGGCCCGCCTGGAGAGCCGCGCCTATGGCCACGTGCTCTTCGGGGCCGCGTTGGACCTGCGGGGAGGCGAGGGAGGCTTCAAGGCCGACGACCCCCACGCTCCTGCCCTGGGACAGCCTCCTGAACCGGATTCGGAATGCCTCGAGTTGTGGAGGTCGAGGGCCTCGGAGGACGGGATCCTGCTGAAAGTGCGTCCCGAAGACTGCCGCTTCCAGCCCGGGGGAGGTCTCTGGCAGGTTGGAGTCTGGGAGGGCAGGCCCAGCCAACTCTATCTGGGAGGAGGCCGAGGGGAGGCCTTGGGCTGGGTCCCTGGTGCGCATCGCTGGACCTTGCAGGGGAAGACCTGGGCCTGCTCGACCGGAGAGGAACTGCTCTGGCAGGATGGCACCTGGGTGCTTCGCCGAGGGGGAACCCTGCTCGGCTCCGTGCTGGTCGAGGGAGCCCACCTGAGAATCGAGAAGGATCTGCGCCTGGACGGCGGACTCGTCGTCTGGGGGGGAGGGCTGGAGATTCAGCGCGGTGAGTTGGGAGCCCACCCCGGGCCGACCTCGACCCTGGCGGTCGCGGTCCTCCGGGGAGCCCCCGGTGCCGGCGAGCTGCCGTCCTGGAACCAGGACCGGAATCTCCGTCCGGGCGACCTGGTCCTGGCCACCGGCAACGCCCGCCTGAGCGTGGGGGACCCCGAGCGCCCCGAGCAGACCGCGGGCCTGGTCCTGGCCCAGGGACGTCTGGTCCGGGTCGGCGGGGGGGTGAGGCTGGTCGGCGTCGCGGCGGCCGGTCGGGTGGAAGTCCGCGGGGTTCCCGCCCAGGACCTTCTCTGGAGTGGCCGGGTGTCCCGCCTGCCGCCTGAGGGCTTCGGCGGTGGGGATCTGCTCCTGAAGGTCGGGCCCGTCGGCTCTCCCGGGTCCTGAGGTCGGGCCGGGCAGGGTTCTCCGGCGCTCCCGAGAAGCGCGCGCCATGGAACTCGGCAGACTCCTCGCTGAAAGACTGGGCGTTCGCCCGGCCCAGGTCCAGGCCACCATCGAGTTGCTGGATGCCGGCAATACGGTCCCCTTCATCGCCCGGTATCGCAAGGAGGTCACCGGGGGGCTGGATGACGAGCAGCTCCGGCGCCTGGAGGAGGGCCTGACCTCGCTCCGAGCCTTGGAGGAGCGGCGGGAAGCGATTCTGCAAGAGGTGGGCCGACAGGGCCGTCTGACTCCGGAACTCGAAGCGGAGTTCCGCTCGGCTTCCACCCTGACGGCCCTGGAGGATCTGTACCTTCCCTACCGGCCCCGTCGCCGGACCCGGGCCCAGATGGCCCGAGAGAAGGGGCTCGAGCCCCTGGCTGAGCGGATCATGGCCCAAAAAACCGGAGGCCCTTCCCCCGAGACGGAGGCGGCGCATTTCCTGACCCCCGAGGTCCCTGGTGTCGAAGAGGCCCTGGCGGGGGCTCGGGACATCGTGGCCGAGAGGATCTCTGAAGACCCCCGGGTCCGTGGGCCCTTGCGAGAGAAGGCCACGCGCTGGGGGATCCTGGCCACGAAGAAGGCTCCTCGGGGCGAGGATCCCAAGGCGGTCTTCCAGACCTATTACGAGTTCACCATTTCGGTGGAGAGGATCCGCCCTCATCAGGTCCTGGCCCTGAACCGAGGTGAGGCCGAAGGCGTCCTGAAGACGGGTCTGGAGGTTCCCGAGCGCGACTGGAGGGAGTCGATCCAGAACGTCCATCCCGCGGACCGTCGCTCGCCCTGGGCCGGTCAATTCGTCCAGGCCGCCGAGGAGGCCGCCAGCCGGCTTCTCCTGCCTGCCGTCGAACGCGACGTGCGCCGGCAGTTGACCGAAAAGGCCGAGGAACACGCGATCGGGGTCTTTGCCGAGAATCTCCGCAGCCTGCTGGGCGGACCGCCTCTTCCCGGGCATGTCGTCCTGGGCCTGGACCCTGGATTCCGCACGGGCTGCAAGCTGGCCGTGGTGGACGCGACCGGTCGCGTCCTGCAGGCGGGCACCATCCACCCGCATCCCCCCCAGAACCAGCGCCGCGAGGCCCTGGCGATCCTGCGCAGGCTGGTGGGGGAGCATCGGGTGAGCCTGGTGGCCATCGGCAACGGGACCGCCTCTCGAGAGACCGAGGCCCTGGTGGCGGAACTGGTTCGCGAGGTCGGCGACCTGCACTACGTGATGGTCGATGAGGCCGGCGCCAGCGTCTACAGCGCAAGCGCCCTGGCCCGGGAGGAACTCCCAGGGATGGACGTGACCCTGCGGGGGGCCGTCTCGATCGCCCGCCGCCTGCAGGATCCGCTGGCCGAACTGGTCAAGGTCGAGCCTCGTTCCATCGGGGTCGGGATGTACCAGCATGATCTCAACCAGAATCGTCTGGTTCAGGCTCTGGAGCGCGTCGTCGAGGACGTGGTCAATCGGGTCGGGGTGGACCTGAACACCGCCTCGCCGGCCCTGCTCACCCACGTAGCCGGTCTGGGCCCCAAGCTGGCCCGGAGCGTGGTGGCCTGGCGCGATCAGAATGGCCCCTTTGCGCGGCGAAAGGATTTGCTGAAGGTCCCCGGACTGGGTCCGAAGTCCTTCCAGCAGGCGGCCGGCTTCTTGAGGATCCGGGAAGGGCGCGAGCCCCTGGACGCCACGGCCATCCATCCGGAAAGCTACGAGGTGGCCCGGGCGGTCCTGCAGCGAGCAGGAATCTCGACCATGAGCGAGCCTTCACGCAGGGCTGCGGCCCTGGAGGCGCTCCTGCGCTCCACGCCCCTGCCTCGGCTGGCCCACGAGCTTGGAACCGGAGAACCGACCCTCTCGGATATCCTCGAGCAACTGGTCCGCCCGGGTCGGGATCCCCGCCAGGATCTGCCGACCCCACTGCTGCGCCGGGATGTGTTGGCATTGGAGGATCTCCAGCCCGGCATGCGGCTGCACGGGACGGTCCGCAACGTGGTGGACTTCGGGGCCTTCGTGGATATCGGGGTCAAGCAGGACGGTCTGCTGCACTCCACCCGGATCCCCCGGGGGGTCGCCGTGCGCCCGGGGGATGTGGTGGAGATCACCGTCCTGCGGGTCGAGGCCGAGCGGGGGCGGATCTCGCTGGGGTGGGCTGGAGGGGCCTGAGGGAGCAGCCGGGTCAGTGGGCTCGGAAGAAGCGCAGGACCTTCTCGGGATAGTGGCGCATCTCGCGGTACTTCCCCGCAGCCCCGTGGCGGTAGATCTCCACGCAGGCCAGGTACAGCGGGGAGTCCTTGGGAGAGGCAGGGTTTCCGACCAGGTTCTCCCACTTACGAGGGTCCAGTCCACGCTCCCAGGCCAGGGCCATGGCCCGCAGCACGGTCCCACCCCCGCCGTTGTAGGCCGCCAGGACCAGGGGCCAGGAGTCGTCCTGGGAGGGAGGGCCCAGGGTCTGGTAGGCCTCGGCGACCCTGGCGGCAAAGAGGCACTCTTCGGGCCGACGGCCCAGCAATTCGTGGTAACGGGCCGGATCGACGATGGCGCGGGCTTTCTCGGCCAGCACCTTGACCCCCGCGGGCACCGCCAGGTGCGGGTCGTGGGCTGATTGGAGGCAGAGCCCGAAGCGTCGGGCCGTGTCCGGGGTCAACTGGACCAGCCCCCTGGCCCCCGTGGCGCTGATGGCCTGGGGGTTGAAGGCGCTTTCGGTGGCGATCACGGACTTGAAGAGGGTCGGGGGGAGGGGGAGCTGGCGGTGTGGCCAAGCGCTCTGGACCGCGCGCAGGATCGTCTCGTTGTACTGATTCTCGCGGGCACCGAACCCCCAGGCCGTCCGCAGATCGGCGTTCAAGGGCAGGGGAGGCGGCAACTCTTCCTGGGAGGGGAGGGGCTGGAAGGGGATCAGGAAGACATCTGCGGCAGGGGCCGAGACGGGAACCAGGTGCCGGCCTTCGGCGTCGGGTTCGTGGCTCAAGGCGGGACGGGCTGCCAGGGTCAGCAATCCTGCTGCCAGCAGGGCCAGGATCTTTCGGCGCATCCGGGTCCTCCAGGAAGAAGTCATGGAACGGCCTTCAAGCCAAGGCGTGCAGGATTCTCGCTCGGGTGGGTTTCTCCCTCCTGGATTCCAGGAGGGCTCTCTCTGGGGGTGGGGCGAAGACTGGGACTCCCGGGGGGCGTCCTCGGTCAGGTCGTGGGCGCGTCGTGCCCAGGCGGGGGCTCCCGGGAGCGGCGACCAGGTTGACAGGTAAGAACTGAGAATCTATTATCATCTGGCCGGGCCGCTGGTTCCGGCGCTTGCCAGAAAGGACCCGGAATCCCATGCTCGAGACCCTCTCTCCTCCTGCCACTCCTGCTCCGCGACTGGGCGGCCTGGACCTTGCAGGGGTCATCCTCTCCGGGCTCTGCCTGCTACACTGCACCTTGCTCCCCGTGGCGTTGGCCATGCTCCCCTTCGTCGGGATCCACTATCACGCGGACGAGCGTCTGCATCTGTTGACCACGGTCCTGGTGGTCCCCGTGGCCATGCTGGCCTTGATCACCGGCTTCCGCCGCCATCGGCAGTCCTGGATCCCGACCCTGGGCATCTCGGGCCTGGTCCTGATCCTGGGGGCTCCGTTGATGCATGACACCCTGGGGCACTTTGCCGAGGCCATGCTGACCGCGGTGGGCGGGCTGGGCCTCATCTGTGCCCACGTGGCCAACTGGCGCCGGCTGCATGCCCGCTCGGCCTGCTGCGCGCGCAGCTCCTGCTGCACCGGCTAGGAACCTGGCGCCCCCCCCTCGGCAAGCGCGTCCTCCCGGGAGGGCGCGCTTTGAGCTTCTTCCGGCGGGAGGGCCCCGGCGCGGAGGCGCCTTCCGGAAGGAACCCCCCTCTGCGTCGGGAACCCCCCGCAAGACCGGTGGACCGCCCCTGCCGGATCGACCTGTCTCGACCCGACCCGAACGGCACCGACCAACTTCTGAGCCCCCCCCGGGGGCGATCATCACCACGAACGGAGACAGATCATGACCCAGTCCACACCGACCCTCAACATCGCCGCCGTCCAGGCAGAGGTGGCCAGGCACCGCGACGACATCATCAAGTTCATGCGCGAGATCTGCGCCATCCCTTCCATGGAGTCCCAGATCGGCCCCGTGGGCGAGCGCATCGCCGAAGAGATGAACAAGCTCGGCTTCAGCAAGACCTGGTTCGACAGCATGGGGAACATCGTCGGCGAGATCGGTGAGGGCCCCCGGACCATCGTCTTCGACAGCCATATCGACACTGTCGGCATCGGCGACCCCGCCGAGTGGGAATGGGATCCCTTCCAGGGCAAGGTGGAGGATGGAGTCCTCTATGCCCGTGGCGCCTGCGACGAGAAGGGGAGCACCCCGGGCATGGTCTACGGTCTGGCCATCGCCCACCGCCTGGGCATGCTCAAGGGCTGGAAGGCCTACTACTTCGGGAACATGGAAGAGTGGTGCGACGGCATCGGACCCCACGCCTTCGTCGAGCACGAGGGCATCAAGCCGGACTTCGTGGTGATCGGCGAGCCCACCAGGATGATGGTGTACCGGGGCCACAAGGGCCGCGTCGAGATCGAGGTGATCTCCAAGGGCAAGAGCGCCCACGCTGCTTCCAACCACCTGGGGGACAACGCGGTCTACAAGGTCCTGCCCCTGATCGAGGGGATCTCCAAGCTCGAGCCCGAGCTCGGGGACCACGAGTTCCTGGGTCACGGCAAGATCACCGTCAGCGACGTGAAGGTCCAGACCCCTTCGATCAACGCCGTGCCCAACGAGTGCCGGGTGTACATCGACCGCCGCATGACCTTCGGCGAGACGGCCGAGAAGGCCATCGAACAGGTCCGCAACCTGATTCCCGAAGAGCACCGCAAGGACATCACCGTCGAGATGATGCACTATGAGGACCCGTCCTACACGGGCTTCGTCTTCCCGGTGGACAAGTACTTCCCGGCCTGGGCCCTGGACGAGGCTCATCCCCTGGTTCAGGCCGGTCAGAAGGCCCGCGTCCTGATCGGTCTGGAAGACGTTCCCTCCAGCAAGTGGAACTTCTCGACCAACGGCATCTACTGGATGGGCAAGGCCAACATCCCGTCGATCGGCTTCGGCCCTGGCGATGAAGAGACCGCCCACACGGTCCGCGACAGCGTCAAGCTGGACGACGTGGTCAAGGCGGCCGAGTTCTACGCGATCCTGCCCTCGCTGATCCCGTAGTCGCTTCCTCCAGGTCGATCGACCTGGTCCGCAGGCCCGGACGGCAACCCTGCCGGCCGGGCCTGCGTTTTTCCCCTGGATGGGAAGAGAACCGCCTGTCTGGCGACCGGAGGATCAGGATTCGGATCGGAGGGAATGAGGATGTCAGAGCGGATCTGTCCCCACTGCGGCGCCCGGGGTCGGGTCGATGCGGCCCTGTGCTGCGCGGAGTGCGGCACCTGGCTTGAATACGGGGAGGATGGGCGCCTGCGGGGCTTGCCCGAGGCCCTGGACTGCCCCTGCGGGATCCGCAACCCCGTCAGTCGGGAGGACTGCGAGGGCTGCGGGCGGGTCCTGCAGGAACGCTGCCCGCTCTGCGGGGGCCTGCATCCCCGGGGCCGCCGGATCTGTCCGCGAACGGGTCAGGGGCTCCCCGGACGGGGTCCTTCCCGCCTGGTCCTGGCCCTGGCGGGGGTGTTCCTGGTGGCCCTGGCCACCTGGGTCCTGGCCAGGCCGCCCGCCGGGTTGCCCGGGCTGGGGCCCCGCCTGGACGTGATCTTCGTCCTGGATGCCACGGGCAGCATGGGAGACGAGATCGACGCCGTCAAGGAGCACCTGCGCTCCATGATCGCCCGGATCCAGGCGGGAAGCCCGGCTCCTCGGGTTCGCTTCGGCCTGGTGGCCTACCGGGACCACGGCGATGAATTCCTGACCCGGGTCTTCGATCTCTCCGAGGATCCGGCTCGCGTCGAGGCCGCTGTGAGGCGCCTGGAAGCCGACGGAGGAGGGGATACCCCGGAGGCCGTGGCCGAGGCCCTGCACGCCGCGATTCACCAGATCCGCTGGGATTCGGACCGGTCGACCTCCCGGCTCTTGTTCCTGATCGGCGACGCCGCCCCCCACCAGGACGCCGGGCTGGATTTCCGGGCCCAGGTGCGCGAGGCCAGGGCCCGGGGGATCACGGTGCACGCCCTGGGGGGCAGCGGCATCCAGGAGAGCGGGGAGAAGGAGTTCCGCGAGGTGGCCGAGCTGGGCCAGGGTCGCTTCGAGTTCCTGACCTATCGCCAGGAGGTGGTCCGCGCGGACGGCTCGACCGGACACGTGTTGTACCAGGGAGGAGCCGCCTATGAGGCCTCGGGCGAGGATCCGGCCTGGAGGCGGGGAGCCTCCCGGCTCTTGAGGGAGGGCAAGGCCCGCGCCGTTCCGGCAAGCGCCGCCCCGCCGGCTCCGCTTCCCGGCGCCGACCTGCAGAACAACCTGGACACGGTCCTGACCGAGAGCGTGATGGACGAAGCCCGCAAAATGGGGGTTTCCTATTAGGGGAGCCAGGGGCACCAGGCTCCCTCACCTGGTTGATGCGGGCAGGCGAACTGGACGATCGGGCACCGATTCTGGTCCGGATCGGCTCAGGAGTGGCCTTCAAGCATGGGATCCAGGACCCGGGCTCGGCCCCCGGCGCCTGGCGACCCAGACGTATTCGTTGCCCTCGTCCACCGACTGCCCCAGAAAACCACCCTCCAGGCGCTCCAGTTCGAAGCCCTCGACTTCCAGCAGAAGCCTCCACTCGCGGCCGTAGATCCAGGTCAGCTCGAGGTCGTGGAGGCCGGACTCCACCAGTCGCCCCGTGGCATCGAACCGTTCCAGCCGCATCCGGATGTGCTTGAACTGCTCGACCAGGTCGGAGCGGGGGCACCAATGGCTCTGGACGAGGCGCCCGCCATCCGGAGTCTCCGTCGCGCCATCCACGCGGACGGCGGTGTAGCGGGGCAGCAGGAGCGGGTCGGGTTGGAAGAAGTTTCCGGCGAAGCGGCCTCCGTCCGCCAGGTGGGCGGCCACCCGCCGCAGGCAGGCGCGCTGTTCTTCCTGGGTCCGCAGGTGCAGGAAGGCCCGGAAGGGCACGTAGACCAGCCCGAAGCGGCGGCCGAGGTCGAAGTGGGCCATGCTGGCCTCGACCAGCGTGACCCGCCGCGAGACCTCGGGTGGCTCCTCGGCCAGGACCTGCCTCGCCCGCCCCAGCATCGCGGCCGAGAGATCCAGGCCCACGACCTCGATCCCGTTCCGGGCCAGGTGCAGTCCGACCCGGCCGGTCCCGTAGGCCAGTTCCAGCACGGGCCCGCCGGCCTCTCGGGCCAGGGCCAGGTAGAACTCGCGCTCTCCCGCCATGAAGTCCTCAGGGTGGAGCAGGTCGTAGAGATCCGGACGCTGCGTGTACTGCATGGGAGGCCGGTTCGCGAGCCTTCGCGGCCCTCCTGCGGCCCCTCTCCAGCCTCGCGGCTCGGCGGTGGGGCACCCTGTCCTGCTGGACTGGAGCGGGCGCTCCGGACGACCGGCCACCGATGCTGGTCAGGACCGTCCCAGGAGAGGCCTTCAAGCATGGGCATCGACAACGTGGTTGATGGAGGAAAACCGTGCGGGAGGAGCCTTTGGGATCAGCCCGCGGGACTTGCGACGGGCGTCGGTGGATTCGAACGGGCTGCCTCCACGGCCTGCGCCACGATCCGGGTTGCCGTCAGGACCTCCTCCTCCGAGACGTTCAGCGGGGGCAGCAGACGCACCACCCTCCCGGCCGTCACATTCAGCAGCAGGCCCGATTGGCGGGCCAAGGCCACCACCCGGCTGCCTTCGAAGGGTAACTCGAGGCCGACCATCAGGCCGCGCCCGCGCACCTGGGCAGAGGGTATGGCCTTCCGCAATTCATCCATCAACAACCTTCCCATGTGGGTGGCGTTTTCCAGCAGGCCCTCTTCCGAGAGGACCCTCAAAGTGGCCAGGGCGGCCGCGCAGCAGACGGGGTTGCCCCCGAAGGTCGACCCGTGATCGCCGGGCTGCAGGGCCTCGGCTGCCGGGCCCCGAGCCCCGAAGGCCCCGATGGGGAGGCCTCCCCCCAGGCCCTTGGCCAGCGTCACCACGTCGGCGTCATGGCTGGCCAGGAAGGATCCGGTCCGGCCCATTCCCGTCTGGACCTCGTCCGCCACCAACAGGCAACCCGTTTCGTCGCACAACCGTCGAACCCGGGACAGGAAGTCGGGGGGAGGCACTCGGATGCCGCCTTCGCCCTGGATCGGCTCGACGACCACGGCGGCCACGGTTTCATCCAGGACCTCGGCCAGGGCCTGGATGTCGCCAAAGGGAACGAAGGTGAACCCCTCGGGCATCGGGCCGAAGCCAGCCCTGAAGTCAGGCCTGTCGGTGGCCGCCAAAGTCGCCATGGTTCGACCGTGGAATGAACCCTGCATGGCGACCAGGCGCACCCGTCGGGCCTGGCCCAGGCGGTGGAAGTGCTTGCGGACCAGCTTGAACGCGCCCTCATTGGCCTCTGCGCCGCTGTTGCAGAGGAAGACCCGCTCGCCGACTCCTCGACGCACCAACTCCCGGGCCAGTTTCGAACCCGGGCTTGAGTGATACAGGTTCGAACAGTGCAGTAACTGGCCCGCTTGATCCCGGATGGCCTTGACGACGGCCGGGTGGCAGTGCCCCACCCCGTTGACGGCGAGACCCCCCAAGAAATCCAGATAGCTGCGCCCGTCGGCGTCCCAGACACGGCTGCCCAGGCCCCGGACGATTTCCAGGGGTTGCCGGGCATAGGTACACATCAAGCAGTCTGGCACAAGGCCTCCTCACAGGTCGTGACGGTGGTGCCTGCGGCCCGCCCTGGAACCAGGGCGTCCCGCAGGGCGTGGGGGCGGCGCCCGTCCAGGACCTGCACGGTCTGCACCCCGGCCGACAGGGTCTGCAGGACGGCCTCGACCTTCGGGATCATCCCTCCCTGTACGGCCCCTCCGGCCTTCAGTTGCCGCAGTTCCTGACCGGTACAGTTCCGCATGGCTGTTTCGGGGTCGTCGGGGTTGGTGCGGATGCCGTCGACGTCGGTCAGCAGGACCAACCGACTGGCGTTCAGGGCGGCGGCCACCGCGGAGGCGATTGTGTCTGCGTTCACGTTGTAGGCCTGCCCCCCGGCATCCGCACCCAGAGGCGCTACGACCGGCACGAAACCGGACCCCAGGAGCGTCTGCAGCAGGTCGGGATTGACCGCGGACACTTCGCCCACCAGACCCAGGTCCGCACTCTTGCCGGTCACCCGGACCGTCCCGCCGTCCCCGGCGCAGAAGCCCACTGCCGGGATGCCCAGGGCCTGCAGCCCTGCAACCAGGGCCCGGTTGGTACTGCCGACCAGGACCCGTTGGGTCACCACCAGGGCCGCTTCGTCGGTCACCCGCAGGCCGCCCACGAAACGGGGCTCCAATCCCTGTCTGCGCATTTCCTGGCTGACCTCGGGACCGCCGCCGTGGACCAGCACGACCCGGACCCCCTGGCCGTGCAGTCGGGCCACGTCCTGCAGGCAGGCGGCACGCAGATCGGAGTCTACCATCGCGGCCCCTCCGTATTTCACCACCACTGTGGTGCCGGAGATTCGGTGGGCGGTTCGGGGTCCGATTTCGATCGGGGGATTCTTCAGGGTCTGGTTCACGTGCGATAGCTCCCGTTGATTTCCACGTAGCGTTCCGTCAGGTCGCATCCCCAGGCGGTCGAGCAGGCCTCGCCAGCACCCAGATGGGCAAATAGCCGCACTTCCGGGCCCAGCATCTGCTGCCGGGCCTCGTCCTCGTCGAAGTCGACTGGGACGCCCTCTCGGCAGACGACCACGGTCCCGATGCGGATTTCGACGTCTTCCGGGCGGAATTCGGCGCCGGAGCAACCCAGGGCCGCCAGGATCCGGCCCCAGTTCGGGTCTGCTCCGTAGATGGCGGTTTTCACCAGACTGGAACCGGCCACGACTCGGGCCGCCTGGCGGGCCTCGCCAGGACTGCCGGCGCCCTCGACCCGAACCTCCACCAGGCGCGTGGCCCCCTCGCCGTCCCGAGCGATGGCTCGGGCCAACCGGGCGCAGACCTCGGTGAGGGTCTCACGGAATTCATCCCGCAGGGGGCCAGGCAGGAACTCCCGGCCGCCCGCCAGCAGGACCACCATGTCGTTGGTGCTGGTGTCGCCGTCCACGGTCACCTGGTGGAAGGAGCGGTCGACCGCCTCCTTCAGCGCCGCCTGGAGTTCGGGTTGGGGGATGATGGCGTTGATGACCAGGAACCCCAGCATGGTGGCCATGTTGGGGTGAATCATGCCGGAACCTTTGGCGATCCCGGTCAGCGTGAAGTCTCCGACCCGTGCAGTGGCCAACTTGGGAACCGTGTCGGTCGTCATGATCGCCCGAGCAGCCTGCTCCCAGGTTCCTCCCAATCCGCAGGCCTCGTCCAGGCCCGTCAGGATCCCGTCCATCGGCAGAAGTACCCCGATGACCCCGGTAGAAGCGACCAGAACGGATTCTTCCGGAATGCCCAGCAGTCCGGCCGCATGGGCCGCGGTGGTCCGGGCGTCCCTGCGACCCTGCGGACCGGTGCAAGCATTGGCGTTGCAGGAATTGCACACCAGGGCCCGGATCGGGTTGAGCATGCGCTCCTGCGTCAGGAGCACCGGCGCCGCCTTCACCCGGTTGGTCGTGAAGACGCCTGCGGCGACGCAGGGATGGTCCGCGAACAACACTGCCAGGTCCGGTTCGCCGGAGGCGCGCAAGCCGGCTGAGGCGGTGCCGACCCGGAATCCTGGAATCATGGGAGGATTCCTCCTGTATAGAGCATCGCGATCTCGTCGCACCGTTCCCGGCGCGGGCACAGACAGCAGTCCTTCCAGACTTTTTCGGGGAACTGCTCGAGGCCGACCCTCTGAAAGCCGCAGGTGGCGAAGAATCCGGGCTCTCGGGTCAGGCAGAACAGGCGCGAGTACCCCCTCTTCAGTCCCCTGCGGACCAGTTCTTCCACCAACTGGTGCCCCAGGCCGCGCCCTTGGTCTTCGAGGGCCACGGCCAGAGTGCGGATTTCCGCCAGGTCCTTCTCTATCGGCAACAGCGAACCCAGGGCCTGCAACCGACCTTCTTCCTCGATCACCAGGAACTGGTCCAGGCGCCGATGCAGGTCCATGGGGCTTCTTGGAAGCAACAGCCCCTGCCTGGCATACAGGTCCACCAGTCGAGCCATGCCCTTCACATCGGAAGGTGCAGCCGGGCGCAATCCTGTCTGCATCATTGTGGCCTGCACCCTCATGGGTAGACCGGCACCAGATCGAGACCGGCGGTCTCGTCCATGCCGAACATCAGGTTCAGGTTCTGGATGGCCTGCCCGGCCGCCCCCTTCACCAGGTTGTCGATGACCGACACCACGGTGGCGCGCCCCGTACGCGCGTCGAATCTGGGCGCCACGTGGCAGCGATTCGAGCCCGTCACATGCCCGGTTGCGGGCAGCGTCTCCGAGCGCACCTGCACGAAGGGCTCATCCCGATAGAAGTCTTCATACAGCGGGCTCAGATCCTGGATCGGGGTCCGGGTGTAGGCCGTCGTCATGATGCCCCGCTTCATCGGCACCAGGTGTGGCGTGAAGGTCACCCTGACGGGCCTGCCTGCCAGGTCCGACAGGGTCTGCTCCAGTTCCGGGGTGTGGCGGTGCTGGCCCGCTACGGCGTAGGCTGCGACGCTGCCGTCAGCCTCGCAGAAGTGGCTGAAGAGGGACGTCTTGCGCCCGGCGCCCGACAGCCCCGACTTCGAGTCCAGGACCAGGAAGTCCAGGTCAGCCATCCCGTTTTTGACCAGGGGCGCCAGGGCCAGGGCCGCCGAGGTGGGATAGCACCCGGGGTTGGCCACGAGGCGGGCACCCCGGATCCTGTCACGATACAGTTCAGGCAGACCGTAGACTGCCTGGGGCAGCAGGTCCTGGCGGGGGTGTTCCACTTCATACCAGCGCTCGAAGCTCCGAGCATCCTTCAGGCGGAAGTCGGCGCCCAGGTCGATCACCCGGATCCCGGCATCCAGCATTTCTCCGGCCAGGGCGGCGCTGGCTCCGTGAGGCAGCGCCATCAGCACGACGTCGCACCCCTCGAAGGCAGCAGCCGTCGTGGGGCCTGGCGCCTGGTCGATCAGCCCGGCCAGGTGCCCGTAGAGGGCCTCCATCGGCCGCCCCGCCGTGGAGTCGGCACTGAGAGCCGTGACCTGCACGCCGGGGTGGCCACGCAGCAGGCGCAGCAACTCGACCCCGACGTAACCTGTGGCACCAGCCAGACCGGCGTGAATCATCTTCGCGGACCTCCTGAGGGGGTCACTATACACCTGGCGGCATAGTTATGCAATACCCGATCCGCCGGGCAACCGAGGAACACCACGATGCTGCGCGAAACGTCCCGTTATCCTGGAGGTTCCATTGAAAGGCACGAAGCGGCAACGGCAGGCTTTGATTTTGGAGATTGTGCGGCACCAGGCCGTCTCCAGCCAGTTCGAGATCGTGGACTCCCTGGCGGCGAGAGGGGTCACCACCAATCAGGCCACCGTGTCCCGGGACCTGAGGGATCTGGGCCTGGTCCGTGCCCCTGATCGGGACGGGCGTCCCCGCTACGTGGTCCCCGCCGAGAACGCCGGTCGCACCTGGGAGGAGATCTCGGAACTGCTGTCCGACCATGTGTCTGATGTTGACTGGAGTCCCCAGTTGGTCGTCCTGAAGACCGACAGCGGCGCGGCCCATATGGTGGGGGTCGCCGTGGACTCGTTGCGGGAACCCGACATCGTGGGTACCGTGGCCGGCGACGACACCCTGCTGGTCGTCCCGCGCTCCGAGGCTGCCCGTGAGCGTCTGGTGGCCCGGTTTCTCGAGGTGGTGGGCGAGTAGTTCCGGGCGGCAGGCCTCCGACACGCCTGGCCTGCGCCGGACTGGACTCCAGTCCGCTCGCCGCCGTCCTGTCGGGTGCAGCAATGATGGCGGCTTGGTTGCATAAGTATTCATGTCATGCTAGTTTGATGCACCAGGGCCGAGGCGCGGACAGGCCATGTGGACCCTGGCGGCGTCCGGGGGCTTCCGGCGTCTGCAACCCCAGAAGGAAGGCATCCCATCATGACAAGCAACAACCGCAAGGTCGTCCTGGCCTACAGCGGGGGACTTGACACCTCGTGCATCCTGAAGTGGCTTCTGGAGCGGGGCCACGAGGTGGTGGCCTACATCGGCAACGTCGGGCAGGACGAGGACTTCGGGGAGGCGCGCCGCAAGGCCCTGGCTATCGGCGCCAGCAAGGTCCTGGTCCAGGATCTGCGCCGCGAGTTCGTCACCGACTTCATCTTCCCGGCCATCCAGGCCAACGCCATCTACGAGAGCCGCTACCTGCTGGGCACCTCGCTGGCCCGGCCCTGCATCGCCCGGGGCCTGGTTCAGGCCGCCTGCCAGGAGGGCTGCGGTTGGATCTCCCACGGAGCCACCGGCAAGGGAAACGACCAGGTCCGCTTCGAGTTGACCGTGTATGCCCTGGCCCCGGACCTGCAAATCCTGGCTCCCTGGCGCGACCCTGAGTTCCTGGCCCGGTTCAAGGGCCGAACGGACCTGATGGAATACGCCCGGGAGAAGGACATTCCCATCACCGCAACCCTGGCGAAGCCCTACAGCATGGACGACAACCTGCTGCACATCAGCTACGAGTCCGGCATCCTGGAGGATCCTCGCATCGCGCCCACCGAGGATATCTTCCGCTGGACGCGATCGCTGACGACCTGCGAACCAGAGCCCGAACAGATCGAGATCCACTTCCGGGAAGGCGTGCCGACCCGGTTGGTCAACCTGACCCGTGAGCAATCCTGGGAGGACCCCTTGGATCTGTTTCTGGCCCTCAACGAGATGGGCAGCCGGCACGGGATCGGCCGCATCGACATCGTGGAGAACCGTTTCATCGGCATCAAGTCACGCGGGGTGTACGAGACCCCCGGCGGCACCATCCTGCGGGAGGCCCACCTGGACATCGAGGGGATCGCCATGGACCGCGAGGTGCTGCGCCTGCGCGACATGCTGAGTCCCAAGTACGCCGAGCTGATCTACAACGGCTTCTGGTTCAGTCCGGAGATGGACTTCCTGCACGCCGCGATGTTGAAGAGCCAGGAGGCCATCGACGGCGTGGTGGCCATGACGCTCTTCCGCGGGCGGGCCATGGTGACCGGCCGCGAGTCCCCGTCCTCCCTGTACGACCGGGACCTGGTCAGCATGGACATCGAGGGCGGCTTCAATCCGCTGGACTCGGAGGGGTTCATCCGGATCAACGCCATCCGCCTGAAGGCCCACCACGCCATCATGGCCCATCGCCGCACTCGTCCCCGTCCGCTTGCTTGAGGAGCGCGGCGGGGCCGAGCGCTGTCGGGGCGGTCGAGAGCGTCTGGCGTCGAGTCACCGCAGACCGACGCACCACCCGGCGGCCCGGCTGCAGGTGCAGGCTACCCCAGGGCCGCCTCCAGGGCTGCCGCCTGGGCCTCGACCTCCGTCCATGCCGTGCCCCCCGCCGAGCGACGGCGTTCCACGGCCGCCACGGGATCCAGGACCGTCAATGATTCCGGGCCGAAGGCTGGATGGTGCTGTTGCAGGATTTCGGGCGTCAGCAGCCGGAAGTCGCCCCCCCTGGCCTCACACCAGGCCACCAGCCGGCCAGCGGCGTGGTGGGCTTCGCGGAACGGCACGCCCTGCTCCACCAGGTGGTCGGCCAGTTCGGTGGCCAACAGGAAATCGCCCTCCAAAGCCTGGGCGTATCGCTCGCGGCGCACCTCCAGGGATTCCCACATTCCCGCCGTGACCCGGACGCAAGCCAGGGTGGTCGTCAGGGCATCGAAAAGCGCGTGGCGATCCTCCTGCAGGTCCCGGTTGTAGGCCAGGGGCAGGCCCTTGGTCATCACCATCAGGGCTTGCAGGTTCCCCAGCACCCGTCCGGTCTTCCCCCGCACCAACTCGGCCGCATCCGGGTTGCGCTTCTGGGGCATGATCGAGGACCCGGTGGACCAGGCTTCGCCCAGGCGCGCGAAGGCGAACTCGGCGCTGGACCACAAGACCAGTTCCTCGGCCATGCGCGACAGGTGGACCATCAGGATCGCGCAGGCCGAGACCGCCTCCATCTCGTGGTCCCGGCTGCTGACGGCGTCCATGGCGTTGGGCACGATGCCCCTGAACCCCAGGATCTCGGCCGTGCGCGTCCTGTCGATGGGGTGCGGGGTGCCGGCCATGGCACCCGCGCCCAAAGGGCACAGGTCGGCGCGGGTCCGGGCGTCGCGCACGCGGTCCCGATCCCTCAGCAGGTGCCAGGCGTGAGCCAACAGGTGGTGGCCCAGCCAGATCGGCTGCCCCCTCTGCAGATGGGTGAAGCCCGGCAGCAGGGTGCGTCCGTCGTTCTTGACCCGTTGCAGCAGCACCTTGATCAGCCGTTCCAGGGCCTCGTCCAGTGCCGTCAGGCGGCGCTTCAACCACAGGCGGACATCGGTGGCCACCTGGTCGTTGCGGGATCGCGCCGTGTGCAGGCGGCCGCCGGCCTCACCCACCAATTCGATCAGGCGGGCCTCCACGGCCATGTGGATGTCCTCGCGCTCGACCCCTGGGCGGTAGGTCTGGTCGGCCAGTTCTTCGCGCACCCGGACCAGGCCCTGGCGCAGGACCTCCACCTCGGCGGCGGGGACCAGGCCCGCCTCGCCCAGCATCGTGACGTGGGCCAGCGATGCCTCGATATCCTCGTCCACCATCTCCAGGTCCACGCTCAGGGACTCAGAGAAAGCCTGCATCTCTTCGGCAGGGCCGCCCTCGAAGCGGCCTCCCCACAAGGGCATGGTGCGTCCACCTCACAAATCATCCGGAGTCGACTCGAAATTGTGATTCCTTCGGCCCGGCGCCGCTCTTCAATGGCAGCGGACCTTCACCCGCAAGGCGCGCAGGCCCTGGACGCCCTGCAGGTCGCGGAGTTCGTGGTCCTCCAAATCGCCTTCCAGTTCGCCCGAGTCGAGCAGCGTCTGCAGGTAGTTCCGAGACTCGGTGGCCTCGCGGGGGTGGGAATAGACCAGGGCCAGGTGGCCGGGCTGGGTCAGCCTCTCGCCCGTCGAGCGGAGCTCGGCCTTGTCCAGCCGCTTCTTGACGATCTCGTAGCGCGCGTTGTAGGCGCCGTCCACGTCGAAGCGCCGATCGTCCATCATGAACCGGATGGCCAGCGGGCTCTGTTGAACCAGGATCAGGTGGGCCGTGCCCAGCGGGAGGGGCAGGTCCTCCCGCAGGGCTTCGGTCTCGCGGGCGATCCGGACCATGGCCTGCAACTGCCAGATTCGCAGGCTGCGCAGGTGGACCTCCTGGAAACCCTTCCTCTGGCTCAGGCTGGCTCCCACGTAGATCATGTGGTCGACCCCGTCGGTCTTGTGCATCTCGAAGTAATGGGGAAAGATCCGCTGGGCCCGCACCTGCTCTTCCAGGAGGATGCCTCCGATCAGCTCCCGGATCCGCGAGACGCTCTCTTCGAAGTCCCGTCGACGACGGTAGACGCAGCCCACCTCCGGGTCCAGGGCCTCGCGATAGCGCCGCGCCGCCAGGGCGGCGGCCGGGTCGGTGAAGTCCGGGAAGAGGGCCTCCACCTCCGCGTTGAGGAATTCCAGCAGGGTTGTCTCCTGCCCGGAACAGAGCCCGGCTCGCCTGGTCTCCTCCCGAGCCCGACCCACGACGTGGATCAGGTGCCCGAGGTAGGGCAGGGGATCGGAGCCGTGGCAGGCCTCCAGGAAAGATTCCGCCAGTGCCAACTGCTCGTCCAGGTCCTGCTGGATCGATTGCAGGCGGATTTCGGAGGAGCTGCGGATATCGGAGACTCCGTACAGGGGATGGACCTGGGTGAAGACGATGGGCTCGATCTCGCCATGATCGGTCTGCCCCCGCAGCCACTTCAGGGCCGCCTCCTCGAAGCGCCACTCCACGGCCGGATGGATGGCGGTGAAGTGCTCCTGGATGATCGAGCGGACCCGTTCGCGCAGCACCTCGGCCCGGTTCCAGAGGGCCAGCGCGAAGAGGGGGATGGCCTCGCGCAGCACCATGGCCTCCAGGGAACTGAAAGCCTCCTTGTGATCGGAGGCGATCACGACATAGCCCACGGTCTCGCCGGCATAGACCAGGGGGGCGATGGCCGCCCGGCACAGTCCCCGCTGGCGCAGGGCCTCGGAGAATCCCGAAGATTCGGAGTCCAGACAGCAGAAGGTCAGGGCGCTGCCGTCGCGTCGAGACCCCTGCTCCACGGCCCGCCGGAAATCATCGGCGGCCAGGCAGGCAGAGCCTTCCTCCCATGGGCGCTCGGAGACCTTGCCCGGATGCAGGAACCAGGCGCTCTCACCTTGTTCCACCGCCACCAGGACGCGGACCTCGGGGCGACGCAACAGGATGCGCACGCATTCTTCGATGCGGCGAAAGCAGGGCTCGTCCTCCAGGGCATCCCGCTCCATCAGCAGTTGCTTGAGTTGTGAGAGGGCCATCTCGGCGGTGACCTCGTTGGCCTCATAGATCACCAGTCCCGAGATCTCGAAGCGGTCGGAGGGCAGCAGGCGGCTCCAGGCCTGCAGATCGGTGATGTCCTCGCGCAGCAGGGCCTGCAGTCCAGGGTCCAGGTCGGGTAGGGGCCCCGCCGGGCGCACCTGGCAGAATTCCAGGTTCAGGCGGATCTGGAAGAAGGAGTCCAGGCCGGTCTGGGGGTCGCGCACAGCCAGATGCTGGGCGTTGCGGTAGGGGATCTCCAGGTGGTAGGCCTCGTTCAGGGCCACCAGATAGACGAAGACCGAGCGGATCTGCTCGGCAGAAAGGGTGGCTCCACCCGAGACCGGGCGCCCACGCAGGTGGCCTTCGCCGTCCAGGAAGAGCGAGCGGAAGCGCGGCGTGGCCCGCAGGCAGACCTCGCTGAAGGGCGCTGAGACGGCCGCGCAGGTGAGCCGCTCGACGGCTGGCGGCAACACGCCGGCCAGCAAGGCCGCCACCAGCGACCCATGCCGTTCCAGGAGCGCCGGGTCCCGAAGGTCACCCCGCAACTCGGGGGCCTCGGCCACGCGGGCAAGCAGGGCTCGAGCCGTCTCGGCCAGGCCCAGGCGGTCTTCGCGGGCCTCGCGGGTCCACCACTCCAGGAGAGGCTCGAAGCTCAGATGGCAGGGGAAGGGCGGGCGCCACCAGGCCTCTCCCGGCCGAGCCGTCCCGGCAAAAAGTCGGATGGCAGGGATCGCGTCGGCCCCGACGGATTCCGCCGCCTCGAGGGGCAGGGGCTCGCTCATGGAACCATGTTTCCCCGGCCCGGGGAGGGCTCCTCTTGCCGGGGGCTCGGGCGGAGATCGGCGACTCCCGGCGAAGAGTAGGCGCTCGAGTCAAGAACACCCTGGCCCACCGGGCGTCCGCCGGGCATGCAGTGCGGCCCGCGGGCCCTGAGTCGTCCAGAAGCACACCTGATATTGGAGAGCGAAGAGCATGAAGAAACTGGTCCTGTTGCGGCATGGAGAGAGCACCTGGAACATGGAGAACCGGTTCACCGGTTGGACCGATGTCGACCTGAGCGAGAAGGGGGTCCAGGAGGCCACGGCCGCGGGACAGACCCTGAAGGCAGAGGGCTTCGTCTTCGACGAGGCCCATACTTCCGTCCTGAAGCGGGCCATCAAGACCCTGTGGCTGACTTTGGAACAGTTGGACCAGATGTGGATCCCCGTCCACAACACCTGGCGCCTGAACGAACGCCACTACGGCGCCCTGCAGGGCCTGAACAAGGCCGAGACCGCCGAGCTTCACGGGATGGAGCAGACCCATATCTGGCGGCGCAGCTACGACATCCCGCCGCCCGCCCTCACGCCGGAGGACCCTCGCCATCCCGGTCAGGATCCCCGTTATGCGGACTTGAGCCCTGCCGAACTGCCGCTGACCGAGTGCCTGAAGGATACCGTGGCCCGCTTCCTGCCCTACTGGCACGAGACGGTGGCCCCGGCGGTCCGCAATGGTCGGCGCGTCCTGATCGCGGCCCACGGCAACAGCCTGCGTGCCCTGATCAAGTATCTGGACAACATCTCGGACCAGGACATCGTGGAGTTGAACGTGCCCACGGGGATCCCCCTGGTGTACGAGCTCGACGACGATCTCAAGCCGATCCGGAACTACTACCTGGGGGACCAGGAGGCCATCGCCAAGGCCGCCCAGGCGGTCGCCAACCAGTTGAAGAAGTAGGCTTCATCGCTGGCAGGGGACGTTCCGACCGTTCGGCCGGAGCGTCCCCTGCGGTGCGAGTGGCTCCGAGTCCGCCACGAGGATCCATGCCCCCTGACGGGAACGGATCCCGAGGCTCTGTCCCCCGCGAAGCGTCGGATTCCGGGGTCGGAGCCCTTTTGCGAGGGTCGGTCGGTTCCGAACTGAAGGCAGGATGGCGCTTCGGGCGGTGGAACCCTTTGCGCTGCAGGAACTCAGGCGCCCGCCGCGTCGCTCGGACCCGTTGAGGGCTCTCGCCTTTTCTCGAAGCCTTCCGGGGCCCTCCCGCGCTCGCGGGAGGTTCCGATTCTCGGACCAGCGCGGCCGCCTGTCTCGGGTTCGGCCCGGGGCCTCGAGGAACTTCGGCCGTCTGCCATCCCCCTTTCGGGGCCGGGCCGGTCTTCTGGGCGCTGAGGCTTGAAGACCCGCTCACTGGAAGGTGCATGAACGGAATCGCCGCAAACCAGATCGTCTTCTTCGTCGGGCTTCTGGTCGCGCTCAGCGTCCTGGCCAACCGGATTTCCGATCGCCTGGGGGTCCCCACGCTGCTGGTCTTCCTCGGGGTCGGCATGCTGGCGGGCTCGGATGGAATCGGCGGCATCTACTTCGATGACCCCCACCTGACCAACCTGATCGGGATCTTCGCCCTGGCCTACATCCTCTTCTCCGGAGGCCTGGACACCGAGTGGCGCAAGGTGCGCTGCGTGGTCCGCCCGGCGGCCCTGCTGGCCACGCTGGGCGTGGCTCTGACAGCCCTGCTGGTGGGGCTCTTCGCCCGGGCCCTCCTGGAAATCTCGCTTCTGGAAGGGCTGCTTCTGGGGGCCATCGTCTCGTCGACCGACGCGGCTGCGGTCTTTGCCGTCCTGCGCAGCCGGGGGGTAGGCCTGAAAGGTCGGGTTGGTGCCCTGCTGGAGTTGGAATCCGGAAGCAACGATCCCATGGCGGTGCTGCTCACGGTGACCCTGATCGGGCTGATGACCGGCCAGGCGGTCCACCCCGGCATGGTCGCCTTCTCCTTGCTTTTCAACCTGGCGGGCGGACTGTTCCTGGGGCTCCTCTTCGGCTACCTCCTCTCGGTCTTCCTCGATCGTCTGAACCTGGAGTATGAGGGGCTCTATCCGGTCCTGAGCATGAGCCTGGTCCTGGTGATTTATGGCGCCAGCGACATGATCGGCTGCAACGGATTCCTGGCGGTGTACGTGGCCGGGATCGTGCTGGCCAGCCGAGGCATCCGCTTCAAGCGCTACCTGACCAAGTTCCACGACGGGTTGGGGTGGCTGATGCAGATCCTGCTCTTCCTGACGCTGGGACTGCTGGTGTTCCCCTCGCAGATTCCGCAGATCGCCGTCCCTGCGCTTCTGGTCGCGCTCTTCTTGATGTTCGTGGCGCGTCCGGTGGCCGTCTACCTGATGCTCCTGGGCAGTCGCTTCACCTGGCGCGAGCGGACCCTG
>JALHDH010000313.1 GCA_022839105.1 bacterium
GCGTAAGGGCTTATGCTTTATTACTTCTGCTGTCTGCGATACACTGCACAAAGAGGATGACTGTATGGAATTGACAGTTCTTCGGGATTTTCGGGATCATTATATGCAGATAAATTAACCTGGACCAAATATCCGGGATGTTCACTAGACGCTCTAATAAGCGGATCGGTGAAATTATAGGTCATGATCTCATACTTTTTATCGATGCGACCTGAGAGCAATTGCTCTGCATTGGGTGCATCTCTCAGATCATTGCCCAGCGCATATATCTCATGCATTAGTCTGTCTTCTGCAATTCCCTTTTTCACATCGATTAACCCAATGTACTTGTCTGCAAAATCCTGATATATGCCATTTTGGTAATCCGAACTATCATTGCTGTAGGTGAAATTTGTTAATGCACTATTGTATCTATCGAATGCTAAGGCAATATTCCTGATGTTTGTTTGGTTGCCTTTTAGCATGCTCATCTGCACTAGAATGTCTCCCTCGCGAACCATCATCATATTGCTATACGGCGACACCAAACTCTTAGACGAATTATTCACTAATCGGAGAGCATCTGCCAATTGATCATAGGTGACATTGGTAGATCCATTTGCTAGATTATTTAGTTCTTTTGTAGTATTTTCATAGAGGGCTTTGTAGTGGGCATCCAATGCAGCCTGTCGAGCTTCATTTTCCAGTTGTTTGAGTAATCGATCAGCTTCTATTTTCTCTCTTTTTGCTTTTAATTCTTTTTCTTCAGCAATTCGTGATTGGTATCTAACTCGTGCTTCATTCAAATCGTCGCTAAAGCCAGTACTATAAGAATTTGAATATACCATCTTACATTCTGTATCATTATGGAATAGACAATATATGCTCAAATCAATGCGTCCCTGTTCTGGCGTTGTATAACGCCCATTGCAGCGTGATGATCCTGAATCGGACATTAGAGAACGGAATTCTGTTTCAAGCTTATCGCTAGTATAAATTTCGCTATAATATCCAAACTTGGATATAGCTTCATTCATTACAGCACTGAAATTAGGTCGAGTCCGATTATTAATCGAATTCGAATTTATAGTATCGTTAATATATGCGTACATTAACGCAATAATATAGTCCTCGTCCGTCATGTTTCCGAAACTCTGATTCACCATCATCGAATCGATTCGTTGCTCGGACTCTTGGTTCCTTTCCGGAACACTTGATGCAGCCAAAGCAAAGCCGCAAACAACCAAGAAAGCACATAGCAAGATAGCCAAACACATCTTACGCATTCTTCTCCCACCTACGATTTCCAATCATGCACTAAATCATAAAAAGGTTTCCTCGCACCAAGCTTCAAAGGCATGCGACTTTCTAAGCCTCGAGCGCGCAGCCACAATCTATCTGAGACTTCCGAAATCAAACTGCAGCATAGCGAGCCGACCTCTTTGCATGACTAGATGCTTGATAGCCTTATTCCGGATCTTCGACAAAGGAAATAGCATCTTCTGGATAGTCAAAAAAAGAAATCACTTTTTTCGATTGTCCAAGCGTCCCGTTTTTTCCAAACGAGGTTTCGGC
>JALHDH010000023.1 GCA_022839105.1 bacterium
GCACTCGACCATGTTCAGGTTGTGGCGGGTGCCGGCCACCACCAGGTTCATCTGGCTCTCGGCCATCTGGCTCTCGGTGGGGTTGATCAGGAACTCGCCGTCCACGTAGCCCACCCGGACCCCGGCCACGGGGCCGTCAAAGGGGATGTCCGAGAGGCTCAGGGCCGCGCCGGCGCCCGTCAGGGCCAGCACGTCGGGGTTGTTCTCGCCGTCCACCGAGGTGCACAGTCCCACGATGTGGACGTCGTTGCGGAATCCCTCGGGGAAGAGCGGGCGGCAGGGGCGGTCGATCAGGCGGCTGGTCAGGATGGTCCTCTCGGGAGGACGGCCCTCGCGCTTGATCCAGCCACCCGGGATCTTTCCGGCGGCGTACATCCTCTCCTCGTAGTCCACGGTGAGAGGGAAGAAATCGATGCCTTCGCGGGGGGAGGCGTTGGCGCTGGCGGTCACCAGGACCACGGTCTCTCCGACCGTGACCACCACCGAGCCGCCGGCCTGCTTGGCCACCTCGCCCGTCTCCAGGCGCATGATCTGGCCGCCGATTTCGCGTTCGACGACGTGCTTTTCCACGTTCTGGAGGGCTTCAGTCAACAGGCTCATCCAGTTGTTCTCCTTTGTCTTGCTTCTTCTCTTTTTGTTCAACTCTTTTGGGTTTTCGGGTTCCCGGCGGGGCTCGACCCGTCTGGGGAGCCGCTCGGGGAACCGGGGCCCCGGATAAATGCGAGAAGGAGTGGAAGGACGGGAAGCGCGGGCTTCCCATCCCTCCACCCCGATCAACCGGCCATTCGGAATCCCGTCCCGGCTGGCTGGTCCACCGGAACTACCGGCGCAGGCCGAGGCTCTCGATCAGCTTGCGGTAGCGGGTGATCTCGGACTTCTGCAGGTAGTTCAGAAGCCGGCGCCGCTGACCGACCAGCATCAGCAGGCCTCGCCGCGTGTGGTGGTCCTTCTTGTGGACCTTCACGTGCTCGGTGAGGTGGTTGATCCGCTCGGTCAGCAGGGCCACCTGCACCTCGGGCGAGCCGGTGTCGGTCTCGTGCATCTTGTACTTGGCGATGATGTCTTGCTTGGGGGTCATCGGGTTCCTCCATCGCCCCTCTCATGGGGCTGCGCCGAGCACGGGGCCCGGCGCCATGTTCGCCTGCCGCCGCGCTCGGGTGGGAGGACACCTCAAGCCCAGCCACAGGTCGGGGCCGATCATATCACGGGCCCTGGCCGGTGTAAACCGACCTGCCGCGTCGCCGCGTCAGGTGCCAGGCGAGGGCTTTCGGGACTCAACGGGTCGGCTGGCCTTCCGGGAGCGCGGGCGTCCCGTCCGCGGGGCGGGGAGAAGGGCGAGGGCTGGATGGATCCGGTTCCAGCAGCTCGACGACGGTCGACTGGCCGAAACGGAAGGTCTTCAGGGTCCTGAGGCCCTTTGGAAAGGACATCTCCTGGCGGGCCCGATCCAGCAGTTCCTGGCGGGTGATGGGGCCTTCGATCTGGTTGCGGACCCGGTCCTCTTCAAGCGCATCCGGATGGCGGTAGACCAGCAGGTAGTTGTGGACCTGCCCTGGTGAGGGGAGGGGCTCGTTCCCCCAATCGTGACCCAACTCCCAGAGTCGGAGGCCGTGCCCTTCCAGCCTGGCGTAGAAGACCAGGGAGCGGGCCTGGAAGTTGGCGGTCTCGGTCGGAGAGGCTGCCACGAAGACCGTGGTCTGCGCCTCGGTCTGGTTCCAGGTCATGCGTTCCAGCAAGGCCTCGACAGGGTAGGCCCCGGTGAGAGGGGGAAACGGCAGAGGGGGGAGCCATGGCGGCTGCACCAGGCTCATCTGGCGCCGATCGTTCAAGGAGGGCCACTTCCCGAGCGCCGTCCCCAGGTGGCAGGTGGCCTGGAAAATCCCCACGGCCACCGCCACGCTCAGGACCGTCGCCGCGAACCCGGGGGCTCCTCGCAGGGCCATCATGCCGAGGGCCACAAGAGCTGGCAGATTGGGCATCAGGTAGCGGGGATCATGGGGAATCAGGGCGGCGAAGAGCGTGCTCAGGGCCAGGCTGCCGAGAAGCTGCAGCGTGATCGGACGGGTCTCGCGCCGGATCAGCCCCAGGAGCGGACCCAGCGGCCACCAGGGCGCTGAAAGATAGAGCCAGAGGGCCTGCTCGCGCAGGTTGAGCCCCAGGGTCCGGATCAGCTCCACCTGGACGCCGGCCTGATAGGTGATCTTGTCGAGCACCAGGCCCTGGCTGCAGGCATAATAAGGGGCAGCCAGGGCCAAGGCCGGGATCAGGGCTTCGGCCGCATTCACCAGGGCCGAGCCCGAGCCCAGGTCCCGGCGGAGTCGGACGATCCCCAGCGCGCAGCCCAGGAGGGCCAGGGCCCAGACGGCCAGCAGGCCCTCGGGGCGCAAGGGAAAGCACAAGAGCGCGATTTGGGCCAGGAGCAGGGCCAGCGCCAGCATCCCCAGGGCGATCTCGGAGTCCCCCGGGCGACGAGCGCGGAAGGCCGCGCAGACGGCGGCGCCCAGCGGCACAGCCAGGAAGACCAGGAAGGTCCACTTGGTCAGCATTCCCAACCCCAGGGCCACCCCCCAGGCGCGGGAATAGCGAAGGTCCTGGAAGGAATGGCTGGCCAGCAGGGTCCAGGTTCCGAAGGCCACCAGGGCGGTCAGGGCCAGATCCAGGAAGAGCATTCGAGAGTGGTCCAGGACCACCGGAGCCGTGCAGGTCATGACCGCCGCCAGCAGGCCGGCCATCCGCCCCGCCAGCAGTCGCCCCAGGCCGTACATGGAAACGGCCAGCAACAGGAGGAAGGGGGCCATCCCCAGGACCAGGGCCAGGGCCGAGCGTCCCAGCGCGATCCATCCCAGCTCGCCCACCTGGTAGGCCAGAGGCGGGTAGTGACCCTGGTAGTTGAAGAAGCGGACAAGGGATCGGGTCGACCGGGGTCCTGGAGAGTCGTCGAGGCTCTCGTGGAAGACCAGGGAGTGCCAGGCGTGGGTGTTGGCGTCCGAGTGGGGAGGGGCGGCGTTCCGGGCAGCCCAGGTCAGGTTGGCCCAGCTCGTCAGGCCGGCCAGGGCCAGGATCAGGACCAGGTCCACCAGGGGGATGCCGAAGACCAGCACCTGGGAACAGGTCTGTCCGGGGGTCTTCTCCTTCACGGGCAGCCCAGGCCCCCATCCCAGTCGGGGGATGAAGCAGCCCCGGCGGAGGGCATCGGGAGGGTTCGGGTCGGAAGCCCTGGATCTGTGCTTCTGCGCATGCGGGGTTCAGGGCCCCGGCTTGTCTCGGCACCTGTCCAGGTTTCGAAAAACCTGTTCATCATCTGTTTACAACGGCAACATGCTGTTAAGTCTTGGAGGTTGTCTCGGGCAATCCTGGCTTCTAGGATGAGGACAAGCCCCGGATTCTCCGAGTCCGGGTGAGGAGTGTACGATGAAGGACCCATTCGAATTCGGGAAGATCGAGAAGCTTGGCGCCGGCCAGGGGGCTCCGCATGCTGCGCCGCTCTCCGCTTCGGGAGGATCGGCCCGGTCTGCCGAGGCTACCGCGCCGAAAGCCGCTTCCCAGCAGGACCACGTCATGTTGTCCGACGAGGTCGAGGGCCCGGAAGGCTCCGGCTTCGGCGGGGCGGTGAACTTTGGCGCCTGGAGCGCCCAGGGGCAGGCTCTCGAAGCCGGCTCGTCGGGGCTGCAGCCCGGTGCGGTGTACGGCCCGGACGGGGTCTCGGGTCTGGAACCCGGCATGCAGGCCGGAGGAGTGCATAAGGCCTCCGAACCTCTGGACCTTTAAGAGGAAGCCTCGGGATTCAGGTTCGGTTCCAGGTGCTCGGGCCCCAGGCCCGGGCTTCGTCTTTGTACCGGGAAACCTCACGAACCGGAACCGGCCTCGCGAAGTCTCCAGATGAGGGAGTGCTCTGCCATCAGGCGGCCATCCAGGAAGACCTGGAAGATATAGGCGCCGGGTTCCGGAAAGACGACCTGGTTCACATCCACCTGGACGTGGGTGGACTGGGTGGGATCGTTCAGGGTGAAGTACATCTCTGGCGACTGGTTGAGCTGCATGGTCTTCGACGAGTTCAGCAGCTTGAGCACCTGGACATGAAAGCCCTTCCCCTGGCTCCAGGTGGTCAGGACCGAGAAGCGCGGGTGGGTGACCGGGAAGCGATCCGACCAGAGATCCGTGAAAAGACCGTAGCAGGTCAGCTTGCCCTGGCTGCCGGGCACGACGGCGTCGCAGAAGTTGAGGCTGCGCAGGACGGGTTCCAAGGCGTGGCAGGCTCCTTCCGGGTGGGGACGGGTTTTTCTGCGCCTGCGTGCGGGTCTCCTCTCAGCGGTCGGCCAGGGCGGCTTCCACGAGACGGATCTCACCGATCGGGCCCCAATCGTCCTCCAGCATCAGCAGCCGGGCCA
Organism: bacterium; assembly: GCA_022839105.1. Lineage (GTDB taxonomy): Bacteria > Vulcanimicrobiota > Xenobia > Xenobiales > Xenobiaceae > Xenobium. Next base: position 4,389 of record JALHDH010000023.1, read on the forward strand.
GGAGCCAGGCCGCCAGGTCCGGGTTGCGCTCGGCCAGGTCGAAGTGGCGTCGGAGCAGGAGGTGGTCGAGGTTCAGGACCAGGGTCCCCGGCGTCCGGGTCAACTCCAGGCGTGTCACCCGGGCCTGCACCCGGAACAGGGTTCCGGGGTCCTCTTGAAGCAGGAAGAAGGGTTCTCGGGGTCGAGCCGGGCGCTCCTGGAAGCGGGCAGCCACGACCCGCCGACAGAGGGCGCCGGCCTGCTTCAGTCGGTGCCCCACCCCTTCGAGCAGGGCCTCGCCGGCTTCGGAGATGTCCGAAATCAGTCGGGGGAGGATCCAGGTGGTCGAGACCCGGACCAGGCGGGAACGGCCCACCAGCGCGGCGATCAGGCTCCCCCGACCCGGGGCTCGTTCGGGGCCCTCCCATTCCAGGATCGGGCCGGCCCGGAGGGCCAGTTCCTGGCTGGCGGGCGAGGGGGTGTCGTCCCAGAGGAATTCCTCCAGCCCCCTCGCGGCGGAGCGCAATTCCTGGACCGACAGGGGGGGGGCGTGCAGGGCCGGGAAGATCGGTTTGGCCTCCCAGGCCCGGGAAAGCCCGGGAAGGCGGGGGACCAGGGCACCCATCAGTTCGTCGGGGGCCGAGACTCCGGCCTCTTCGAACAGCTTGTCGCGCAGCGGTCCGTCCACGGCGGCGCGCAACAGGGCCATGGCCTTTTCGTAGTTCTCGTCGTGCAGCACCTGGTCGCGGGTCAGGGTGTGCTCCAGGTAGCGTGACTTCAACTTGAACTGGATTCCGGGCAGGAACTCCTGGTGGCCTTCCGAGAGGGTCAGGCCCCGGTTGTAGAAGCCGAAGAAGGGGGAGGCCTCGGAGCTGGGGGCCAGGACGATCTCGGTTCCCGGAACCGACCAGTTCAGGGAGCGGGGCGCTGGCAACTCGAAGGGCTGGTTGATCCGGACCCCGTCATAGAGGATGTCGGCATCACAGTGCTTGCACCAGTAGGTGACCGTCTCCTGGCCTCGCTGGCGCATCTTCTGGAATTCCTCGGCCGTGGCCGGCTTGTAGACCCGGACCGAGGTGCCGTCCACGGGCAGGTCCAGGCGAATCCGCTCGAAGTGATGGTCCGGGTGGAAGACGACCCGCCATGACTCGCCGTCCCGACCGGTGTCCACCACGACGCAGGCCGGATCCAGCGCAAAGACCGAGACGAAGCCGATCCCGAACTTGCCGATCTTGGTCAGGTCCCCTTCCTTTGAGGAGGAGAAGAGCCGCGTCAACTGGGTGTCCAGGATCTCCTGGTTCATCCCCTCCCCGGTGTCCTCCACCGAGAAGATCGCCATGCCCTTCTCCCCCTCCCCATCGGGGGGGTGATGCTCGATGCGGACCTCCACCCGGCTGCTCCCTGCGTCCAGCGAGTTCTGGACCAGTTCGCGCAGGAAGGCATAGGGATCCGTGAACTGGTGGATCAGGGACTTGAGGGTCTCGCCTGCCTCGAAGAGGACGGGAAGGCTGGACATGCGCTCCTCGCTCAGTTTCCCAGGAGCTTGTCGATCTTGCTCAGGACATCGCTGGGCTCCGGGCGCAGCAGGACCAGGATCGCGCTGTGGGGCACGATCAGCAGGTTCTTGCCCTGCCAGGTGATCTCGATGGATTGGTTCCTCAGGAAGAAGGCCTGATCGCCCGGCTCGGCCTGCAGGGGGAGATAGCGATTGGCCTGGCGGGGTTGTTTCCAGGGCTCGGCCTCGGAATACTCGGGATTTGGAACCAGGTAGCCGGGGCCCACCTTCAGGACGCGGCCATTGCGGACCTTGTCCCGCTCGGTGGCCGTGGCCGGCAGGATCAGTCCCGATTCGGTCTGCTGCTCTCCCTCCAGGGGCTCGATCAGGACTCGGTCTCCGACGACGATCAGTTCAGGCATGGGATTCCTTTCGGCGCCCGATCGGGTTCCGACCTCCTTTCAGGAGGCGGGTCCATCCTCCTTGGGGGCGTGTTCGGCCGAGATCCTCCACATGAAGACCCAGGGGAGGGCGGCCATGACGGAGCAGGCGATCAGCACCTGGAAGGCCCCGTCCCAGCCGTGCTGGTCGACCAGGTGTCCCAGGCCCCATCCGGAGAGGACTCCGCTGAGGTATCCGAAGAAACCGGTCATCCCGATGGCCGTGGCGGCAGCCTTGCGGGTGGCCAGGTCGGCCGTGAAGACCGCCACCAGGAACTGCGGGCCGTAGATCAAGAAGCCGACGGCCAGCAGGACCACGGCGTAGGCCCAGGGGTGCCCGTCGGGAAGCTTCCAGAAGAGTGCGATGCAGGCCGTGGCGGCTGCCATGTAGGCAAAGCAGACCGGGGAGCGCCGGCCACCGAAGAAGCGGTCGGTCAGCCAGCCGGCCACCAGGGACCCGACCAGGCCGGCCAGTTCGAAGCCCGCCATCATCCATCCGGCTCCGGCCAGCGAGACCTGGCGTTCCTGAAGATAACTGGGGGCCCAGTTCACGAAGCCGTAGCGGACCACGTAGATGAAGAAGTTCGACAGGCAGGCGCCCCAGATGAAGGGGTTGCTGAAGACCGAGCGTACCAGGAACCTCCAGAACTCGCGCAGGCTCTGGTTCTCGGTGGATTGGGGGTTGGCCGCCTCGGCCTGGGAGGGGACTTCGCCATGGAAGGCCTCCACCGGAGGAAGACCCAGCGAGGCCGGGGTGTCGCGCAGGCGCTCGACCAGCAGCAAGGCCACCGCCGCAGCGATGGCGGCCGGCACGTAGAAGATCCAGCGCCAGCCGTACCATTCCCCCAGATATCCGGCCAGGACCAGGATCACCGCCAGTCCGAACTGGTGGGAGGTGTTCCACAGGCCCCAGAAGGTCCCCCGTTCCCGAGGGCTGAACCAGTGGGAAAGGACGCGCGCACAGGGCGGAAAGCCCATGCCCTGGAACCAGCCGTTGAGGACCCAGCAGACGATCAGGACCCCCAGGGCCGAGTTCATCCCGAAGGCCACGTTGGCGGCCGCCGACAGGAGCAGGCCCAGGGCCATGAAGTAGCGGGCGTTGCAGCGATCCCCCAGGAAGCCGTTGAGGAACTTCGAGATCCCGTAGACGATGTCGTGCAGGGTCAGGATTTTGCCCAGGTCGGCCTTGGCCAGGCCCAGGTCCCGTTCCATGAGGGGAAGGGCCAGGGGGATGTTCTTGCGGACAAAATAGAAGATGGCGTAGCCGATGAAGGTGGTGTAGAGCTGCCGCGTCCGCCAGTAGCGGAAAAGGCCGCGCATCTCTTCTGGAGTCTTGTAGGAGGCAGGCTGCGCAGGGGCAGGGTGGAAAGGTCGCAACAAACGGCCAGGCATGTTCGGGGCCTCGTCGGGGAAGTCGGCCCCGGATTCGAGTCCTTCGGGAGGGAACCCTGCCCTTCCCCTCATGGCTCTGGAAGCGGGGGTGACCGCCCCGGCCTTCGGCAGGGGATCCAGCAGATGGCGTGTAAATTCGGGGCGCAACCATGAGAAACGCGATCGAGACCTGCGACCTGCGGAAAGTCTACCGTCGTCGGCGAGAGCCCGACCTCCTGGCCTTGGAGGGATTGGACCTTCAAGTCCGGGAAGGAGACATCTTCGGCTTCATCGGGCCCAATGGGGCAGGCAAGTCGACCATGATCAAGATCCTGGTCGGCCTGGTCCGTTCGACCTCCGGCCAGGCCAGGCTCTTCGGGGAGCCCTGTGGCACCCCCGCCGCCCGCCGTCACCTGGGCTATCTGCCCGAGACCGCCGTGTACCACGAGTTCATGGCCGTCGGCGAACTCCTGGAGGTTCACGCGCGCCTGGCCGGGGTCTTGCCGGGAGAGCGGAAGGTGCGTTGCCAGGAGGCCTTGGAAGTCGTCCGCCTGGAGGACCGCTCTCGGACCCGGTTGCGCGAACTCTCCAAGGGAATGCGGCAGCGCTTCGGGATTGCCCAGGCCCTGATCGGCAGGCCGCCCCTGTTGATCCTGGACGAGCCGACCTCGGGCCTGGACCCCTTGGCCCAGCTTGACGTCAAGGACATCATCCTGCGCCTGAAGGCCCAGGGGATCACGATCTTCTTCTCCAGTCACCAGTTGACGGACGTCGAGTTGATCTGCGACCAGATCGGCATCCTGCATCGGGGCCGGATGCTCCGCTGCGGAAACCTGCGCGAACTGCTGGAGGATTCGGCGGGGATCGAGATCCGCTTCCGGGGTGGTCCCGCTGAAATCCCCGGGCACGAGGTCCTCGAGCAGGAATCCGACCGGGTCGTCCGGGTCTCGCGGGAGGAGTCAGATACCCTGGTGGACCGGCTTCGAGGGGCCGGGGCCCACCTGGTCGGGCTGCAGGTGGCCCGGCGCACTCTCGAGCAGGCTTTCTTCGAGATCACCCGCGATGCCGGAGAGGTGGAGGAGCGATGAACGCCATCCTGGTCCTGGCCCGCCTCTACATCACCGAGTCGGTGCGTCGGCAGTTGCACCTGATCACGCTCTTCCTGGCCGCGTTGATGCTGGTCCTGCCCACCCTTTTCAACGCCTTCGGGATGACCGGTTTCGATCGGGTCACCAAGGATGTCGGTCTGACCCTGCTGAGCCTGTATGCCGTGGGAATGGCCCTCTTCCTGGGCTCTACGGCCCTTCCGGGCGATCTCGAGCATCGCACCCTGCACCCTGTGCTGGCGCGTCCCATCTCCCGGATGCAGTACCTGCTGGGCAAGTTCCTGGGGTATCTGATCGTGATGAGCCTGAGCATGGCGGTGCTGGGGCTGGCCTTGCTGACTTCGCTGGCCGTGCTCGGAACGCATGCCGATCCGGCGGTGCTGATCCCCGTGGCCTTGTCGGTTCTGGAGGCCGGGATCCTGGGAGCCTTCTGTCTTTTCGCCTCGACCTTCTGCAGCCCGGCCCTGGCGGGAGTCCTGGGATGTTTCCTGTACATCCTCGGCGGGATCCCCCAGACCTTCATCAATTTCTTCCTCTCCTCCGGCAACATGCAGGTGCAGGGGATGCTGGTTCGGGCCCTCCGGCTCTTCCTGCCCCACTTCGATGTCCTGCATCTCAAGGATCCCATCGTGCACGGAGAAATCGTGCCCGGCTCCTATCTCCTGGCGGCGTTCGCCTACGGGCTGGCCTGGATGGGATTCTTCCTGCTGCTGGCGGACTGGAGCTTCGAAAGGCGGGATCTGTGAGCACCGTGCGGGTCTTCCTGCTCCTGGCCCTCCTCGGGGTGCTGGTCTGGGCTCCGGTCGCGTGGGCCCAGGAAGGTTCTCCGGACCATGGGCACGAGCATGGGGCCTCGGAGGCCGGAGCCTGCGAGCACGACCACGGGGCCTCGGAATCTGAGGGACACGGCGATGGGGAGGACACGCACTCCCATCTGCCGCTGCAACTGTACGCGATCAAGGCCTATTTCGAGGCGCCCTGGAGGGACCCCACGCAACCCGGACGGCTGGCCTTGCAGGCCGGGTTCCTCGCCCTGGTGGATGCCGCCCTGCTGGCCTGGCTCTGGAGGCGCTGGTGGCGATGAGGAACTGGCGCGCTGCGACGGTGCTGGTCCTGCTGGCGCTCCTGGCCATGGCCAACCTTCGGCTTCCGGACTGGCATGACCGTCTCTTCCGCCCTCCCCTGGAAGGGCGGACCCAGATCGACGTGTTCCTGGACCTCCTCGGTGAACTGCGGACCTTCGCGGCGCGGATGGTCTATGTTCGCGGGGATCTGTACTTCCACGTGATGGAGAGCCAGGGGATCTCCTGGCGGGAGACTCCCGACATCCTGCCGATCTACCGGATTTCCACCCTCCTGGACCCCAAGATGGAGGAGGCCTACGAGGTCGCGTCCTTCGACCTGGTCCTGAACCTTGACCGGCCTGAGGAGGGCCTGGGCTTCCTCGACGAAGGATTGCGCCACAATCCCGACTCGGTGCGGCTCTACCTGACCCAGGCCTTCCTGCTCTTCGAGCTCAAGCGCTACGAAGAGGCCGCGCCGGCTGCGGGCCGGGCCCTGCAACTGGCCGGGGACCACCTGGACTCCCTGAATGCGGTGCGGCTCCTGGCGCATTCCCAGAATCGTGCCGGCAACCTCCGGGATGAGGTGCACGCCCTCCGGCTCTGGTTGACGATCGAGCCGGGGGACAACTACCCGGTGACCCGGATGCGCGAGTTGGGCCTCGAGCCCGCGGGCTTCTCGGATGAGGAACTGCGCCGGATGCAGCAGCCTCCGGCCGGGCGCTGAGGAGAGTCTCTTGGAGTTCCGGGAGGTCGTCCGCCGCCGCCGCATGGTCCGTCACTATCAGCCGGAACCGCTGCCGCCGGACGTCCTTGAGAGGATCCTGGCGGTGGCGCTTCGGGCTCCCAGTGCCGGCAACGCGCAGGGCCAGCACCTGGTTGTGGTGACCGATCCCGCCATGCGCCGGCGGATCGCCGAGCTTGCCGGTGAGTCCGAGCACGTGGCCCGTGGACTGGACCCCTGGCTCTCGCGGGCTCCGGTCCACCTGGTCTTGTGCTGCCGTGAGGAGGATTATCGCCAGCGTTATCGGGAGGCCGACAAGCTCCGGTCTGCTGCCCGGGCGATGGCCGGGCCGGTGCCCTACTGGTACCTGGACGCCGGCTGCACCCTGATGCTGATCCTGCTGGCGGCGATCGACGAAGGCCTGGCCGCGGGGTTCCTGGGGGGGCACCGCCTGGGAGGAGTGGAGGGGCTGCTGGGCATCCCCCCCGAGGTCCAGGTCCTGGGGGTGGTCACCCTGGGAAATCCCGGGCGGGTCCGTCGGACGCGCTCGGAGGCTCGGGGCGCCCGGCCCGCAGCCGAGGTGGTCCACAGGGGGCGTTGGAATCCCCGGCCTTCCGGGTAGGAAAGAGCCCGGTCGGCGGCAAATGGCCCGCGCCGAGACCGGCCGCCCTCGGGCGGACCGAGCCAGGAGGTGCCAGCCGTGAACCTGGAACGCTGCAGCGGGGTCCTGCTCCATCCGACTTCCCTTCCGGGGCGGTTCGGAGTCGGGAGTTTCGATCAGGAGGCCTACGATTGGATCGACTTTCTGGAAGCCTCCCAGCAGACGGTCTGGCAGGTCCTCCCCCTGGGGCCGACCAGCTATGGGGACAGCCCCTACCAGAGCTTCAGCACCCATGCGGGGAACCCGTACCTGATCGGTCTGATCCGCATGGTTCGGGACGGTCTTCTGGAGGAATCGGACCTGGCCGGGGCGAGGCCCTTCCCGGGCGGCCAGGTCGACTTCGGCGGGCTCTTCCACTGGAAGCTTCCGCTCCTGAAGAAGGCCGCGGCCCGCTTCGAGGCCTCCGCGGAAGGGAACCCGCTGGCTTCGGAGTTCCAGGCCTTCTGTCGGGATGAGGCCTGGTGGCTTGAGGATTATGCCCTCTTCATGGCCCTCAAGGATGCCTTCGATTCCCAGGCCTGGAACCATTGGCCCGAGGCCTTGCGGCTGAGGCAGGCGGAGGCCTTGGAAGAGGCTCGTTCCCGACACGCCCAGGCGCTGCACGCCCATCGCTTCATGCAGTGGGTCTTCGACCGGCAGTGGAAGGACCTGAGGGCCTATGCCAATCAGCGCGGGATTCGCATCATGGGCGACCTGCCGATCTTCGTGGCCATGGACTCGGCCGACGCCTGGACCCAGACCGGGCTCTTCCATTTCGACCAGCACAATCAGCCGACCGTTGTGGCCGGCGTCCCGCCGGATTACTTCTCGGCCACCGGTCAGCTTTGGGGCAACCCGCTGTATCGCTGGGACCGCATGCGTCAGACCGGCTACCGCTGGTGGATCGACCGCCTGCGCTCGGCGCTGGCCCGACACGATCTGGTGCGGATCGACCACTTCCGGGGCTTTGCCGCCTATTGGGAGGTTCCGGCAGAGGCGGAGACCGCCGTCCAAGGGCGCTGGGTCCAGGGCCCGGGTGCCGATTTCTTCCGGACCCTGCAGTCGGAGCTGGGCGCCGACCTGCCCATCGTGGCCGAGGATCTGGGAGATATCACCCAGGACGTCCTGGATCTGCGGGACGAGTTCGGCCTTCCCGGCATGAAGGTCCTTCAATTCGGCTTCGGAGGACGGGCGGACAACCTGTTCTTGCCGCACAACTACACCGAACCCTTCGTGGCCTACAGCGGAACCCACGACAATGACACCTCGAGGGGATGGTATGAATCCAGCAGCACTCCCCAGGAACGGGATCACTTCCGCCGCTACTTCGCCACGGACGGTCGGGAAGCGGCCTGGACCATGATCCGGGGAGTCTTCGGCTCGGTGGCCAGGGTCGCCATCGTCCCCTTGCAGGATCTCCTCGAGGTGGGGGCGGAGGGCCGGATGAACCTTCCGGGGCGGGCCGAGGGGAACTGGCAGTGGCGCTTCCAGGCCGAGGACCTCCGCCCCGGGCTGGCCGAGAGGCTGGCCGAGATGTCGCGCCTGTACGGTCGCGAGCGCGAGAAGCCGGCTCGGATCGAGCCCCAGGAAGATCCCGCGCAGTCGGCCTCCTAAGAACGGGTGCCCATCGCCAGGAAGACCGCCAGGAGGATCAGCGCGATCTGCAGGTGGACCAGCTCCATCGCAGTTCTCCTTCCTGTTTGTCCTTGTCTGGTAAGACCCCGCCTGGAGGGCGCAGGTTGCCGAGGGCTCGGGTGTCCATGACGGGGAAGGGGGAGCACGGGAGCCCGCCGGAGGAGAGGGCCCCGGGACTCCTGCTGGCGGCCCTCACCCTGCTGGCCCTGGGCTTGCGCCTGTTGGGAGCCCTGGCGCACACCAGCATGGAGGGCGACGAGTTCGTCTACGTCCGGATGGCCCAGGAGCTGGTGGGGGCGGGTCCGGGAGGGGTGCCCCTGGCTCAACCGGTTCTCTTCCCCTTCCTGCTGGCTGGCGTGCAGTTCCTGGTCGGGGACTGGGAGTGGGCTGGCCGGTGGATCAGTGTCCTGGCCGGCGCCCTGATGGTCCCCGTCGTGGCCGGGTTCGGACGGGCCTGTCTGGGCTCCTGGACTCCGGGATTGGCTGCGGCCCTGGTGGTTTCGCTCTATCCCCTGAACCTCGATCTGGGCAGCCGGGTCATGACCGAACCGCTCTACCACGTCTTGCTGGTCGCCGCGTGCTGGCAGACCTGGAGGGCCCTTCAGGCGACCGACTCACAGAGGCTGGCGCAATCGACCTTGGCAGGATTGGCCGTGGCGGCCGCCTGTCTGGCCCGGCGCGAGGGGCGGATCTACCTGGGGATCCTGACCCTCGTCCTCCTGCTGGAACTGGCCCGGACCCGCGGCTGGCGGCAGGCCCTGCTGGCATGCGCCGCCTTCTGCGGGACGGCCCTGGCCCTGCTCCTGGGTTCGGATCTTTTCGTGGAGCAGCCGCGCCGCGTGCCTCGGATGACGGTCTCCCTCCTGAGCCTGACCCGCACCGGCACCACGCTGGTCCTCCCCCTGCTGGCGCCGGGCCTGCTGCTCTTGTTGCTGCCCCGCAAGCCTGAAGACTCCCGTGGGCTGAAGTTCCTGGTCGCGATGCTGGTGGCCCTTCCGGTCCTGGCGATCTTCCCGGATCCCGGCCGCAAGGCCACCGCCCTGATCCCCTTCCTGGCCTTGTTGGGCGCCCAATGGGCCTGGTGTCTTGGTCGGCACCTGCAGAGCCGTTGGATCGGCGCAGGGGGTCTGGCCCTGGTGCTGGCCTGGTTCCTCTTCCAGGGCGTCTCGGCCCCCATGATGCCTCATTTCGTCCCCCCTTGGACCGATCGGGCCGAGGATCGGGCGGCCGGAGAGTGGCTGAAGGCGAAGAGGCTTCCTGGCGAGCCGATCTGCGCCTGGGATCACGCTCCCCCCTATTACGCCGGGACCGCCTGGTGGCGCCCCTCGCCCGAACAGGAGTCTTCCCTGGAATCGCTCCTGGCAGCCTGCCGGGAGCGCGGGATCCGCTACCTGGTGGTGGATCGTCGAAGCCCGTGTCGTTCCCTGGCGGTTGCAGGCCCTCTGGGCGAGGACCCTCGGGACCGCCCGGGCTTGCGCCTCGAGGCGATCATGCCCCTGGAGCTTTCGGAACTCAACCGGTTCCTCTCGGCTCCCTTGACCCGCCGCGGCCTGCGTCCCGACGAAAGGGCCGTGGTCTACAGCCTGGAGGATCCTGGCCCTGGCCTGGAGGAGCCCGGCTTGTGAGGAGGAAACTCCTGATCCGGAGGGCGTGGGGAAGGCACGTCATCCTCCTTGGAGGTGTGAGCTTGCCATGAGCAGTGATCCCCGCGCCTCGGGCCTTCCCCCACCCCGTTTCCCGAAGCGGGGTTTTGAACTGCTGGTCGATCACGATGGCCGGGGGTTCCAATACTTCGTTCCGGACTCGACCAGGGGACCGGGTTTCTTTCACCCGTTGCGAGCCGAGGAGGTCGAAGACCTCTTCGCGCGGGTCCTGTTGCGAAGGGATCCCACGCTCCCCGTCCTGATCCTGGTGGTGGCCCTGGTGGCCCTGGCCCTGGCCATGGGCTGGACCGGGGCGGGCTTGGCCCTGCTCCTCCTGGGAGCCCTGGGGATTCCCTGGCTGGCTGTCTCGTCCCGAAAGGCTCGGAGCCTCCGGATCTGGTTCAACCAGGAGCGCCCCGAGATTGCGGCCCGGTTTGCGGCCATCCAGAAGATTGCCGAGACCTTGGAGGCCTGCCAGAAGGTCTGGATGGTCCTCTCCGAGGTTCCGGGTTCCGCGGGGACTCCGTGCGCCCTGCGCTCTGCGGACGTGGGTCGGGTGGCTTCGGCGCCTCCGGGATTGCGGATCTCCTCGCCCAAGGGGAGGTACTACCTTCTGCCTGGAGGGATCCTGGCCTGGAGGCGCGGGGTGGTCTCATTCGGACCCTACGAGGCCTGGCACAATCGTTCGGGAACCCTCGAGATGGTCTTCCCGGGGTCGCTTCCGAGGGATTCTCCTCAAAAGGGGCAACGCCACCTGCATGTGACGCGCCAGGGAAGGCCCGATCCGAAGTTTGGGAAGAACCCTGTGCTGCCCTTGTTGGAGGTGGGCGAACTGGTCTGGGGGTTGGGGCGTTCCGAGATGCATCTGAGGACTTCACGCCCCGAGGCTGCGGCCCAGGTGGCTCGGGAGTTGCGAGCCCTGGCCGGCCAGGAGTCCCTCGGTGTCAGGATGTCTCCCTCCCCCTCAGGGGAGTCCGGATGAGCGAGCCCCTTTTCGGGGCTGCACATCAAAACGCATCAGGCGCTGCGAGAACTTGAATTCGCCCACCCAAAGGTGGGATCCGTCGAAGGCCAGCGCCCCAGGCATCACCAGGCCGCTCCGGCCGGCCAGGGGGGGGGCCGAGGGGTCCTCCTGGCCCAGGATCAGATCGGCGGCCTGGCCCGCCAGGGCCCTGGAGACATCCTCCCAGATCAGGACGTTGTGGCCGAAGGTGTTGGTCAGGAAGAGGCGCCGGCCCGCCAGGAGGATGTCCTGGGGGTTCTGGAGGACGTGCTCCTCGGGCGTCTCTTCGGAGGTCACCGAACGGATTCCCGAGAACGGGGTCGGCCGACCCAGATCCTCAAGCCTGAAGAGCTGCGCCCGGGGGAGGTGGCCCAGCTCATAGCCGCTCTGGACGACCACCGCCAGGTACTCTTCCGAAACCGAGAGCCGGCGCGGATGGGACACCTCCAGGGTGGCCACGGGCTCTTCGAAGAATCCGGGCTCGGAACTGGCGAAGACCCAGATTCGGCCGGCCTGCTCATCGGCCAGGTAGAGCCGACCCTGCGAGTCCAAGGCGACTCCCTTGGCGTCCTGGAAGCGGACGCTCCCGATCCGCCCGCGGAATTCGCGGTCGGGAAGCTCGCCGTTGAGGGGCAATCGGCGCCAGACCCACAGGCGATCTCCTCCCGCGGCGACCAGCCTTCCTCCCTTCAGGTCCGTATCCCAGGGGCCCTCTGCAAAGCGGTATACGAAATCCGGCCGGGCTGCCGTCTGATCTGGAAGATCCCGGAAGACGAACATCTTCTGGTCGAAGTCCGAGGTCACGAAGAGGTGCCTCCCATCGCTGACGGGGTTGGGATTGACCAGGATGAAGCGTTCCTCGCGGGGCGAGGCCTGCGGGCTGCGGGCTCCGATCGCGAAGTCGGCTGTCTCCCGGCGGACCGAGTCCAGGCTCTGGAATCCGAGGACCCGGTTCCCGTTCATCAAGGAGAGGTACAGGGTTGAACCGACATAGAGCAGTCCCGAGGTGTCGCCGGCCTGGTGCTTGAGCCCGTCCAGGCCGGCAAAGAGGTCCGGAGCCTGTTCCGGCTGGGAGGGGAGGGCGCTCCACCCGTAGACAAGCCCCTCCTCGCTCAGGGCCAGGAACCTGCCCTGGGGTCCGAAGGCTCCCCGGAGCAGGGCGCTGCTGTGCCGAGAGAGCCCCTTGAGCCAGGATGGCTTCTGCATGAAGAAGTCGTACCCGTCGGCACCCGTTCGGGGGATCGCCGACCAGAAGAAGGTGGCGTGCTCCGGTCCATTTCCGAAGGCGTCGTAGCTGGCCACGACCATCCGGCTTCCGTCGCTGGTGACGTACCTCGGACTCCCCAGAGCCCCGTCTCCATTGAAGACGACATCCGGAGGGCGGTCCTCTCCAGGCAGGCCATGCCAGATCAAGAGGTTTCCGGCCCCGCGATTGGCGACGACGAGGTCCCTGCCGTCGGTCCACGCGGAGTAGGGCATGCGGACTGCCGGTTCGCCTTCCTTCAGGGCGCGGATCTCGAAATCGGCCGGACTGCCGCTCCGGGTCGGCATGCGCTTCCAGACCAGCAGGCGGTCATTCCAGCAGTCGGCCACCACCAGGCAGGTCCCGTCCGTGGCCACGCCGACCGGCCAGTTCATCTGATCCAGGGCGGTTCCCGGGGTATTCCCCCGGAAGTCCTTCTGGCCCAGGACCAGGTCGGGAGGGAGGTTCCCCTGGGGGGCGCGGTTCCAGATCAGGACGCGGTGGTTTCGCGTGTCGGCCAGGACCAGGTTCCGTCCATCGCTGGTGAGGTTGCCCGGGAACAGGAAGTCCAAGGGGCCTCCGGCCTGGTCGAAACCCTCGCTGGACAGGACGATCGAGGCCTCCTGGCCCGGAGTGAACCATCCTTCGGGCAGGCTCGGAGCGCGGGAGTAGCTGGAGTTCAGGGTCTGGGCCCGAGGAGGATCCAGGCGGAGGCCCGCCCGGTCGGCCAGATGGAAGAGGAGGTCGGCCGGGGTGGTCCTGAGGACCTGGAACAGGAACAAGAGGGCCAGGCCGAGCAACAGGAGGACTCGAAGATTCCGAGCGGACAAGGTGGGGGTCCTTCTCTGAGGGGCGGTCGTCCCGAGCGCTTCTCGACCCGTGCCGAGGCCTCCTGTCCGGGAACCCCCCGAGGGTGGATTCAGGAGCCTCCTCGATCCGCCGCCTGGCGTGAGGACCGAGGGCGTCGAGGCGGGTCTGGATGCAAGGAAGGCGTGCATCGAGGAGCCTGGAAGGCTCTCGCCCGGCCTCGACGAGTCCTGCTATAATGGAGCGATTCGTGCGGGGGCTGGCCGGGCGAGCGGGTCTTTCCGGCCGGGGTGACGAACCGTGGATTTCCGGAGGGAGCAGCCTTGCCCAGGAACCTGGTCTACTTCCTGGCCCTTCTGACAGCCGGGTTCTTCTGGTCGCATCTCGGCTGGGAGAGCCACGACGGGATGAGTTTTCCCGACCAGCATTCTGCGAACTTCCTGACGAATGCCTTCAAGTGCAGCCGGGTCCTGGCGCAGGTGCAGGAGTCGGTGGTTCAGGGCGGGGAAGCGCCGCTGCCCCGCTTCCCCAGGACCCAGGACTATCCGCCCCTTACCTTCATGTTGTCCGGGTTCTTCATGAACCTCTTCGGAGCCGATGTCCAGGTGGCCCGGCTGGCACAGGTCGGGTTCGTCGCCGGCCTGATCTTCGCCATGGGCCGGCTCGGCTGGCAACTGGCGGGATGGCGTGGGGCCATCCTGCTTGCCCTGGGGATCGCCACCAGCGTCTGGCCCTCCCAGTTCACCCGGATCTACAGCATGGCGCCCGGACAGATGTTCATCCTGGCCTTGTGCATGACCTTGTTGCTGGACTCCCGGGGACTGACCCGGCGCAGGGTCTGTGCTGGAATCGGCGTGGCTTTCGGGATCGGGATGCTGGTGAAGTACTCCGTCCTGCTCCTGACCCTTCCCGTCGTGCTGATCATGGCCTTGCCGGGCCTCTTCCGGTCCTCGCGTTCGCTCCTGGCCCTCCTGATGGTCGTCTTCCAGCTCGCCATGGTGGTCTTGCTGAGCTGGTGGGGCCTGCTGGAGGTCCGCGTCTCGGGAGGGCTGGGTCTCTGGGACCCGTTGGTCCTGGCCGCAGAGGCGCTCTTCCTCCTGGGGGTGCTGGTGGCCCTGGCCCTGAGCCGGAGGGGAGAGTCCAGTTCGGGAGTCGGGCTTTTGCTGCTCGCTTCGACCTGTGGCCTGGTCTGTGCGCCCTGGTACTTCGCGAACATGGTCTTCTGGGAGCCCCTGATCGAGTTGCAGGTCTTCTCGGCTCCGCTCGACCTGGATGCCGGGACCTGGTTGCTGGGGACCGCCCGGGCGCAGCTCCTCTCGCTCTGGGTCACAGGCAGCTTCTACTGGGGAGGGTTGGCCTGGTTGGCCCTGGGGACCGTGATGCTGGCGACCTGGCGTGAGATGGCTTCGACCCGCCTGCTGCTCATCGCGGCTTCCGCGACAATCCTGCTGGCGCACTTCGTGCTGCTGGTGCCGGATGTCCGTTATCTGTCCTCGACCGCCCCCGTGCTGGTGATCCTGGCCTTCCTCTGGGCCGCACGCTGGCGGTGGAGCTTCGGGGTCTGCGTGGCCTTCATGCTGGTGGCCGGGATCCTGCAGGTTTCCGGATGGAAGCCATCCGTCCGGGAGCTGGCCGGACGCTGCGGGTTGCAGGTCTTTCCGCTCTCCAATGAGTTCGTGGGTCCCGTGAACCGGGTGGAGGCTCCGGCCTTCCTCTTCGATCTGGCCCAGGTGCCGGTGGCCGAGTCCCCGACCTTTGAGTCGGATATCCTGGACGTGATTCCTCAAGGCGCCCGGACGGCCGTCCTCTGGGTCGATGATCCCCCGGATGGGAGCGGATTCCTGGCCAATCTGCTCCGCGACCGCAAACGGGCCTTCATGGCGCGCCATGGATTGCGTCTGCGTCCGCCGGAGGTGGAGTTCCTGGTCCTGTGTGCCTGGTCGGAGATCTCCAAGGATTTCCCCGCAAGCCTGGGGCTTTCAGGAAGGCCCCAAGAGCTGCAGATCCAGATCTATCATCAGGTCATGCAGGTGCAGGTCTTCCGCTGCCTGCCGGGCTTCGAAGCCGAGGTCCTCCAGGCCCTGCTCCAGGGGCAGACCGAGGGTTAGGGTCTGGAATCCTCCAGATCCAAGGCCCCTGGGAACTCCTCCAGGTTCAGGAGTCGACCGGCAAAGAGGTGGGCCGAGAGCTCGGCCAGGTCCTCGGGGCATTCGGGCTCCAGGACGTGGAAGAGCTCATGTGCGAGGATCCTCTCCCGGGCCTCTCCGGAGAGCCCGCGCCGCCGGAGGCGTTCGGAGAGATCCTCGAGCCCTTCGGGATCCAGGAGCACCAGCCGCTGCTCGATCAGGACCCGGCCTCGGACCAGGGCTCCCGGGACGCTCAGGGTCTCCAACCGGATCCGGTATCCCCTTCTGAAGAGCTCTTCCTCCGGCGGGGAGCCCACCTGCGCCAGGGCTTGACGCGCCCAGGCCCAGGCCCGGGAGGGGTCGCCGGCCCTCCTTCCCGCCCTGGCCCGCAGCCAGGCCTCAAGACCCGGGGGGCGGGCCAGCGGGTTGCCCATCTCAGGTCCGGGAAGAATCTGCGGCACAGAGCGGAAGGGTCACGGTGAAGCAGGCGCCCTGTCCCGGGTGGCTCTGGACCGCGATGTTGCCCCCGTGGGCCTCGACAATCCTGCGCGAGATGGCCAGCCCCAGTCCGGTGCTGGTCTCGCCGCCGGTGGGACGGGTGCTGCCCCTCGCGAAGGCCTTGAAGATCCGCCCGAGCTCCTCGCTCCGGATGCCCTGGCCCTGGTCCCTCACGAAGATCTCGACCGCTCTGGGTTCTGCGCGCGCTCCCAGGGTGATGGTGGTGCCGGGATGAGAGAACTTGACCGCGTTGGTCAGCAGGTTGTGCAGGACCTGGTCGAAGCGGCGGCGATCCAGTCGGACCCGGGGCAGTGGTCTGGAGACCTCGGTGACCAGGGTGATGGACTTCTCGGCGGCCAGGAGGGAACTGGTCTCGAGGACTTCGGCCAGGAAGGGTTCCAACTCGATCTCCTCGAGTTCCAGGCTCAGCCTTCCAGCCTCGATGGCGCTGACGTCCAGCAGGTCGTTGACCAGGTTCAGCATCCTCTGGCAGGACCTCTCGACCCTCTCGAGCAGCATGCGTTGGGCCTGGTTCACCGGCCCGACCGTCCCGGCCAGGACCAGGCGCAGGTATCCCTGGGCCACGCCGATGGGGTTGCGGAGGTCGTGGGCGGCGACCCCCAGGAGGCGGTTCTTCTCTTCGTTCAAGGTCAGGAGGCGTTCGTACAGGCGGCTCTTCTCGACGATGACGGAGAGCTGGCCGGCGATCTCGCGGAAGATGTCCACGTGGACCGCCTCGTAGGCGTTGGTATAGCGGCAGGTGAAGAACATGAAGCCGATGGGGCGGCCCATCGCGATCAAGGGGCACGTCAGCGAGGAGAGCATCCCCTCCTCCAGGAGCAGGCGGGTGGAGTTCGAGTTCGGATGCTCCTGGAGGTACTCCTCGAGATCGTTGAGGATTCGCGGCTCTCCTGAGGCCAGGACCCGGGCCAGGCTGGTCTGGGCCAGGGGAAGGCTGAAGTCGCCGCCCAGGCGCAGCTCCGAGAAGTCCGAGCGGGCCCATCGGGCCCGGACGACCTGGTCCTCGTCCTCGAGCAGGGCCAGGCCGATCCGGTGGTAGGGGATGATGGGCCGGAAGGACTCGTAGACCGATTCCAGGATCTCGTCCAGGACCAGGCCGGCATTGATCTTCTCGGTGATCTGGGTCAGGATGCGCAGTTCGCGGTGACGCTGTTCGAGCAGGGTGCCCAGGCTCCGGACGGCATAGCCCAGGCGTCCGATTTCATCCTCGCCGACCGGAACCTCGACGAAGAAGGCGCCCTGGCCCATCGCCTCGGCAGCCTGCAGGATCTTCTGGATGCGCTTGTCGGGCATGGTCTTCGCCTTTCGGCACTTGCGGGGGGCCTTGACCTCCCGGGGCTCATTCGAAGGGGCCCGAAGGGCTCCTGCGCGCCTGCGGACTGGGGCGGTCTTCTTCGGAGGCGCCCGGGTCTACCGGCGAGAAGGTTCCAGGGTGGGAAACCGGAGGGGCCTTGTGGGGTTCCATCCAGCGTAGAGGGAGCGAATGGACGAAGACCTGGAACTGATCGAGCGATTCAAGACCGGAGACAAGACGGCATTCGACGAGTTGATGCAGAGGCATTACCGCTCGGTGCTCAACCTGATCTACCGTTTCACCGGCGCGACCGGCCAGCCCGCAGAGGATCTGGCACAGGATGTCTTCCTGCGCGTGTATCGTGCCTTGCCGCGCTTTGAGGCCCGGGCGCGCTTCTTCACCTACCTGTACAAGGTCACGATGAACCTCTGCCTGAAGGAGAGGGCCCGCTGGGCCCGTCACAGGAGCCGGACTGTCAGTCTGGATGGGAACTGGGAAGATCCCGTGTCTCCCGGGCCCCGGGCCATCCCCGACCCGGCCGGTTCGGCTCAGGACCGCTTCGAGCGCCGGGAGGTGGCCGGGGAGGTCCGCGAGGCCGTGATGGAACTGCCTGAGGAACAGAGGGCGGCGGTGATCCTGCATCGTTTTCACCATCTCTCCTACGAGGAGATCACCGAGGTCCTGGGAATCTCGCTGCCTGCAGTCAAGTCCCGGTTGCACCGAGCCAAGCTGGCTCTCCAGAGGCGATTGGGGGAGGGCACCAGGGAATCGCTGGAAGAAGCCCGGCAGCCGGAGGCTGCGGGCTGATGAGTGGGAGGTTGATCCGAATGGCGACCACATGCGCGCAGGTCGAAGAGTTGTTGCCTGCCTACGAGGACGGAGACCTCAGCGTCGAGGAAACCCGCCGCCTGGAGCGGCACCTCCAGGCCTGTCCACCCTGTCGGCAGGGGCTTGCGGATCTGCGCTCGAGTTGGGAGAGGCTCGGTGCCTGGAAGGATCTCGAGCCGGCCCCGGCCTGGAGGCAGGACTTCTGGAGGAACCTGGGGCGCGACGAAGAGCGTCGACGCCTGGGGCCCTGGCGCTTCCTGCGCTCCCGGCACTGGGCGTCGGCGGCGATGGCGGCGGTCCTGGCCTTGGGCTTCTTCACCGGGACCTGGTGGCAGGGAGCCCCCGTCCAGCCGACCGGGATGGCCGCCTCCGTGTTGATTTCCCGGGACCTGGCCGAGATCGCCCTGGCTTCCGCCGAACCCCAGGAGGCCGAGTCCTTCCTGCTCGGAGAGGTGGAGGGACCTTTCTCTCCCGAGATTCTCGACGAGGCCCTGTCTTCGGTGCAGGCTCCTTGAAGTGGTTGGAGGTCTTATGTCCAGGTTGCTGATCGGAGTCCTGAGCGTCCTGGTGGCGGTCTTCCTTCTGGGGACCCCCCTGGCAGCCCAGGAGAAGGAATTGCCGGCCGGAGAAGTGGCCCGGAGCGAACCCGAGGACCCTCAGGCGGTCCGCAACCGCTTCTCTCCCCAACTCAAGAGCGTCCAGATCGACATCCAGACCGTGAAGGTCGAGCTGGCCCGAATGCTGGCTTCGCCCGAGCCCGATCGAACCCAGGTCAAGGGATTGATCGGGCGGATGCTGGACCTGCAGCGACGCAAGCAGATGCTGCTGGTCGACCAGATGTTTGATACCCTGGAGTGCATGCCCCAGGGCAGCCGCGAAGAATTCCTCCAGCCCATCATCGACCAGTTGCTGCGCTGAGCCGGAGCTCCTGAAGGGAGCCGGGTGGCGCCGACCGAAGGCGGCCAGGTGAGAATCCAGGTCCCCGTCTTGTTGCTTGCCCTGCTCGTGCTGGTGGGCTGCCGTGCCCAGACGGCCCCCCCGCCAGCTCCCCGCCTCCTGCTCAGCGATCTGTCCGGACAGACGCTGATGCGGCTTCACCCCACCACGGGTCATCTCGACGGACCCGCGATTCCCGCCCCGGGTTCGCCTTCCGGACTGGCGACCGGACGGGGTCTGGTGGCCCTGGCCCTCCTGGGCCGACCCTACCTGCAACTCCTCTCCTTTCCCGGGCTGGACGAGATCCGCCGGATTCACGTGGGGAAGGGGTGTTCAGATGTGGCCCTGGACGGCTCGGGGCGGATGCTGGCGGCGGCCTGTCCGGAGGAAGGCGAGATCCTGCTGGTGGAGGTCGAGGGAGGGGAGGTCCGCCGGGTTCCGGTTGGAGGACAGCCCCACTCCCTGGTCTGGGAGCAGGACCGGATCTACCTGACCAATCCCGGCCTGGGAACCCTGCAGTGGGTCGATCCGGTTCGGGGCATCCTGGAAGGCGGGGTCCCCGTAGGGCTGGGGCCTCGAGGTCTGGCCGTGTCGGGCGGGCAGGTGCTGGTGGCCCTGTTCGACGCCAATCAGGTGGCCGTGTTCCAGGCGGGTCGGCCTGAAGAGGTCCGGCGCATCTCCTTGGCTGGTGGGCCCCATGCCCTGGTGCCGACGGGTGGAGGCGCCCTGGTCTCCTTGATGGAGTCCGGCGAAGTGGCGGCCTTGGACCTGGAAAGCGGGCAGGCCACCCGGATCCCCGTGGGGGCCGGGGCGGCCGGGATGGCCCTCTCGCCCGACGGGCAATTCCTCTTCGTGTGCTGCGAGGCTGCCGGAGAAGTGGTCGTCCTGGCCCTGCACGACAACCAGGTCGTTCAGCGCATGGCTCTTCCGCCGGGGGCGCGCCCCCGCGAGGTGGTCTTCGCCCGACCCTGAACCCTGGAAATGCAGACGCGGCGGGTTCGAACCCGCCGCGTCTGCATTTCGGGGGGGGAGCCCCCCCCGTCAGGAGCTCAGGCGCCGATGATGAAGTGCTCGTCTCCGCCGCTTGAGGTCGGGACGCTTCCGGCGGGCGGCGGGGTGTCGACCAGGTCGACGGCCACCTTGATGTGGGTGCGGACCTCGGCTCCGGGAGCCGTGATCTGGGTCCGGGTCTCGACGTTGGACTTGATCAGCCGACCCTCACGGTGGGCGAAGCAGGTCCTGCCGGTGGCCACGATGCTCTGGACCACCTCTGGCTGGATCTCGATGCTGGTCTTGGGACACTCCACCTGGATGATCGCGACATCGTATCCCGCCACCCGGTCGAATCCGGCCAGGGTGTAGTGGTAGGTCAGGGTGACCGACTTCGAGCCGGTGGGGTTGCCTTCCCCGTCCATGAGGGGGATGTCCATCTTGCTGTCCCCGGTCCACTTCTCGCCCACCTTCAGGGTCCGGTCGGGGAAGGCCGGCTGCGAGAACGGGAAGTCCACCGTCGTCTTGACGATGTCTCCGTTCCGCTTCATGGTGATCCCGATGGTCTGCCCCACCGCGGGCAGTTCCATGGTCTCACCGTCGCGGAGGATCCTGCCGTCCTGGATGGTCACGTCGACCGTCGAGAGCCCGCCGCTGACTTCCTGGACCTTCTGCTCCATCGTCATTTCCAGGACGGAGCGGTTGGCCTGCTCGGACTGACCCTCTTCCTTGAGGCTTTGTTCGGAATCGACCTGGGTGCGGTACTTGAGCACCTCGCCCGGACTCATCTTGTATTCGAGGGTGATCGGTTGGCCCTGAAGCATCGTCGCGTCCTCCTGGCTGGCATGGCCCCGCCTCGAAGCAAGGCCCCCGGATTGGTCGGGCCCATGTTCTTCCAGGCAGGGTCTTCTCCTCCGCCGGCTTGCGAATTCCCCCGGATCGCAAAGGCTCTGGAGATCAAGGAGGGGGCGCGCCCTGGAGGGGCTTGGAGATTTCCGGCTCGAGTTCCAGGTTGCCGTAGGCTTCCAGGAAGGCGTGGACCTCGCTGGGATCTTCCAGGTAATTTCGCCCCTGACGCCTCAGGAAACCGGCCAGTTCTGCGTCTCCATGGGCCTGGAGGGTTTCGGCCTGGAGTTCCAGGGGAGCCAGCTTCTCCACCAGCTCCCGGACCTGGCGGACCCGGCCTTCCCAGGAGGGGTGGCTGTCGAACCAGTCGGGCCCGTTCCCCTGGCCCAACTGTCGGGAGAGTTCGCCCAGCTTGGTCAGGGTCAGGGCGAAGTCTTCGGGGCGGTATCCGGCGGCAAGGCTCAGCAGGACCGCTTCGCGGTCGGCCTCCAGCTCGAAATCCCTCGAATAGCCCTTCATGAAGGTGTCCGCCAGGAAGTTGCCCGCCACCCTGCCCCAGAAGGAACGGGTGGCGTAACCCAGGACGCTGCCGAGCATTCCGGACCATTGGCTGCGGTCATATTGCCGGCGCATGTGGTGGTTCTCGGCATGGGCCAGTTCGTGGGCCAGGATGGCGGCCAGCTCGTCCGGGGTCTCCAGGGCCCGCAGCAGGCCGGAAGTCACGTAGATCGGACCCGTCGGCACCGAGAAGGCGTTGAGCTCATCCGAATCCAGGACCACGAAGCGGTAGCCCTGGTCCGCGAAGCGGTTGGCCTCCATCAGGTGTTCTCCCACCGAGGTGATCCTCTGGCGTTCTTCCTGGTCGTGCGAGACCCGGTAGCGGTCCTCGATCATGCCGGCGGCGGCCTGGGCCAGCCGCCGTTCCAGTTCGTCCTGGCCCATCAGGCGATTGGTCTCGGGAAAGCAGATCGGACAGGGGCGGAATCCTTCCTGCTCGGCCAACCAGCGGTCGGGAAGGGTCGTGGCCTCGAGCCGGGTGGAGAGGTGGAGGGCGCCGGTCAGATGGTACATCCGGCTCTCAGAGTTGGCCACGACCGGGACCGGCTCGGGCCCGTCGCCCTCCAGGGCTTGTCGGACCAGGGCCTGACGCGCCTTGGAGGGGTTTGTTCGGGGAGCGTGCAGGGTCTGGCGGGCACCACTGGCCAGATCGACCAGCAGTCCTGAGACCGGATCCTGGGGGGCGATCAGCAGCAGCCGTCCGGGCTTGAGCAGGCTGGTGCGATGGCGCGAGGCCAGCAGTCTGCGGGGGTTGGCCAGGAGCCGGGCCTTCTGCTCCGGGCTCAGGTTCCGCGTGGCCACGGGGTCGAGGAGTTGGCGCCAGTCCCGGACCAGCCCGGGGGTTTCGGCCAGGGCCAGGGCCTCCTGGGTCCTGGGGGTCCAGTTCCAGTCCCGGTCCAGGAGCAGGACGCCCAGGACTGGCGTCTCTTGCGGGACCGGCGGCTCGGCCCGGGCGGCGAGGGGGAGCAGGAGTCCGAAGAGGAGCGCCAGCCAGGACAAGGGGCGCAGGAATCGGGCAGTCATGGTGGAGGATTCCTTCGCCACCGCTCCAAACATGTCCCACCCGGACTTCCGTCCGCTGCCCGGCGCGGGGATCCCAGGGCGCCCCGGCGGGTCCGGAGCGCCGACCCGAACCTGCAGTCGGCGTTGGATCCAGCTCAAAGAGGGTGGCTTGAGAGGGCCTGGTTCCTCTCGGCGAGAGGCTCATGCACGATTCCGAGGAACAACTCATCGCGCGCTGCCTCCAGGGGGACGCGTCCGCCTGGGAAGAGGTCTATCGTCGCCACTACGGTCGCGTCAAGCAGGTCATCGGCTGGCGCCGTTGGGGTTTTTCGCCCATCGAGATCGAGGATGGGGTTCAGGAGGTCTTCCTGCAACTGGTCCGCTCCCTGCCCGGTTTTCGGGGAGAGGCCAGCCTGGCCACCTTCCTGACCCACCTGGCCCGCAACCGATGCATCTCCAACCTGCGCCGGAAGACCGCCGGGAAGAGGGGGCGTGAGGAGCTCTCGGCCACCCTGGAGGGCGAGAGGGAGGAGGGGCTGCCCTTCACTCCTGCCGTCGATCCCAACCCCGGGCCGGAAGCCAGCGTGCTCTCCGCCGAGCAGGCCCGGTTGGTGGCCCGCGCCCTGGAGGCCCTCTCTCCCGAGTGTCGGCAGGTCTTGAGCCTGCGTTACTACAAGCAGCTTTCCTACAAGGAGATCTGCTCGGCTCTCTCCTTGCCCCTGGGGACGGTCTGCTCCCGCCTGAAGAGGTGTCTGGGACATCTGCGCGGACAACTCCAGGCCGACCCCTCGGGGGCGGTTGCGGCGCGCAAGTCGTGAGAGTCGGGAATTTTCTGGGGCCGGGAGCGACCAGTTCAAGGAAGTCCATCAGGGCGAAGGGTGTTGCGCGGTCATGACGTGTGAGAACCAGACCATCGCAGAGATGCTGGTCCCCTACGTGGAGGGGGCGCTGGCCGAAGCCGAGAGGCTGGAGGTCTCTGAGCATCTGCGCCACTGCCCCGCCTGTCGCGACGAGGCCCGCCGAGTGCGCGAGGGGATCCTGGCCGTGCGTCGGCTCTTCGCATCGGGCTATCGCCCGCGCCTGGCGCGCCATCCCGCAGTGGAGGAACTCGTCGCCTTCGGCGCCGACCCCGAGAGCCTCTCCGAGTCGGTCCGCCAGAACCTGGACCTGCACCTTCTGGAGTGCGAGGCCTGTGCGACGGAGGTCTCGCTGCTCGGGGACATGCGCAAGGAACTGGAGGGCCGGGTCGCTCCGGGGGCCTCTCCCCTGCTGCTGCCTCGGGCCCTGCGCGAGGAGATCGAGCGGGTCTTCCCCGGCGTCGGAACTCCGGCCGCTGCCCCCCAGGTCGTCGAATCCCTGCCTTGGACCGAGCGGCTGTCGCTTCTGTGGTCGCGCTTCAACTGGCGCCCGGCGCTGGCCACCGTGGGGGCCGCCCTGCTCCTGACGCTGGGCTTCCTCTTCGCTTCCAGCGGCCCTCAGCAGGAGGTGGCCGTGAAGTCGGTGACTCCGCCTTCTCCTCCGGCCAGCCCGGCCGCGACGACGCCTGCCGAGGTGGCGCTGCCCCTGAGTCCCGGCCAGCTCGAGCAGGTGGCCCCCCTCCTGGATCGCGAGGGGGTTCCCTGGCAGAATCGGAGCGGGATCCTCTACGTCTCGTCGGCAGATCTCCAGAAGGCCCGCAGCGTGGTGGAGTCCGGACTCTCCGATCGCCGGCTGGCGGAGACCTCGGCGCCTTCCCCCAGCCCCTCTCCGACTCCCGAGGTCCGGCCCGAGGCCAGTCCCCTCGTCCCCACGCCGACGCCCTCGCCGACGGCTCCAGCCCGGCCGACCCCGCAGGAGTCCCCCTCGCCCAGGCCTTCCGCGGTCCTGGCGCAGGCCCCCGCCCCCGCGGCGCCGCAGCGTTCGGCGCTTCCAGCCTCGACTGCTCCCGTCCGCCCCGCTCCCGGCCCCACCACGGCTCGTCCCACCGCACTCCCGAGGTTGGCCCATGCGGATTCGGAGGAGGCGCCTGCCCCCCGGATCGTGGCCATGGGGGAGGCGGGCGCGTCGGCCCGCTCCCCGGGGGGCGCCGTGAATCAGGACGGCGAACTTTCGGACTCGGCCCCTCCGACCCCGGCCCTGGAGGTGGCGGCGTCGGCGCCCGAGCCTCCGGCAGCGCGCTCG
The DNA here is from genome assembly GCA_022839105.1 of bacterium. Lineage (GTDB taxonomy): Bacteria > Vulcanimicrobiota > Xenobia > Xenobiales > Xenobiaceae > Xenobium. Next base: position 28,795 of record JALHDH010000023.1, read on the forward strand.
GCCGGGGTCGCCAAGGCCTCCGATTGGGCCCTGGAGTCGGCGCCGACGGCGGATCGGGCCGCCGCGGTCGAGTCGCAGGCCCGCCAGCTTGTCGGCAATGCCTCGGTTTCGGTGGAAGGGGCCCAGGATGGCTCGGTCCACGTGATCGTGCGCGCCCACCAGAGCCTGACCAACCAGCAGATGGAGGATCTCAGGCGCCGGCTGCGTCGGGATCTGGGCCTGCGGGACAGCGACACCATCACGATCCGCTAGATGTCCACCCCTCCCCTCCTGCAGGTGGACCGGCTGGTCCTGCACCCGGCCGCGGGAAAGCCGTCTCAGCCGGTCTCGTTCGAGTTGAGTCCGGGCGAGGTGATGGGGGTCCTGGGGCCGCCGGATTCGGGCAAGTCCGAGCTTCTGCGGGCCCTGGTGGGAATCCAGATCTGCGAGCCGGGCCGGGTGCGGATCGGCGGCCAATCTCCCAGCCTGAGCCGGAGTCGCTCGCTGGTGGGCTATGTCCCGTCGGCGCCGGCCCTCTACGAGGAGTTCACCTGCGTCGAATACCTGGGCTTCTTCGCCGAGGCCTTCGGACTGGAGAACCACTATCGCCCCTACCTGATCCGGGAGGCGCTGCGCCTGGTGCGCCTGGAGGATTGTCTGCGGACCGCGATTGCCGATCTGCGCTCCCACGGCGTGCGGCGTCGGCTCGCCCTGGCTCGGGCCCTGGTGCATGACCCCCATCTGCTGGTCGTGGACGATTGCCTGGGGCGCCTGGACCGGGCCGAGGCCCGCCTGATGGTCGAGGTCCTGGGCGAGATCCGCAACACCGGCAAGACCCTGGTCCTGTCCACCACTTCCCTGGCTGAGTTGACCGCCCTCTGCAGCCATCTGTGCATCCTGGTGGGGCATCAACCTCTGGCCTGTGGCGAGGTTCGCGTGCTCAGACCCCGGATCTCCAACCTGCGGATGATGCAGGTCCAGATCCTGGACCGCATGCCCGAGGCGGTGCGTCGGCTGGAGGGGGATCGCCGCGTCTTCCATCTTCTGCAGAACCTGCCGAACTACAACCTGTTGAGATTCCTCTTCGATGGGACCTTCCAGGAGTTCGAGGATCTGCTGGAATCGCTGAGGAGGGCCGGGGTCTCGATCGTGTCCTATGCCGAGGATCCGTCCTTCCTGGGCCCCATTGCGGGGCCTTGAAGCCGGGCCGCTGCCGGAGCCCGGAAGGAATTCCGATCAGACCGTTGAAGCCCGTCCACTCTGAGAGATAGGGGATACGGGTGCTGCGGTCGGGGCAGGGACGAAACATGCAGAGTCCTGCCAGACCCGTCACCCTCCACCCGAGGGCCGAAACCCAAGCGGCCTCGCGGGAATCTTAGATCGGCCCGAAACGGGCCAAGAAAGCGAGGGGAGTAGGCTTGATGCGCAGACTCAATGTCGCAATCCTTCTGCTGACCGCGTTGACGCTGGGTTGCCTGGCGTTCGGTTCCAGACCGGCAGCGGCGGAAGACAACCTGGGAACGGTGAACCAGATCACCGAGTGGGGTCCGTTCCGCTACGAGGTCTACCAGTACCCGTCCCGC
>JALHDH010000314.1 GCA_022839105.1 bacterium
ATCTGGAATGCCCAGTCGCCCTCGATCCTCTTGCCCAGGGCCTTCTGTGCCTCTCCCTTGCCGTGCCAGGCATCTCCATTAAGAGGATAAAGCTCAATAGCCTGTCTGTAGGCCTCCAGAGCTTCCTCGTTTCTGCCCAGCTTGAGCATGGCATCTCCCTTGCCCACCCAGGCGAAATAAGATGCGGAGGATATGGCAAAAGATGGTGGAGATACATCTATGGATCTGTCGAAGGCATCTATCGCCTCCTCGTACTCACCCATCTTATAGAGGGCTCTGCCCTTTCTCTCCCAGGCCCTGGAGTTCTCAGGATTCTCCTGTATATCCAGCTCTATGACCTCCACGGCAGATCTATAGGCCTCCAGTGCCTCGTCCTTTCTCCCGCTTGCATTCAGAGCATCGCCCTTGCCGATCCAGGCATTGGTTTTCCAGAGGCCTTCATCGGAGACAAGCTCGATGGATTTCTGATAGGCCTCTACAGACTCATTGTACATATGCAGGTCTTTGAGAACAGATGCCCTGTACCCCAGTGCCGTTCTATCCTCAGGATCGAGCCTCAGGGCCTCATCGAAAGCCTGCAGGGCCTCCTTTGGCCTCTCAGCCTCCGTTAGGATGCTGCCTTTGATACCCAGAACCAGCTTCATGTCCTGGACATTGTCTGGGCTTGTCAGGTTGAGGGCCCTGTCTGAGGCCTTTAGGGCTTCGTCGTACCTCCCTGCTTCTGCAAGGAGGTGGCTGATGGTGATAGCAGCCATGCCGGCCTTTGAGCTGTTCGTCTCGATAGATTTTTCATAGGCGTCTATGGCCTCGTCCTCTCTATTCAGGCTGAGAAGAACCTCAGCCATCTTGAACCATGTCTCTCCATCCGCCGGACTATCGGCCAGGGTCTGGCTGTAAACCTGGACGGCTCTTTCTGCCGGTCCAGCGAATCGAGGATCACGCCCCGATTCCACCAGGCGTCTGCGTCATCCGGATTCTCTTGTAGATCCTCTTCTGTGAATTTCAGGGCTTCATTATAAGCCTCAACTGCCATGCCCCTGTCGCCCATGAACTCGTGCACCTGTGCCTTGTGCAACCAGAGGGTAGCGTTCGAGGAATCCAGCTCGACGGCTTTATCAAACGCCTGCAAAGCGCCCTCGAATGAGCTATTGTTGAGCAGCTCGTCCTCGCCCTTCTTGCTCCAATCCTCTGCAGTCATCTCCTGCGCCAAAGCACAGGCGCAGAGCATAGCTATCACTAACAAAGCGATTACAAATCCTGTTCTCATTTACGGACTTCCTTTATTCTCAGAAAAAGTGCTGAGGTCATTCCTGATACCCCAGCTTCTCCGCCACGTAAGCCGATTCATAGGCATCCTGAACCAAACCCAATGCCCTCTGGGCCTCGCCCCGTCCGTACCAGGCATCACCATACATGGGACTATGCTCAATGGCTTTGTCGTATGCCTCTAGAGCTTCCTCATTCCTGCCCAAAGCTCTGAGAGCATCTCCCCTGGCAATCCATGTGGTTATTTGAGTTAATCTTGGCTCGACGCTCGGTGCGGTTTCAAGGATATGGTCATAGATGGCTATGGCCTCATCGTACCTTTCCAGGTTGAAGAGCACTCGGCCTTTCGCCTCCAGGAGGCTGACATCGCCCAGGTTCTCTGCTATCGCTTCATCATAAAGCTTCAGGGACCTCTGGAAGGCATCTGTTGCCTCCTCCATTCTGCCTGTCTTGTTCAAGGCTGATGCTTTGG
>JALHDH010000024.1 GCA_022839105.1 bacterium
AGGTTGAAGTAGTTGCGCCGGATCGTCTCGCCCAGGAGCGGAGCCACCGAGAGGACCGTCAGCTTCTTCAAGGTGCGCGCCTCCTCGGGGAGCGGCACCGTGTCGGTGATGACCAGCTCTTCGATGGGCGAGTTCTCGATGATGCGCGTGGCGTTGCCGGCCAGGATGGCGTGGGTGGCCGCCGCGTAGACCTTCTTGACGCCTCTCTCGATCAGGGTCTCGACTCCGCGGACCAGGGTCCCCCCGGTGGAGATCATGTCGTCGACCACCAGGGCGGTGCGTCCCGCGATCTCGCCGACCACCTCGATCACGTCGGCCTGGTCGGGTTCCGGCCGGCGCTTGAAGATGATGGCCAGACGGGCCCCGAGGCGCTCGGCCAGGGCCCGGGCGCGGGCCACCCCGCCGGCGTCGGGCGAGACCACGACCAGATCCGAGTTCACGATTCCACGGGCTTCGAAGTAGTTGGCCAGCAGCGGCAGGGCCACCAGGTTGTCGACGGGGATGTCGAAGAAGCCTTGGATGGCGGCGGCGTGCAGGTCGATGGTGATCACCCGGTCGGCTCCCGCGGTGGTGATCAGGTTGGCCACCAGCTTGGCCGAGATGGGCTCACGCCCCGAGGTCTTCTTCTCCTGCTTGGCATAGCCGTAGTAGGGGATCACGGCGCAGATCGAGCGGGCGGAGGCCCGGGACAGGGCATCCACCATGATCAGCAGCTCCATGATCGAGTCGTTCACGTTGCCGCAGGTGGGCTGGATCACGAAGACCTCGGCGCCGCGCACGTTCTCCTCGATCTTGACGCGGGTCTCGCCGTTGGAGAAGCGCGTGACCAGGGCCTGCCCCAGGGGAAGACCCAGGTGGGAGGCCACCGCTTCGGCCAGGCCGGGGTTGGCCGTCCCCCTGAAGAGGACCAGGTTCTCGTCCATCAGCGAGGGACGGGCGGCCTCCTCCAGCAGCAGGGCAGGAAGCCCGCTCTCGGAGGCCGCGGTCGGCAGGATCCCTCGCGAGGAGGTGCGTGTCCCGGCGGTGCCGGGGTTCGGGCTGGAGTGGTCGATCATCAGGACTCCTCTCCCCGGTTTGGGGCCTGGTTGTCTGGAGGCGGGCCGGACTCTTCGAGACGTCGCAGGGTGCGGGCGGGCACCCCCGCCACCAGGATTCCGGGGGGCACGTCGCGCACCACGACCGAACCGGCCCCGGTGGCGGCCCCCGCGCCGATCCGGACCGGGGCGACCAGGCTGGTGTTGGAACCGATGAAGGCGCCCTCGCCGATCACCGTCCGGTGCTTGGCAGTCCCGTCGTAGTTGCAGGTGATGGTTCCGCAACCCAGATTGGCCCGGCTTCCCACGTCGGCATCGCCGACATACGAGAGATGGGGGACCTTGGCGCCGGCCCCGATCACCGAATTCTTGATCTCCACGAAGTCTCCCACCCGGGCCCCGCGCCCGATCCGGGAGTCGGGCCGCAGGTAGGCGAAGGGCCCCACGGTCGCCTCGTCCTCGACACAGGCTCCGAGAAGCACCGAGTGCTGGATGCGGACCCGGTCGCCGATCCGGCTGTCCACGATCTGGGTGTGGGGCCCCAGGATGCAACCGGCTCCGATCTCGGTCTGCCCACGGAGCAGGGTCCCCGGCAAGATCTCGGTGTCGGGACCCACGCGCACCCCGGGTTCGACCCAGGTGCTGGCAGGGTCCAGGATGGTGACCCCGTCCAACATCATGCGGTGCAGCAGCCGGCGATTCAGGACCAGTCCGGCCTGGGCCAGATCGGCCCGGCTGTTCACCCCCAAAGAACTCTCCAGGTCCGCCGTCTGGACCGCGCCGACGGGTCGACCCGCAGCGCTGGCCAGGGCCACCAGGTCGGTCAGGTAGATCTCGTTCTGGGCATTCTGCGAGCCGATCCGGGGAAGGAACTCGCGAAGCAGGGAGGCCTTCGCGCAGTAGGCCCCCAGGTTGACCTCCTTGAGCGCGTACTCCGCCGGATCACAGTCGCGGGCCTCGACGATCCTCTCGACGTGACCGTCGGGCTGGCGGACGATCCGGCCGAAGTCACGCAGCTCCGGCGCGTCCGCGGTCAGGACCGTCAACTCGTCACCGGAGGCCTGGTGGGCTGCGCAGAGTTCGCCCAGGACCGCACCCGTCAGCAGGGGCATGTCGCCGTAGAGGATCAGGACCTGACCCTCGAAGTCCTCCAACTCGGGCAGGGCGGTCAGCACCGCGTGGCCGGTCCCGCGTTGGACGGTCTGCTCGGCGTAGCGGTGGGCGGGACCACAGGTCTGGCGCACCTGGTCGGCCTCGTGGCCGATCACCAGGACCGTCCGCTCGACCTGCACCTCCTTCAGGGCGTCCAGGACGTAGAAGAGCATGGGACGCCCCAGCAAGGGGTGCAGGACCTTGGCCCGTTCGGACTTCATGCGGGTTCCCTTGCCTGCGGCCAGGACAATGGAAGCGAGAGGCGTCGGGTTCTGGCGGGTCATCAGCGGTCCTCGGAGGGTTCGGGCGTCCCCGGCGGCGGCCCCGAACTTCGGGCGCCTGGGCCTGAGGACGGCCGGACTGGTGCGTTTCCAGCCTGTGTGAGAGCCCCCCGGCCGAGGCCATGGGAGTGCCCTGAACACAGGCTGGAGGCGTTTTCTACGCCGATCCGGGCGATCCTGCGCTGGGCGCCGGGGGTCAGGCCCGGCCTCAGAACAGGATGTGGGTGGCGGGAAGCGCCCGGCGCAGGGCCTCCACTTCGCCGAGGGGCAGAGGGTTCTCGGTCAGATCCAGCACTTCCAGGCCCTTCAGGCGGCCCAGGGCCTCGGGAAGCCGGGTGAGCCGGTTGCCTCGCAGGTCCAGGACCCGCAGGGAGACCATCCGCCCCAGTCCTTCGGGGAGCCCCTCCAGGAGGTTCCCCGCCAGGTTCAGCTCGCGCAGGCCGACCAGTTCCAGGGCGGCCGTGGGGAAGGTCTCGAAGCGGTTCCGGCTCAGGTCCAGGGCCTGCAGGCCCTGCAGGTGCGAGACCTCGCCCAGTTCCGTGAGCTGGTTTCCGGCCAGGGAGAGCTGTCGCAGCGCCTGAAGGTCGCCCAGTCCGGTCGGAAGGCCCGTCAGGCCGTGTCCGGAGAGGTTCCGGACCAGGGGCGAGAGGAGCAGGGCCTGTCGCCCCCTCAGGCCCTCGCCGGGCCCGAGATAGGCCAGGATGGGCTCGGTGTACAGGGAGGGGACGGCGGCAATCCGGTTCCGGATCTGCTGGGCCTCGGGCAGATCCCGGATGGCCTGGGCGTGGTACTGGAAGTACATCTGGACGGGGAAGGTGACCCACAGATTCGATTCGGTCTCGAAGAGGCGCAGGACGGCCTCGGTGGTCCGAGGCGAGGCGCCCGACATCAGGGCCGTGGCCAGCAGGGCCTGTCGTCGCACGACGTTGTCCTTCTCGGACTGGAAGCGGGCCACCGCGAAGTCCTGCAGGGCCTGGCTCAGTTCCTGGCCCAGCACCTCGGGAGATTCCGAGCCGATCACTCCCAGCAGGGCCAGGGTCGGGAGCTTGGGGAGCCGGGTGAAGTCGGCCATGAGGACCCGCCCGAGCTGCGGAAGCGCCTCGGCCGGGACATTCAAGGCATTCCAGATGGCCGAGCGCTGTTCGGCCGTCACCGGGGCGCTGGTGCGATCGTCCAGGGTGCGGAAATAGTCCACCTTCTGGCGTTCGCGATCCAGAAGCTTGAGGAATCCAGCCTGGTTCCCGACCTGGATCCGCGGAAGATCCCGGGAGGGGTCAAAGGTTCCGGCCAGGGGAGCCTCGGCCCCCGGGGCAGGGGATGGAGCCGGAGCGGGGGAGCCGCCGGTCGAGGCGATGCTGACCCGCCGGGCGGCTCCTTCCCAGAGGACCTGGGCGCCCAGGGCCTCGGCCACGAAGCGCAGGGGAACGACGGTCCGCCCGCCCACCACGGCCGCGGGCACATCCAGGCTCACCGCGCGTCCGTCGACGGTGGCTGTGCGCGAGCCCAGGGGCAGGGTCATCTGGGATTTCTCCGAGCGGGCCGAGACGGTCCGGCTGGGAGCATCCCATTTCACCTCGGCGCCCAGGGCCTCGAAGATCCCGCGCAAGGGGACGAGCACGCGGCCGTCCTGCATCAGCGGGGGCTGGTCGAAGGTCAGGAGGCGTCCATCCACGGTGACGGAGATGTCGGTCGCGGCCAGGGTTCCGGCCGTCAGGAGGGCCATCAGGCCCAGGGTCATCCAGGCTTGGAGTCGTTGCATTTCGGTTACCTCCTGGCGATGGAATCCCCCAGGGCCTTCCGGGTTTCGTCTCTCCGGGGATGGGTCGGACCGGGTCGGGTCGAAGGCCCCGGGACTTCGCCACGAGGTGCCCGTCGTGCCTGCTCCCTCTCCCCTGCACACCGCCCTGGTCCCCTGCGCCGGATTGGGGACCCGGCTTCTGCCCCTGACCCGGGTGCTTTCCAAGGAGCTCCTGCCCTTCCGGGAGAAGCCGCTGATCCAGCATGTCCTGGAGGAACTCTCCCAGGCCGGAATCCGGAGGGTCCTCCTCGTGGTCCGCCCGGACAAGGAACTCCTCCAACGCCATCTGGCCGAGCCCTATGCCCACGCGGACCGGGCGGGGTGCCCCGAGTCGGTTCCCGAAGGCCTGGAGCTGGTCTTCGTCCGGCAACCCCGGGCCGAGGGGCTGGCTGGCGCCCTGCTGGCAGCGGGCCCGGAGCTTCCCGAGCGTTTCCTGCTGGTCTTCCCCGACCAGTTGCTCTTGGGAACCTTGGGGGCAGCCGAACAGATGTTGGCCGTGGAGGACGGTCGGGGCAGCCTCTCGGCCATGGTGCGGATCCCCGCCGAGGAGCTGGAGTTCTTCCAGGGTTCCCGCGGGCTGGTCATTCGAGGTTCGGGGCCCGTCTTCGAGGTGCGGGGCGTGCTGGGCGAGGAGGAGAGCCTGCCCGGCGGTCCCGGCCAGGTGCGCGCCTTCGGCCGCACGGTCCTGGAATCGAGATTCCTGGACCTCTTGGGAGCCGACCCGGCGGACGCCGCCTTCGGGCGGGCCATGGAGGCCTACCTGGCCAGAGGGAGGCATCGTGCCCTGCTCCTGGAGGGAGCCCCGGTCGATCTGGGCACCATGCCGGGATACCGCTACTTCACCCGGACCCAGGGATCCTGAACCCTCGTGGGCGGCGAGCTTGAACCCCGCGGGAGCCGGATCCTCCAGACCTGAAAAGGCCTGAGCGACCCTGGACAGTCCGGGTCGATCGTGGTAGCATTGTGTGCCCGAACGATGGGAGCAGTCGCAGGTCCCCCGCCGCGGGGAACCCTCTCCTGGTGTTCGCCCCCCTCGACGTTGGAAAGTCGTCGGGGCATGCAGACCGAATGGAGAGAACCCGATGCAACCCGTCCCCTTCGCTCAATGGGAGCTTCGTCCCGAACTGGTGGCCGCCCTGGCTGAACAGGGCATCACGGTGCCCACCGAGGTCCAACAGCGTTGTTGGCCCCTGGTCCAGGCGGGCCGGGATCTGCTGGTCCAGTCCCGCACCGGCACCGGCAAGACGCTGGCCTTTGGCCTGCCGATCCTTCAGGGCCTGAGTGCCGGACCGGGTCCGGTTGAGGCGCTGGTGGTCCTGCCCACCCGGGAGCTGGCCATGCAGGTGGCCAACGCCCTGGGCCGGATGGGTGCCGGACCTGCCCTTCTTTACGGTGGCGGGGCCTACGCCGAACAGCTTCGGGCCCTGCGCTCCGGGGCCCGGATTGTCGTGGGCACCCCGGGGAGGCTCTGCGACCATCTCTCGCGCGGAACCCTGGACCTGGGCGGGTGCCGGACCCTGGTCCTGGACGAGGCCGACGAGATCCTCGATCTCGGCTTCGCCGACGAGTTGGATCGCCTCCTGGAGGCCCTCCCGGCCCAGCGCCAGTCCCTGCTCTTCTCGGCCACGCTGGCCCCGGACATGCAGGCGCTGGCAGCCAAGACCCTGCGGGATCCCGAGACGGTGGCGGTCAGCACGGGCCTCTCGGTGGCCGTGGAAATCCGCCACGTGGCCTATGAGGTTCACCGCGAGTTCCGCTCGGATGCGTTGAGCAATGTCCTGCACGTGGAGCGTCCCGATCTGGCGATCCTCTTCTGTCACACCCGCGCCGAGACCGAGGAGCTCGCCGAGCGCCTTCGGGGCGACGGCTTCCAGGCGGCAGCCCTGCACGGGGACATGGCCCAGGCCGAGCGGACCCGCACCCTGAACGCCTTCCGGCGCCGGCAGTTGCGCCTGCTGGTGGCCACCGACGTGGCCGCCCGCGGGATCGACGTGCGCGGCGTGACCCATGTCTTCAACCTGGCCGTCCCCCAGAGCGCCGAAACCTATATCCATCGGGTGGGGCGCACGGGTCGGGCGGGCGATTCCGGCATGGCCGTCACCTTCGTCGCCCCCCGCGACGCCATGCGCTTCCGCAGGCTCCTGGCTTCCGCCAAGGTCGAGCTGCAGGTTCGCCGTCTGCCCCAGGCCGAGGATGTGCGAAGCCGTCTGCGCGAGTCCTACCACGAGACGATGTGCCGGCGCCTGGCCGAGGGCGTGGACCCCGGGTTCCGGGTCCTGGCCGAGGAGCTTCTGGCCTACATGGAGCCCGCCGACGCGCTCTGCGCCCTTCTGGGCGGCGATTCCGCCGCTCGGGCCGTCCTGGAGGCGGGGCTGGAGGTCCCGGTTCCCAAGCCGCCCCGGGCCGCCGCTCCGCCGGTTCGCCCGGCCGCCGGCCGTCCTGCCGGCGCTCCGCCGGCCCGGCCGGGAACCCGCCAGGTGCAGGTCAACGTGGGCCGCCGCGATGGAGTGATCCTCGCCACCCTGGTCCGCCTGCTGCGCAGCGCCACGGGCATGCCCGCCCGGGCCTTCGGTTCGATCACCATCCACCCCCACTCCTCGGTGGTCGAGGTCCGCTCCGACGAGGCCGAGCGCGTGGCCCATCTTCTGGAGGGGCATCCCTTCGGCTCGGGCCTGCTCAAGGCGCGGCCTCTTCCGGCCTTCCCGGCGCGTCCTCATCAGGGCGTCGTCCCGCGCCCCCGGAGCGTGCCTGGTTCGCGCCCGGTCCGCAGGGTGGCGGCCCGGGGTTGAGGCCGGAGGTCTGAGGCCAGGGCCTCTAGTCCAGGACCTCACGGATCCTGGTCAGCAGGACCTTCATCGAGAAGGGTTTCTGCAGGAAGTGGACCCCCGTCTCCAGGACGCCGTGGTGGGCGATCACGTTCGCCGTATAGCCTGACATGTAGAGCTGGCGGGCTTCCGGGTGGATCTCGGCGATCTTCCTGGCCAGCTCGCGGCCGCTCATCCGCGGCATGACCACGTCGGTCAGGAGCAGGTGCACCGAGTCCGGATGGCACCGGGCCACCTGGAGCGCCTCGGACGGGCCGTCGGCAACCAGGACCAGGTAGCCGTTCTGTTCCAGCATCTGCCGGGTGATGTCCCGGAGCAGGGGCTCATCCTCGACCAGCAGGATGGTCTGGGGCCCCTGGGTCGGCGGGTGCGGGAGGGGCAGCTCGGGGGGGGCAGGAGCCGCCACGGGCAGTCCGAGGCAGCGCGGAAAGTACAGCTTGAAGGTCGTCCCTTGGCCCGGCTCGCTGGACACGCTGATGAATCCGCTGTTCTGCCGGAGGATTCCATAGACCGTGGAGAGCCCCAGGCCGGTCCCCTGGCCGGCCTCCTTGGTGGTGAAGAAGGGCTCGAAGACCTGGGAGAGGGTGTCGGCATCCATCCCGGTGCCGTTGTCGCTGACGCTCAGCAGGACGTACTCGCCCGGGGTGAACCCCGCGCGCACGGAGCAGTCCTCCTCTTCAAATCGGACACAGGCCGTCTCCAGGGTGACCCGGCCTGTGCCCCCGGTGGCATCCCGGGCATTCAGCAGCAGGTTGACCAGGATCTGGTCCACCTGGGAGGGATCCATCCGGAAGGCCCCGGCGTGCGGATCGGGCCGCCAGGCCAGCTCGATGCCCTCGCCCAGGAGCTGGCGAAGCATCGGCAGCATCGCCTCGATGGTCTGGTTGGGATCCAGGACCCTGGGGGCCGCCGTCTGACGGCAGGCGAAGGCCAGCAGTTGCCGGGTCAGGCGCGTCGAGCGCTCGGCAGCCTCGTGGATCTTCTCGAGATCCGTGCGGAGGGGATCCTCGGGACGGGCCCGTTCCAGGGCCATCTCCGAGTGCCCCACGATCACCGCCAGCATGTTGTTGAAGTCGTGGGCCACGCCGCCGGCCAGCCGACCCACGGACTCCATCCTCTGGGAAAGGGCGAGCTGCTCGTGCAGCCGGTCGCGTTCCTGCTCCCCGCGCTTGAGGTCCGTGATGTCCAGCTCGATCCCGTCCCAGGCCACCCGGCCGTCCGAGAGGATCCGGGGGGCGGACTGGAAGAGGCGCCAACGGACCTCTCCAGAGGGGTGGACGAACCGGGCCTCCGCCCGGAATGGGGTGAGGGAGTCGAGCGCGACCTGCTCGAGGCGCTCCAGGGTCGCCCGGTCCTCCTCGTGGATCTGGTCATAGATCAGCGAGCAGTCGGCCAGGGCCTCCTCCACGGTCAGGCCATGGAGGAGTCGGACTCCCGCGCTGAGGTGGCTGAAGCGGCGCTGGGTCCCGTCCCGGTTGATCTCGATCTCGTAGACCATGCCCCCGGGCAGGTTGTCGCCCAGGGCCCGGAGCCGGCGCTCGCTCTCGTGGACCGCGTCTTCGGCCAGCTTGCGTTCGTGGATGTCGATGGCCATCTCGTAGCGCACCAGGCGGCCATCCGGCCAGAGGATCGCCTTGTCGATGCACTTGAACCAGCGTCGGATCCCTTCGTTGCAGAACTCCCAGACATAGGAGCGCCCCAGGTACTCACCCAGGATCTTGTCGTTGGTGCAGAAGGGGCAGGGCTCCGAGCGCTGCTGGAGATACTCATGGCAGCGGCGCTGGTCGGGAGGGCCGAAGAATCGGATGAGCGCGCGGTTGACGAAGAGGAGCTCGTAGGTGGACGGGTCAGCCACGTAGACCGGCTCGTCGATGCCCTCGAAGATGGCCAGCAGCCCGGCATAGCCTTCAGTGGCCTGGATCCCGACCCTCTTGGCCTCCGAATCCGCCAGAGAGCCTGAAGAATCGTCCTGCGCCATCCCTCCCGCATCCTTTCCGCCGTCTCGCCGCAGGTTGCTGGAGTCCTCCCCACCGACGGAAGGTCGAGCCCTGAGGAATTCTGGATCCAGGAGAGGGGCTCCTCCAGGAGGCCCGCCCTCTTGCCAGCCCGGCTGCCGTCTCCCGGCGCGGGGATCGCCGGAGGCTCCCGACCCGGTCGGCGGGATTTCACCGAACCGGCTTTCAGGAAACAGGCTGGAGGAGGAGGCCGGAGGAAGGCTCTGCTTCGTGCGGCGCGGGGGGCATCTGGAGGGAGGGTGTGAACCGATAGAGCGTCTCGACCGGGATTTCGACCACGTCGGTCTGCACCCGCACGAGGTCGCCGGCCAGACCACCCAGGAACTGGCCCGTCAGGGCGCCCGCCACGAGGCCGGGCAGGCCCGCCACGGCCGATCCAGCCCAGGCTCCAGCCAGGAGGCCTCCCATCCGCATCCCCGGATCCCATAGGGGGGATCGGGTCGCCCGGGCCACGGCCTTCTGCAGGTCCGACTGGCCGCGAGCCGCCGTGGGGTGCAGCTTCTGGTCGGGCCGGACCACCAGGACCTTCCCGTCCAGGAGGTCCTTGCGGGCCAACAGCGCTCCCGTGGAGTTGGGCAGGCAGGCCTCAGGCCTCAGGAATCGCCCCAGGGTCGTGAAACGCCGGATCTTCTGGTCCTCGGGGACCACCGTGTTGAGCATCTCCACCTGGGCGGTGAAGCAGGAGTTCAACAAGGTGTGGTACCACTCGCCGGTCCGGTCCCGGGTGGACTCGTTCAGGGCGTTGCGGAGCAGGGAAACTTTCTGCTCCGGTGAGAGGGCCAGGCGGTGCAGGAGCAGATCATGGCCTTGTTGACGGGAGACCTTCTGCAACTGGTCGGCCAGGGTTCCCACCTGGTAGACCACGCCGAAGTTCTTGCCCAGGCCCTTCAGCAGGTCATAGGACGTGCCCTGGGGCCGCAGGGCCTCGGCCGAGACGACCAGGGCCGGGTCGGTTTCCCCCTGGCTGTTGCGCACCGGCGAGTCCGGCTCGAACTCGAAGAGCACCAGGCTGTGGCCCGCGACCACCTTGGGAGCGAAGGGCTCGACCGCCAGCCAGACGTCCTTCACCTTGCCGGGATCCACCACCGCCTCGGTATAGACCGGCTTCCAGGCCGCGGGATCGGGGGATTCCTGGAAGCCCCAGCGGACGTCACCCAGGCGGATGGTTCCGTCCGGGCGGGTCTCCAGCAGGACTGGATGGCGTTGTTCGGGGTTCCAGGGGATGGCACGCCAGCGCTGGCGGTCCTCATCCGAGACCCGGGGTTCGGCGTGGGTCCGGCTGACCCGGGCGAAGTGAGGAGCCTGGTGGGCGAAGGAGGCACTCGAGATCGATGAGATCGTCATGTCCGGAGTCTGCCTCGAATCCCTGAAAGGGAACTCAAATCCGACGCTTGAGCAGGAACGGCCCGATCGGGAGGGCGGCGGGCTCAGCCCTTGTCGGCTCGAGTCGAGGACGACAAGGCCTCCAGGCGCCTGGAGAGGGTGGGGTGATCGTCGGTTGGACGGGAGGTCTCTGCGCGGTCGCCTTGGAGCCGGGTCAGGACCCGCGTCATCGCCGAGCGTGGGTAACCGGCGCGTTCCAGCATCTCCGCGCCCAGGGCGTCGGCCTGGAACTCCTGCTCTCGCTGCAGGCTGGCCGTGGCCAGGGCGCCCAGCTTCTTGATGGCGGCTGCCAGAGGGGGACTTCCGGCCGCCTGGGTCGCCAGGGCCAGGCCCACCTCGGTGCAGATCGAAGCCAGGGTGGGATGTCGTTCCAGGAGATGGGCCCGCTCATGGGCGAGAATCGCTGCGGTCTCCTCTTCAGGCAGGTCCAGGACATCCTGACCGAGGTACAGGTTCTCGCCGCCGCGCACGAAGGCCATGAGCGAAGGGCCGTCCAGGACCACCACCTTCGTCTTGAGCTGAGAGGGACTGGAGCCCTCCAGCCTGTCCATCAACGCCTGACCCCGGGCCGCCAGTTCCGGTGGATTGTCCGTGGGCAGCAGGAAGCCTTCGCGGAAGCGTCGCGATTCAGCCACCTCCTCCGCCCGATTCGCTTCGGAGAGCACCCCGGCGGCGATCTGGCCCGCCAGGTCCCGGATGGCCTGGATCCCGGCCTGGACCACCGGGGTTTCGAAGTCTCGGAGTTCGACCTCGGCCACCGATCGCTCGCACGTCGCCAGGGCCAGGGCTACGGCCGCCGGAAGGCTGGCCAGGTGGGCCTGGGTCGAAGCGCGCAGCAGGTTTCGGAAACGGGGAGCCTCGGCGGTTGTCGCAGGAGGCGAGAGGTCCACTGTGTCCGGGGCCCTCCCCTCCGCTGGCTGGAGCCTTGTGGCTGGCAGCGCGGCCGGTCGGGCCTGGTTTGATCTGATGGACCTGATGGAGGGGAGGCTCATTCCTGGACTCTCCGAGCGGACCCGCCGGTTGGTGGTCTGGTGGCTGCGGATCCGCCGCCGCGACCCGCTTCGGCCTCGGAATCCTCTGCGGCGCGCAGCCCCTTTCGGCACAGGATAGTTCATCTCGAGGGCTCCGGGTGTTGCAGGGAGGTGAACTGCGGTCGGGTTCGCCCCGGCGGCTCGGTCCTGCCCTGCCTGAACCGGCAGATCTGCGGATCTCCAAAGGAAGCCGGTCCTGTCCTTGCGAAGAAACGGCGCGATTCCCGGGGAGCAGTCCCTTCGCCTGCCGACGATCCGTCCGCGGAACCTGAGGCTCCTGGCGAGGGAGGCTTTCAGGTTCTTTTCCGAGCCCTGCGGGAGACTGGAACGACCTCTGAGACGGCCGAAAGGGCAGGTTTCGACCATGCGCATCGACAGGAACTCCATCCCCCCGGGAATGAACACGCGGCCAGCCACCTTCCGGACGTCGGAGTCCGGCTCCTCGCCGTCCTCGGACCCAAGGGATTCGGTGGCCCTGAGCGGCGCCGACCCGGCCGCCGAGGTGAAGAAGCCGGTGGCCCCCAGCCTGGCCCGTCGGGCGGGCGCCGTGGCCCTGGCCGTCTCGGCCGGGGTCGCCGCCTTTGCCGGCCTGATCCACGTGATCAACTCGGGAGGAGGGCCGCCGCCTCCCCAGCAGCCGCCGACCAGCATCGGTGTCGTGGTCGAGACTCCCCAGCCACCTTCCAACCTGCCCTTCACCCCGACGCAGCCCACCGCGCCGGTGGCCGAGCCGACCCAGCCCGCGCAGCCCACCGCGCCGGTGGCCGAGCCGACCCAGCCCGCGCAACCCACCGCGCCGGTGGCCGAGCCGACCCAGCCCATCCAGCCCACCGCGCCGGTGGCCGAGCCGACGCAGCCCGCGCAACCCACCGCGCCGGTGGCCGAGCCGACCCAGCCCATCCAGCCCACCGCTCCGATCCAGCAGCCCGACAAGCCCAAAGACGCCGAGATCGACTCCTCGCTGCCCGCGAACGTCAGGGCCTTGACCCCCGAGTTCTTCGAGGACCTGGGCCATATCAGCTACAACTACAAGGGCATCGCCAAGGGCGAATTCGTCCTGACCTTCGATGACGGGCCCAACCCCAACGTGACCCCCAAGATCCTCGACACCCTCAATGAGCACGGTGTCCAGGGGGCCGTCTTCTTCGTCACCGGACAGAACGCCCAGCGCTACCCGGATCTGCTCCGCCGCATCGTCGACGAGGGGCATGTCCTGGGAGGGCATACCTGGAGCCACCCCAGCCTGACCGGCCTGTCCAGGCAGCAGGCCCTCTCCGAGTTGACCCGCACCGACGAGGCCGTGGACAAGGTCCTGGGCTACGACTACCCGCTGAATCTGGTCCGTCCCCCCTACGGGGCCACCAATGCCTCGGTCCTGGAGACCATCGGCGAGGCCTATGGAGGCAATTCGGTCCTCTGGCAGGTGGACAGCGAGGACTGGAAGGTCCAGTCGGATCTGCGCCAGGGCAACCCCACCACCTCGCTGGTGGACCGCGTGGTGGCCGGAGCCAACCAGGTCGATCGCCGGGGGACCGGCGGGGTGATCCTGATGCACGACATCCACTCCAACACCGCCAAGGATCTCGGCAAGGTCCTCGACGCCCTCAAGGCTCGCGGCTACCGGATCATCTCGATCACCGACATCGGCCGGACCGACTCGGCTCCCGGGGGCCTGGCCAACCAGTAGACCCGGACCGCCTGAAGCCTTCCTCGGATCCCCTGGGCTGGCCGGGATCGGGTCGGGCCGGTTCGCCCCCGTCCTGTCAGGGCCTCGACGGCGCATTCCCGTCCGCACGCGTCAGGTCGCCAGCCAGGCTTCCGGTTGGAGGAGAAGCCAACGTCTACGGGAACGGAGGAATCCATCCCGAACGCCGGAGGTTTCGCCCGGTGGATCGATGTTCGCCCGTACGCCCCTGGGAAATCGGGCTGGTGCTCGTCGCGCTCTGTGCTCTTGGCTGGGTTGGGCTCAACCGGGTCAACGCCGACTGGATGAACCACCTGGAGACCCCCTTGGACTGGACCTCACGCGGGGTCTCCATCTGGCAACAACTTCAGGCTGGCAATGGCCTGGCACCTCATGAATATCCCCCTGGCCAGTTCCTGGTCAGCGCTGCGTTCTACTCGGTTTTCGGGTTTTCCATGTCCGTGGCGATGTTCTCCCAGATTATTTTCCTGGTGCCCTACATTGCGGGCTGCTGGTGGATCGGACGGGAGCTCGGGGGGAGGGGAGGGGGGGTCCTGACCCTGCTGGCCGCCGCCGGGAACCCTTGGATGGCCCTCCACCTCAGCGAGTCGATCCTGGAGATCGGCGTCTCCGGCCTGGTCGCTTTGGCTTTGGCCCTCCTCCTGGCCTCGAGGGCAGGCCGGGTTCCCGGGCCAAGCCTGGCGCTGGGCGTCGTTCTCGGCCTGGGAATGCTGACGAAGTGGTCCTTCGGCTTCTTCATGGCGATGCCGGTGCTCTGGCCCGTGTGGCTGGCCTGGCGGGAGAAGGGCTCCTCGCGGAAGCTCGCGGCCATCAGCCTGGCCTGCCTGCCCCTCACCCTCTGCGCCTTGAAATCCGCCATCCCCGAGGCGCAGACCGCATTCCCCTGGACTCCCTACCTGTTCAGCCTGTCTGTGTGGCTCCTGTTGGCAGCGGCCGCATGGCGGTGTTGGCGGACAGAGGGGTGGAACGCGGGGGCCGCGACGGCTCTGGCCTGGTCGATCGGATTCACGGTCTGCAGTTGGTTCTACTTCCTGTCGATTGGGGCAATGCAGGCGAAGGCTCTCGACGACCTGAGCCATTACTTCATCGGAACCCCTTCCTGGATCTGCCTTTATGGTCCACTGGCCACCTGTTGCGTCGGGGCGATGGTCTGGTTGGGGCTGGGGGTCCTGGTCGGGCTCAGCTCTCGGGATCTGCGAGGCTTCACCCTGTCGGCCCTGGGAGGAATCCTCCTGCCTTTGGGTTTCTATGTCTATACTCGGGCTCCCACGTCCACCTTCTACATGCTGCCGGCGACCGTCCCCGTCCTGGCTCTCTCATTCGGATGGTGGGGAAGGGTCCGGTTCGCCCCCGTCGCCCTGGCGCCCCTGC
Organism: bacterium; assembly: GCA_022839105.1. Lineage (GTDB taxonomy): Bacteria > Vulcanimicrobiota > Xenobia > Xenobiales > Xenobiaceae > Xenobium. Next base: position 14,596 of record JALHDH010000024.1, read on the forward strand.
TGCTCGTCCTGGGTGTGGTGGGGTTGGGGTCCTGGACCCAGGCCAGCCCCGGGAAACAGCCACTGGTTGCGATGGACGACGTGATCGCCAGGGCGTTGTTCAGACCGCGCCTGGTGATCGTTCCACCTCCGGATCTCGGGATCACTCCGGCCGGGGCCACGGCCGTGAGGGTTCTGACCGAATTGGGCCGCCTGGGTGAGGAGCGCCTCACGGTGGTTCTCCCTCCCGGGTGGCATCCGCTCCCCAATGCCCTCTTTCTCGAGGTGGCCACGCGGGGACGGTTCTTGCAGGTTCGGGAGAACCATGTCGACCTCCGGCAAGAACCTCTCCCCGAGATCGAGACCTCGCTGGTCGTGGTTCTCGAGGGCCCAGAACCCATGACCTGGCCGGAGCCGTGGCAGTCGCGATTCGAGCTTCTGGAACGTTGGGACGGCGAGAACCACGGGTGGTGGTCCCTCCACCGGAGGTTCAGGGCGCGCACAGAGCCTCTGGCGTCGAAGTGGCTCAGAAGCGTCATCGATTCGGGCGAAGTCCTGGGATGGATGGGCGCCCGCGACCAGGGCTTCCCCAAGCGCGGGCTCGTCTTCAGTCTCGACCCCGGGCCAACCCCGATTTGATCGCCAGGATCCCCGCCCTCCCGAATCCGCTTGGAAAGGTTCTGGAATCCGCCAGGGCTGGGGGGCGGACCAGGACGAAATGCGCAACCGGGCCAGACGGACCCCGCCGGGGGGGCTGGCCAACCACAAGAGGCATCCAGGAGGCCGCCCCATGTCCGATTCATCAGGGCCGTGGACCCCGATCCCCAGGGGACTGGAGCTTTGTTTGGAGAAAACCCGCCTGGCGCTGACCTTCCCCGCGCCGGGGATGGTCCGCGTCCGCTTCACTGCGGAGGCGGATTTCGCGCCACCTCGTCCCTGGGACCCCGCCTGCCCGGACGAGGACTTCGAGCCACCGCCCCTGGCCTTCACCCGACAGGGCCAGACCCTGGAGATCCAGGCCGATCCCCTGCGGGTGGAGCTGGATCTGTCGCGGGGGGCCTTGTCCTTCTCGGATCTGGAGGGACGTCGGTTCGCAGGCGACCTGGGCGGATGCCGGGTGCTGGAGGTCGAGCCGGGAACCGAGGGCCTGCCTCCCGAGCAGGTTCAGGGACTTCCCCCTGGCCGGGCGCGTCGGCTGGTGCTGTTGGACAAGGCCATGCACCCGGAGGAGGGCTACCACGGTTTCGGCCAGCGCTCGCAGGGCCTGGAGCGCCGAGGCAACCGCTTCTCCAACTGGAACCAGGACGCTGCCTGGGGGCACAACCGAAGCGACGACAACCTCTACCAGAGCCACCCCGTCTTCATGGCCGTTCGGCCCGGATTGACCTGGGGGTTGTGGTTGTGCTCCACCTGGTGGAGTCGTTTCGACGTGGGCAGGACCCGCCCCGGAGTCCTGGAGCTGGCCACCCTGGGAGGCGAGCTGGACTATGTCCTCTTCCACGGACCGGATCCCGCCGGGGTGGTCGAGAAGCTGACCCGCCTGACCGGGCGCCCCATGCTCCCCCCGCTCTGGAGCCTGGGCTACCACCAGTCCCGTTGGAGCTACGGCACGGCGCGGGAGGTCGAGGACCTGGTGGACCGCTTCCGATCCCGGGGCATCCCCCTGGACGCGGTGCACCTGGATATCGATTATATGCGGGGTTACCGCTGCTTCACCTGGGATCCCGAACGCTTCCCGGATCCCGCCGGCACGCTGGAACGACTTCGGGCCCAGGGAGTCCGGGCCGTCACCATCGTGGATCCGGGGATCAAGCACGAGCCGGCGGCGGGTTACCCCGTGGCCGACGAGATGCTCTCCCGGGGACATTTCTGCCGCGCTCCTCACGGCCAGCCCTTCCAGGGATTCTGCTGGCCCGACGCCGCCCTCTTTCCGGACTTCGCCCGGGAGGAGGTCCGCCACTGGTGGGGCGAGCAGCATCGTCCCCTTCTTGAAGCCGGAGTCTCCGGGATCTGGCAGGACATGAACGAACCCTCGGTCTTCGCCCGCCCCTTCAGCGAGGGCGATGCCGGCCAGATGCGGGTTCCCCTGGACCTGATGCACGGCGAGGTCGAGGCTCCCGCGCCCCATGCCGAGGTCCACAACGTCTATGGGCTCCTGATGTGCCAGGCCACCCGCCAGGGCCTGGAGCGTCTGCGGCCCGAAGAGCGCCCCTGGACCCTGACCCGCAGCGCCGCGACCGGAGTCCAGGCTCTTTCCTGCACCTGGATGGGGGACAATACCTCCTGGTGGGAACACCTGGAGATGAGCCTTCCCCAACTGGCCAGCATGGGCCTGAGCGGCGTGCCCTGCGCGGGGGTCGACATCGGCGGCTTCGTCGGGAACTGCACGGCCGAACTCCTGGTCCGCTGGACGCAGGCCGGGGCCTTCTATCCGTTCATGCGCAATCATTCGGCCTGGGACACGGTCCGTCAGGAACCCTGGGCCTTCGGGCCGGAAACCGAGGTCCTGGTGCGCGAGGCCATCCGTCTGCGCTATCGTCTCTTGCCCCACCTCCTGACGCTCGCCCACCGGGCCCACCGCACGGGCGAGCCGATCCTCCGGCCCATGCTCTACGACTTCCCGGACCAGGAGGGACTGCGCCACCTGGACGACCAGTTCATGTTCGGTCCCTCCCTGCTGGTCGCACCCGTGGTCCGCCAGGGGCACCGACATCGGCTGGTCCACCTGCCGCCGGGGGAGTGGCACGACTTCTGGGATGGGCCCCTCCATCAGGGCCCCCTGGCCCTGGCCGTGGCGGCTCCTCTGGAGAGGATCCCCCTCTTCGTCCGGGGGGGCGGGGTCCTGACCCTGGGCAACGACCGGCTCAGCACCGAGGAACCCGTGACCGACCTGACCCTGGAGGTCTTCCCCGGAACCTCCGCCAGCGAGTGGACCTGGATCGAGGAAGGGGGGCTTTCACCCGTCCAGGGCCCGGAGGACCTGGCCGAGACCCGGGTCTCGATTCATCCCGGGACCTTCCTGGAGGTGAGGATCCACCCGCGCACCGGCGCCTGGAAGCCGCACCCGCGCACCTTGCGGGTGCGGGTGCACTGCCAGGAGCGCCCCGCCCGTGTCCTGCTGGATCAGGAAGGCTGCGAGTGGACCTGGAACGATCGTTGCGCCGAGGTCGCCTGGCCCGATCAGGGGCGGCCCCGGGTGGTCCGGGTGTGCTGAGCGCGGGCGGCTTCCAGGCCGTGCTCCTGGCGGCCTTTGGAGGACCAGAGGCTCCCGAAGAGGTCATGCCGTTCCTGGAGAGGGTGGTGGCTGGTCGGAACGTGCCCGCTTCCCGCCTGGAGGAGGTGGCCACCCACTATCATCACTTCGGCGGGCGAAGCCCCGTCAACGACCACAACCGGGCCTTGGCCCGGGCCCTGGAGGTCGAGCTGGCCGGGGTCGGTCTGGACTGGCCTGTCTACCTGGGAAATCGCAACTGGCACCCCCACTTCGAAGAGACCCTGGCCCGCATGCGAGCGGACGGCATCCGGCGCGCCCTGGCGCTCTTCACGACTCCCTACGGGTCCTATCCGGGTTGCCGGCAATACCTCGAGGATCTCGAGCGGGCCCGCGCCTCGGTCGGGGAGGGGGCTCCGGAACTGGTCCGGATCCGATCCTACTTCGATCATCCGGGGTTCATCCAGGCGGTCACGGACAGGACACGGGAAGCCCTGGAAACCCTTCCCGAAGCGGAACGCCCCCGGGTCCGTCTGGTCTTCACGGCCCACAGCCTTCCGGTGGCCATGGCCCGGTCCTCGCCCTACGTGGCCCAGTTGACCCTGGCCTGTTCCCTGGTCGCCGAGGCCCTGGGGCGCCCGGACTGGCATCTCGTCTTCCAGAGTCGCAGCGGCCCCCCTGGCCAGCCCTGGCTTGAACCCGACGTGATGGATTTCCTCGATGGGCTGGCGGGGACCGGGGCGGTCCTTCTCAGTCCGATCGGCTTCCTGTCCGACCACATCGAGGTGCTCTGGGACCTGGATGTCGAGGCGGCCCGGCTCTGCCGCGACCTGGGGTGGCCCCTCCGAAGGGCGGCCACGGTAGGGACCCACCCTGCCTTCGTCCGCTCGCTCCGCCAACTCGTGGAGGAATCCGCCAGGCCGGGTTCCCCGGTGCTGAAGCTCTGCCCCGGGGCCCCCGAGCACCGGACCTGCGGCCCGGATTGCTGTCGGAGGCCTTCCGGCGGACCCTGAACCTGGATCATATGCAGCCTGGAGCGGACCTGCTAACCTTTCGGTTGAAAACGGAGGTTTCGACTTGAGCGATCCCCGGATCCTCGAGCTGTGCGGCCTGGCAGAGCGCTTTCGGGAGGGATGCTTCGAGGTCGACGCTCGCATCGCCGGAAGCGACGAGGTGGCTCGACTCGCAGGTCTCCTGCGGGATTTGGGCCGGAGCCTGCACGAGGGCTTCGAGAAGGTCCGCCTGCTGACCCGGCTCACCGAGGAGATCAACTCCGGCCTTCTCCTGGACGAGGTCCTGGATCACATCTTCGACGGCTTCCGCCCGCTGATCCCCTACGACCGGATCGGGATGAGCCTCCTCGAGGACCAGGGGCGGAAGGTGCGCGTCCGCTGGGAGCGCTCGGATCTGGCCGGTCCGCCCTTCCCGGAGAACTATCAGCTTCCCCTGGCCGAGACCAGCCTGGGCGGCCTCCTGACCGAAAACCGTCCCCGGATCCTCAACGATCTTCGCGAATACCTCCTGGACCGGCCCGGTTCGGAAGCCACGCGCCACCTGGTGGAGGCGGGGATCCTCTCGAGCCTGACCTGCCCGCTCCTGGCCAGGGGGCATCCCGTGGGATTCCTGTTCTTCTCCAGTTGCCAACCGGGAGTCTACCGCGAAGCCCATGTCGACCTCTTCGTGCAGATCGCCGGGCAGGTCAGCGTGATCCTGGAGAAGGCCCGCCTCTATCAGGAGATCGCGGAGCTCAACCACCTCAAGGATCGCTTCCTGGGCGTCGCCGCCCACGATCTGCGCAGCCCGTTGGCCTTCCTCAAGGGGTACCTGGACCTGATGCGCGAGGGCGACATGGGCGAGCTGAGCTGCGCCCAGGCGGAAGCCGTCGAGAAGATGCGCGCCACCTGCCGGACCATGCTGGCCCTGCTCAACGACCTTCTCAGCCTGAATGCCATCGCTTCGGGTCGGGTGAGGATGAACCCCCGGCCTGAGGATTGCCGCCTCTTGTTGCAGGAGTGCGCGGCCATCGGGGTCATGCTGGCCACGCGCAAGGGGATGAGTCTGGTCCTGGAGGCTCCCGACGAGCTTCCCATGGTGGTCTGCGATCGCGAGAAGCTGGCTCAGGCCTTGAACAACCTGGTCTCCAACGCGATCAAGTTCTCCCACCCGGGGACGACCGTGACGCTCCGGGCCGGGACGGGCCAGGGCGAGATCTGGTTCGAGGTGATCGATCAGGGGGTCGGAATTCCCGAGCACGAACTCGGAGGGCTCTTCTCGTTTCTGCAGCGCCCCTCGGTCCGCCCCACGGGCGGCGAGATGAGCACCGGCCTGGGCCTGCCCATCGTGCGTCGGATCCTCGAGGCCCACGGGGGCACCGTCCGGGTCTCCAGCGAGGCGGGGAAGGGGTCGACCTTCACGCTCCTCCTTCCCCTGGAGGGCTGTCCGCGCCCGGGGGTCATGCTGGGCTGAGTCCGGACCCTCAGGCCAGCAGCGGTTCGAAGCCTTCGGGCTGGTAGACGCAGGCCGGATCCTCGCCCAGGCAGTCTCCGCTGGCGGCATAGGCTCGCGAGCGGGAGCCACCGCAGAGATCCCGGTATCCACAGCGCCCGCAGCGCCCGCCGAAGGCCTCGGCGCTGCGCAGGCTGCGGAAGAGGGGGCTCTCGCGGTAGATCCCGGCCAGCGGTTCCTGGCGCACGTTGCCGGCCACCACGGGCAGGAATCCGCTGGGCGAGACCCGACCCTGGTAGTCCACGAAGACGATGCCCTTCCCGTCCCGGGTCCGGGCCGTGTGGCTGCGCGGGGGCGTGCTCGGCTGGCCCAGCCGGCGGTGCAGGTCGGCCACCAGGTCTCGAGCCAGCGGACCCGGGTCCCGGGCATTCCCCGTCCGGGCCTGGTGGACCACCCGGCGGAAGAAGGGGGCCTCGACGGTGCGCACCGTCAGGCCGTAGCCTGAAGCCTCGTGAAGCATCCAGCAGACGGCTTCGCACTCTTCGGGCCCCGGGGCGGAAAGCTCGGTGCCCCGGCCGGTGGCGATGAGGAAGAAGACCTCCCAGACCCCGACGCCCGCCTGGACGAGTCGCTCGCAGATCGCGGGGAAGAGGCGCAGGTTCTCGGCCATCACCGTCGAGTTGATCTGGACCTTCAGGCCGGCGCTCACGGCCCGGCGGGCGCACTCCATGGTGCGCCGGAAGGTCCCGGGCACCCCGCGCAGCCCGTCGTGGGTGGCCTCATCGGGTCCGTCCAGCGAGAGCGAGATGGCCGAGAGTCCCGAGTCGGCCAGGCGATCCACCACCGGGTCGGTCAGGAGCGGGGTGACGGCCGGCGAGAGGGCCACCGGGATCCGACGGGCCTGGGCCTGCTCCAGCAAAGCCCACAGGTCCTGGCGTTTCAGGACGTCTCCGCCGGTCATCACCAGGATCGGGGAGGGTCTGCCGAAGGCGACGATCTGGTCCAGGAGCGCCAGGCCCTCCTGGTGGTCCAGTTCTCCTTCCAGGGGCTGGGGGATCGCCGAGGCCCGGCAATGGCGGCAGGCCAGATCGCAGGCCCGGGTGGTCTCCCAGAAGACCAGGATCGGCTTGTCGTCCAGGTTCCAGTTCACGATTTTCCTGTCCTCGCCACCCCGCTTCTGGCGGGGCACTCCGAGCATGCTAGTCCGAGGCCCCTCAAGACCATAATGATCTGGATCAAGGCGGGGGCTCGCCCTAGACCCTGAGGGGAGGTGTCGTGATATCCAGCATGCCTCCTTCCTTGGGTGGGGGCGATCCCGGGGCCCGAAGGTCCCGCTCGAGGAGCGTCACATGTCGAATCCGATCAGCTCATCCGGCAGCGCCGGAGCCAGCGAGTACCTTCGGCTTGCAGGGAACCGGGGTGCCGGTCAGCCGGCCGTCGAGACGGGGGCCGCCGCAGGGGGCGCCCAGCAGACGGCTTCAGGCGCAGACGTCCTGAGCGTCGACCCCGTGGCCGCCACCGAGGAAGGCAGCGGCTCGAACCTGCCCAACTTCGGAGCCTGGGACCAGTCCGCGGGCGCCGGGAACGACCCGGTCGCCTCGGCCGGCAAGCAGGCCGAACAGGCCCAGGCCGCCAGCACCTCCCAGCAGGCCGCCTTGGACCAGCACGAGGGGGCCACCCAGCAGGCTGCCGACAAGAGTCAGCAGGCCACCCAGCAGACCCAGGGCAATCAGGCCCAGCAGGCCAACCAGGCCGCCGGGCAGTTGAACCTGCAGAATCAGCAGGCCAAGAATCCGATGGCCGCCAACCCCATGGGAGCGATGCCTGGGGCCATGCCCGGGGCCATGAACCCTGGAATGGCGCCCGGTGGGATGGTCGGCATGGGCGGGGCCCCCGGCAGCATCAGTCCGCAGGTCGGGGATCTCGGCGACATGCTCAGCACCCTGGACGTCAAGAAGGATCAGGAAGGCCAGCAGAAGCTGCAGGATGCCTCTCGCAGCGCCAACCAGACCGCCCAGAGCCAGCAGTCGGCCGGCCAGCAGAACCAGGCCCAGGCCGGTCAGCAGGCCCAGCAGGTCAAGGAGAACCTGAACGCCCAGGCGGGCCAGCAGCAGCAGGCCCAGAACCTGAACTCCCAGGCCAACCAGCAGGGGCAGGTGGCCCAGGTCGAGCAGACCCAGGCCAACCAGGCCAACCAGGCTGCCAACCAGGCCCGCCAGCAGGCCCAGGCCGAGAAGCAGAAGGCCGCCCAGGGCCAGCAGATGGAGAAGCAGGGCAAGACCACCGAACAGACCGGCAAGACCACCGAGCAGACCGGCAAGGCCACCGAACAGACCGGCAAGGCCACCGAGCAGACCGGCAAGGGCACCGAGCAGGCTGGTCAGGGGATGTCCCAGGCCGGGTCCGCGATGCGTCAGACCGGACAGTCCCTGATGAGCAACCCCTACACCGCGGCGGCCGGGGCGGCCATGGTGGCCAGCGGGACGGCCATGGAGGCCAGCGGCAAGGCCATGGAGGCCAGCGGCAAGGCCATGCAGGCCGCCGGCCAGGGTCAGCAGCAGGCTGGCCAGGGTCAGCAGCAGGCCGGCAAGACCCAGCAGCAGCAGGGCAAGACCCAGGCCCAGCAGGGGCAGCAGCAGGCCCAGCAGGCCAAGAACGCCGAGCAGCAGCACAACCAGACCAACCAGCAGAAGACCCAGGAAGCCCAGCAGCACTCCGACAAGTCCGAGCAGGCCTCGACCCAGAAGGATCAGCATCTCCAGGATGCCGATCGGGCCGGCCAGGAGGCCCAGCAGCGGGCCCAGGATGCCCAGGCCGGGATGCAGAACCAGAACCAGTTGACCAACGCGGCCCAGACCAACGCCGACAACGCCTCGCGCGCCTCGAGCAACGCGGACAAGATCGGTCAGGCCCAGCAGGAGGCCTTCAAGGACGGAGGGCAGCAGGCCAACGCGGGCCGTCAGGCCGCCAGCCAGGCCAGCGAAGGCACGGCCGGGCGCACCACCGGACAGGGTGCCTCCCAGCAGGCGGGTCAGGCCAATGCCGGCCAGCAGACCCGGCCCGTGAACCAGGGCAATGCCGGGCAGCAGGCAGGCCAGCAGGGCGGACAGGGGGCCGGTCAGGGTCAGGGCAAGCCCAACCCCCTCCAGCAGCTCTTCGGCGGTGAGGGCGGCCAGGGCAACCCGATGGCCGAGATGGGCACCCAGCTCGCCATGGACGGTGTCGGCCAGGTGGTCCAGGGCGCCCAGGCGATGGGCCAGGTGGCCAGCATGAACAACCAGGTCGCCCAGTCCAACCAGATGCTGGGAAGCATGTCCAGCGGAGTGGACGCCTTGACGGGCGCCGGGGTCGCCCCGGTCGCTCCGCCGGTGGCCCCGGCCGCTCCCGCTGCTCCCACGATGGCCTCTCCCGCTGCTCCGGCCGCTTCCGCTGCGACCCCGGCTGCGACCCCGGGCGCTCCCGCGGGAGCCTCCCCGATGGGCGCACCGGGTCTGGGGATGGGGCTTCCCGGGATGGGGAAGGCCGCCATGCCCGGGATGGGGATGGCCGCTCCTCGGATGGCCACCCCGGCCGCCACGGCAGGTTCCACTGCGTCCAGCGGGGCGGGGATGGGCGCCGCAGCGGCTCCCACCCCCGCGGCTCCTCCCGCCTCGAGCGGCGGTGGCCAGGATGCCAGCTTCTCGGTGGCCGAGGACCGGGTGACCGTGAACCTCAACACCCTCAAGAGCTGAACTCCGGGGCGTGAGCCCCTCATGCGAAGGGGGCGGGCCCGCGCGGGCCCGCCCCCTTCGCATGTCGTCCCGGAGGGCACTCAGAGCGTGGCGATGACCCGGGGATCCTTCTGCAGGTCGTGGTAGATGGCCTCGAGCTGCTCGCGGCTGGTGGCGTGCACGGTCATCACCACCGACACGTAGCGCCCCTCCCGACTGGGACGGACCCGGATCTGCCTGGACTCCAGGCCTGGGGCATAGCGCCGCACGATCTCGGCGACGTGCTGGGTGAAACCTTCTTCCGCCTTGCCGAAGGCCTTGACCTCGAACTCGCAGGGAAAGACCAGGGGGCTCTTCTGGGAGGGATCGAGGGGGGGCTGAGCCGTCATGGCCTCAGTGGTGATGGCCGTGCGGGCCATGGACATGGCCGTGGGCCACCTCTTCGGGCGTGGCGGGCCGGACTCCGGTGATCTCCACGTCGAAGTGCAGATCCTGACCGGCCAGGGGATGGTTCGCGTCCAGGTGGACTTCCTGGTCGGCGACCCCGGTGACGCGGGCCACCATGTGCTGGTCTCCGCCGTGGAGCTGGACCACCATGCCGGGCTGGGGTTCGGTGTCGCCAAAGGCCTGGCGGTCCACCGAGAACTTGAGATCTGCTTTGAGTTCCCCATAGGCCTGGGCGGCGGGGACATGGACCTTCTTCTTGCCCCCCACGTCCATGCCGTCCAGGGCCTGCTCCAGACCCGGGATGATGTTGCCGTGGCCGTGCAGATATTCCAAGGGGCCCTCGCTGGACTGATCCAGCACGTCCCCCTTCGCGTCGGTCAGCGTATAGTTCATCGAGACGACCTGGTCCTTGGTTACCATGCGGGTCTCCCATCCATCGGTCCGCTTCGCGCGGGATTCAGGCCCGCTTTCGGGGCTGGACCGGGTTTTCCTGGCCTGGATCCGGCAAGGAAGGGACTGGCGGCTCCACCGGGAAGCCCCCGCCGCGTGACCGGTCTGCTCTTGATGATTGTCCTGCTGGTGGCAATCAACGCCCTGTACGTGGCGGCTGAGTTCGCCACCGTGGCGGCGCGCAAGTTCCGAATCGAGGCCCTGGCCGACCGGGGAGACCCCGCCGCCCTGCGCCTGCTTCCCCATGTCGCCGACGCCACATCCCTGGACCGCTACGTGGCGGCCTGCCAGATCGGCATCACCCTGTCCAGCCTGCTCCTGGGCGCGGTGGGCCAGCGCCGCCTGGCCGCCTGGCTCGGCCCCCCGATGCAGGAGTGGTGGGGCCTGGAGTCGGTGGCCGCGGCCTCGGTCTCGGCCACCGTCGTGCTTCTGGGCCTGACCGGTCTGCAGGTGGTGCTGGGCGAGCTGGTCCCCAAGGCCGTGGCCCTGCGCCACCCCGAACAGGTGGCCCTGGGCCTGACGGTCCCCATGGACCTCTCGTTGCGTTTCTTCTCCTGGTTCATCGATCTCCTGAACGGTTCGGGAAACCTGGTCCTGCGGGCCTTGGGGATCCCCCTGCACGCCCACCGCCACGTCCATTCCCCCGAAGAGCTCGAGCAGCTTCTGGCCCACGGAGTCCAGGCCGGGACCCTGCAAGTCGAGGAGCATCGAAGGCTCAAGCAGGCCCTGCGCTTCGGCCGGCGTCCGGTCCGGGACGTCATGGTCCCGCGCACCCGATTGACGACCCTGGACATCGGCTGGGCGCTGGAGGAGGTCCTGGAGGTGGTGGAGGCCTCACCCTTCACCCGCTTCCCGGTGTACCAGGAAACCGAGGACACCATCCTCGGCATCCTCCACCTCAAGGACCTCTCGCTGGCCCTGGCCCAGGGAGGCGATCCTCCGGATCTGCGGACCCTCTTGCGCCCGCCCCTGGTCTTCCCCTCCTCCCTGGCGGTGGATGCCGTCCTGGAGGGATTGCGGCGCGAGCGGGCCCACCTGGCCATCCTGGTGGACGAGTACGGGGGGACCGAGGGCATGGTGACCCTGGAAGACATCCTGGAGGAGGTCCTGGGCGAGATCGAGGACGAGTTCGACCGGGCCCGTCCCGACATGGTCCGGGTCTCTCCCGGGCAGTACCTGGTGCGGGGGACGGTGCCTCTGGGCGAGCTGGAGGAGCTGACCGGAATGCGCTCCGGGGTCCGCGACGTGCATACCGTCGGAGGGCTGGTGATGCATCTTCTGGGCCAGGTCCCCGAGCCCGGCCAGAAGGTCCACTGCTCGGGTTTTGAGCTGAAGGTGGAAGAGATGCGCCTGCGCCAGGTCACCCGGGTGCGGGTCCGGCTGGTGGAGGGCCCGTGAGCTTCCTGGTATTGGCTGGGATCATCTCGGTCCTGATCCTCCTCAACGGGCTGTACGTGGCTGCCGAATTCGCCTTGCTGGCCGTCCAGCGCACCCAGTTGGAGCAGAAGGCCGGCCAGGAGCCCTGGGCGGCCCGGATGCTGGCCGTCCTGCACGATTCGGCTCGTCAGGACTACTACATCGCGGTGGCCCAGGTGGGGATCACCCTGGCCAGCCTGGGGCTGGGCATGTACAGCGAGCATGCCCTGGCAGGGCTCTTCCTGCCCTACCTCCAGACCCTGCCCCTGGGAGAGGTGGCGGCCCACGGCCTGGCCACCGGCTTCTCCTTGATCCTGTTGACCTATCTGCACATCGTGCTGGGCGAGATGGTGCCCAAGAGCCTGGCCCTGATGCAGTCCCTGGCCACGGCGCGCTTCGTCGAATTGCCGATGCGCCTGAGCGCCTTCCTGCTGGGGCCCATGGTCTGGGCCTTGAACTCCACGGGCAACCGGATCCTGCGCCTGCTGCGGCTGCCCATCTCGCAGGATCTGAGCCTGGTCTACTCGCCCGAAGAGTTGCGTCTGGTCTTCACCGAGAGCCGGGAAGGCGGGGCTCTGGCGCCCGAACAGCACGAGTGGCTGCAGAGCCTTCTGGGCCTGCGCGAGCGGACCGTCCGCCAGGTCATGGTGGCCCGGACCCGGGTCGTGGGCCTTGCCGTCGAGAGCACGGTCTGGGAAGGCCTGGAACGCGTCCGTGAAGAGGGCTATACCCGCTACCCCCTCTTCGAGCGCGACATGGACCATCTGGTCGGCGTGGTCCACGTGCGGGATCTCTTCGGGGCCATGCGCCGGGGGCAGCGGGAGCTTGCGCTCCGCGACCTGATGCGGGCGTGTCCCTATCTGCCCGAGAGCCTCCATCTCGACCAGGCCCTGGACCGCATGCGCGCCGGGCAGGCCCATATGGCCGTGGTGGTGGACGAGCACGGAGGCACCGCCGGGATCGTCACCCTGGAGGATCTGGTCGAGGAGGTCTTCGGCGAGGTCTTCGACGAGTTCGACGACGACGAGTCTCCCTCGGTGGGGGAGTTGGCCCCTGGAGAGTGGACCGTCCAGGGGGACGTGCTGCTGGAGGACCTCTCCGAGACGGTGGGAAGGCCCTTGCTGCGCGAAGGGGTCGAGACCGTCAGCGGCCTGCTCCTGGACCTCCTGGAGCGCCCCCCCGAGGTGGGGGACAAGGTCGACTGGCAGGGAGCCACCTTCGAGGTCTGGGAGGTGGCCGACATGGTGGCAGCCCTCTGCCTGGTCCGCCTCCAGCCCGAGCCGGAGGCCGAGAAACCCACGCTTTGAGGAGGCCTCCGAGCGGGCGGACTCGGCCAGGAAGCCCGGGGAGGATCAGTTCAGCACGTGGTTCCCGCCCAGTTCCCGGAGCCACTCGCGGACCTGCTCGGCGGCTTTCTCCGGGGTCACCTCCGTTCCGGTGGGCGGCGTCTGCGCGGCGTGCCGGATCAGCTCGGCCACCGTCCGGGTCCCATCCAGGAGGCCCGCCAACCCGATCGCTCCCGGGCTGAGCCAGGCAGGCTGGTTCCAGGTCGGGTCGTGGAACTCGGCCTTGCCATGGCCGCTGAGCAGATCCTTCCACAGTCCGGCCACCTGGGGGCCCAGGACCGGCCTGGACTCCATCTCGGGTCGCCAGGCCGGGGCTCCATAGCGATCCTTGTCGTCCAGCCAGGGGCCGACCGTGGGCACGGCTCCGTGCAGGGGCATCCCGACCCGGCGCTCCTCCGACCAGCCCGGGTGGTCGGCGGGCAGGCGCCGGGCCAGGGCCACGCCGATGGCCATCCCCTCGATGCCGTGGGCCCGGTAGGATTCCAGGTAGCGCTCGAATTCGGAGGTATAGGCCTGGGGGTCCCCCGTGTAGGGAAGGTGCCGGGTGATGAAGTAGCCTTGCGGCACATCCGCAAAGTGCAGCAGGGTCAGGCCCCATCCCGAGCCCGTGCCCAGCCAGGAGCGCATCCGCTCCAGGAAGGGGCGGCCGGGGATCAGGGGGTAGTTGGTGACCATCGCCAGGGTGCCCCCGACCTCCAGGTGGGCCTCCAACCCTTCGAAGATCTCGGCCACCACGTCCTCGCCGCCCTCGCCGCCGGTCCGGTAGGCGGCCATGGTGCGGTCGGGGGTGGGCACGAAGGGCGGGTTGACCGTGACCAGATCGAAGGTCTCGCCCCGCACCGGCTCGTACAGGTTCCCTTCGCGGAACTCGACGCGTGGATCGCATCCATTGAAGGAGGCGTTGAGCCGGGCGAAGCGCAGGGCTCGGGGGTTGAGATCCACTCCCACCACCGATTCGGCGTGCCGGCAGGCCAGGATCGCGTGGATCCCCGAGCCGGTGCACAGATCCAGGGCCCGGCGGACGCGGGTGCGGGGAGTGGTGCGGGCCAGCATGTAGCTGTCCTCTCCGAGTTCGTACACATGGCTGGGATACTTCACCTGGGCCATGACCCGGTCGGTGAAGACCCAGGTCTCCTGACATGGGTGCAGGTCGGCCCGGGCGATCACCCCGTCGGGAACCGCGCTGAGCAGGCCGGCCTGGACCAGGGCCTCCACCCCCGCGCCGGTCAGGGCCGCCTCGACCCGTTCTCGGGGCACCTTCTGGCCCAGGATCCACAGGGCCGTCAGGTCGGCTCGGGTCGAACCCTCCTGCCGGCAGCGCCACAGGTATCCGGGGATCTCGCGGAACTGCAGGAACGGCAGATCGGGGACCCCGAGCACCTCCAGGACGCCCTGCTCGGTGTAGCCCGCCTCCTGAAGGCGGGGCGCCAGGAAGTGCAGGGTCACGGGTCGGGGACCGGAGCTCTCGACGCGGTGGGTGACGAGGTTCTCGATGTGCATGCGGCCTGCCTTCCGCCTGACCCGGTCCGGCCCCTGCCGCGAGCCAGACCGGAAATGAGCAGGCGGGCCCGCACCTCGAGAGGCACGGGCCCGCCTGCAGCCGGGATTTCCGACCAGGCCTCTACGGCTCGACGACCACCCGGTCGGTCGCCCCGCGTCCAAAGGTCTCGGGATGGTACATCTCCTCGGCCTTGGGGGGCGGGACCACGAAATGCCCGGGAGTGGTGGCCCGGGAGATGTAGGTGTACTCGTACACCCCTTCCCACAGGAGCGAGGTGAAGGCCTCGGCCCGCTCATCCCGCAGGTTCTCGTGCTCGTACCAGGGGCCCCACCACCAGAATCCCCGTCGGTTGCTGTCCCTGTTGGGGTCCTCGGGCAGCTTCTCGGTCACCGCCAGCGTCGGATTCAGGGGCTCCAGGCCGGCGGGCAGGGGGTCCACCAGGGCCACGTGGGTTCGACGGGTGGGCGCCACCATGCTGACGCGCGTCTGGACCCGGGCGCCGGCCCGGATCCTCCAGGTCCCGTCGGCGTCCCGGCGGACATCCTTGGGGTCGTCGACGGCCTGGTAGGTGCGCTGCACGGTGAAGCCGTGATCTGCCGGCTCCATGTGCAGGTCCTTGGGGGCGTAGCGCATCCCGATCCGGTAGTAGAGCCGGCCCGGTCCCTGCTTGGCCAGCGCCAGGTCCTGGCGACCCTTG
>JALHDH010000315.1 GCA_022839105.1 bacterium
AAGAACCCCTCTTCCCTGCCGTCGTAAAAATGATCTATCGTATTATCGGCCAGTTCAAGGGCCGTCTTTAGGAATCTGGGCTCGAACGTGGCCTCGTAGAGTTCCAGGAGCCCCCAGGCGAAAAAGGCGTAATCGTCGAGCATCCCGTCAACGGCGGCCTCCCCGTCCCTGTACCGGTGCAGGAGACGACCCCGGCCGTCGCGCAGGTGCTCCAGAACGAATCGGGCGGCCTCCGATGCCGCCCCGGCCCAGTCCTTCCGGCCGAGCGTCGCCGCCCCCCTGGCCAGGGCGGCGATCATGAGACCGTTCCAGTCCGTGAGCACCTTGTCGTCCCTTCCGGGCCGGACGCGGCGCTCCCTGAGCCGGGAGAGCTTCTCCCTGGCGGATTCGAAGATCTCCCGGGCCCTCCCCGGGGAAAGATCCAGTTCGCCGGCCACCTCTTCGGGGCTCCGGGCCAGGTACAGGACGTTGCGCCCCGATCTGGCCTGCGACGCCTCCTCGAGGAAGTTGCCCCCCTTCTCGATACCACAGACCCGGCTGACAAGCGCCCCCTCGACCGGATCGAGGGTCTCCAGGATCTCGGACTCCGTCCACAGGTAGAACCTGCCTTCCTCGCCCTCACTGTCGGCATCCTCGGCACAGAAGAAGGCGCCCCCGGGAGCCTTCAGGTCGCGAAGCACATAGGCGAAGACCTCCCCGGCTGTCTCCGCATACTGCGCCCTCCCCGTCGCCTGGAAGGCTTCCACATAGGCCAGGGAGAGCATGGCCTGGTCGTAGAGCATCTTCTCGAAGTGCGGCAGGAGCCACCGCGCATCCGTGGAGTAGCGGTGGAAGCCGCGGCCGAGCTGGTCGTAGAGGCCGCCCCGTCGCATGGCCTCAAGGGGGCGCGGGGCTCGCCGGTGCGCTTCCAATAGCGCAGGAGAAACAGGAAATGATGGGCAGAGGGAAACTTGGGCGCCCCGCCGAACCCCCCGTATCGCTCGTCGAACCGTCCGGCAAGCGATTCGAAGGCCGCACGGCAGGCCCTTTCCCCGGGGAGATCCCCCGCCGGGGATTCCGCGCAGGCGCTCCGCAGGACCTCCATGACCTTCTCGGCAGACCGAAGCACCTCCCTGTGGCGGCTCTTCCAGACGCGCTGGACGCCCCTGATCAGCTCGATCATCCCCATCCGGCCGTGACGGGTCTCCCTCGGGATGTAGGTGCCGGCAAAGAAAGGCTTTCGGTCGGGGGTCATGAGAACGGTCAGCGGCCAGCCGCCGCCGCCCGTCATGATCTGGCAGACGGTCATGTAGATCCCGTCCACGTCGGGCCTCTCCTCGCGGTCGACCTTGACGCAGACGAAGAGCTCGTTCAGGAGGCGCGCCACCTCGGCATCCTCGAAGGACTCGCGGGCCATCACGTGGCACCAGTGGCACGTGGAGTAGCCGACGGAGAGGAAGACGGGCCTGTTCTCCGTCCGGGCCCTCTCGAAGGCCTCGTCTGACCAGGGGTACCAGTCCACGGGATT
>JALHDH010000316.1 GCA_022839105.1 bacterium
ATCGCGATATGGGAATGATATGGGAGTCATATCGGATTGTTATTGAAATAATTTTGGGATTTCTTTGGGAATGATATTTATTCCGTGTGCTAATGGCAAGCTGTGATTTGAGTTAGCCAGTTCTTTCTGCAAAGAAATGATGTGCCGATCCGGTTTTAAATTATGTTTTGTTTTGACTCACAATTTCTCAGATTTATTAACCAGTTGCAGATTGGTTGTAAGTGAGAAAAGAGTGTGGGGTGTGGGAATATTGAAGGCAAGTGAAAATTGTAAGTCAAAACTTTCCACCGATTAAATCGTGAATTTTACGAGGGGCTTACGCCACCTTCTACATCCTTGTATCGCCCTGACGGGCTTTTGGAAAAGGGGAAGATAAAAGGAAAAAGGAACTCGGGGCTTACATTTTCCGAGGGGCTTACGCACCCATCGCTATCATTGTGTCGCCCTCCGGGCTTTAAGGTATCTAAACCTTCTAAACCCTCTAAACCCTCTAAACCCTCTCAACTCTCTGAACCTTCTCAACCTTCTAAACTTTCTCAACCCTCTAAACCTTCTCTCTCAACCTTCTAAACCTTTTAAACCTGATAAACCCTCTAAACCTTCTAAACCCTTTTTCTCTTTTCTCTTTGTAGAAAAGAAACGCGGTTACTCTTTTTGAGAATAGAAGAGGTGGGGGTCTTTTTTTAAGGCAGAAATAAGGTCAATGCCAGTTTTACGATCCTGCACAACAGGGATGCTAATTGTTATTGCCTCCTGCAAAAAGGCGATAGTTCCTTCTATTGATTGAACAATATCACAGCCATTTAAAATACCGGCTAAAAGCAATGCAGAAAAGCAATCACCTGCTCCTGGGAAGATTACGGGAGCATAGTTACATTCAAATTCCCGGAAAAAATTTTTTTCAGCAGCAAAAAAGGCAACCGAGGAAAAATTTCCTTGAGAATCAGGGGCACTGGTTATAACTATATTTTGAGGTCCTAAAGCGGCTAATTTTTTACAGCATTCGTATACCTGGATGGTTTTTAAGTCCTCCCCATTTTTATAACCGCTTAAAAAAACTGCTTCTGTCCAATTGGGAGTAATAATATGACTAATTGAAACAAGAGAACGCATTGCCTCTACCATTTCCCAAGTGTAACAACTATATAATTTTCCCTCATCCGCTAAAACGGGGTCAACTAAAACGATTCCCTCTTTTTTAAGTAGAGAAGGCAGATTTTCAAGTAAGAGATATACTTGAGCAGGAGAGCCCAAAAAACCGGTATAAACGGCATCAAAGCTAAGCTGGAGTTCTTTCCAGTGCGTTAGGGATTTTTTTAAAAGCTCGCTATTATCCTGCAGAATATAATCAGGATAATCGGTATTGGCAGAAAGTAAAGCACTGGGC
>JALHDH010000025.1 GCA_022839105.1 bacterium
TGCTGGCGGTGGTGGCCGAGAAGACCGGCTACCCGCTGGAGATGCTGCACCTGGACATGGACCTGGAGGCCGACCTGGGAATCGACTCGATCAAGCGCGTCGAGATCCTGGCCGCCGTCGAAGAGCGCCTGCCAGGCCTGGCGGCCATCACCCCCGACGAGATCGGCACCCTGCGCACGCTCCGCCAGGTGGTCGAACGCCTGGGAGGCGGGCCGGACCGGGGTCCGGGAGGCAACGGCGGCGGAAAGGCCCCGACCGGTGCGGCGAGCAAGACCGATGCCGCCTTCCAGCCGAGCTCCGAGCTGGCCGGGGCCATGGCCCGGAGCGTGCCTCTGGCCGAGCGGCGGGTCCTGCGCATGCAGGCCTGTCCGCCCCTGGCCCAGGGCCGGCTTCCCGGGGTCGGCTCCTACCTGGTGGTGGACGACGGCGACCTGGCCGGTGCCCTGAAGAGAGCCCTGGAGAGGCGGGGAGCCACCGCCCGGGTCGTCCCCCTCCCCGAGGCCGCGGAAGCGGCCTCGAAGTCTTCTGGGGAGGACCTGGGCGGCCTGGTGCTGATCATGCCCCGTTCCCCCTCGGGGGCCTGGACTCCCGCCAGCGAGCACATGCTCAAGGATTGCTTCCGGATCGCCGCGGCGGCGGCACCGGCCCTGAACTCCAAGCCCGCCCTGCTGGCCACGATCAGCCGGATGGACGGCCGCTTCGGCTTCTCGGGCTCCGGCTACAACCCCGTG
The DNA here is from genome assembly GCA_022839105.1 of bacterium. Taxonomy (GTDB): domain Bacteria; phylum Vulcanimicrobiota; class Xenobia; order Xenobiales; family Xenobiaceae; genus Xenobium. The sequence continues at coordinate 732 of JALHDH010000025.1, forward strand.
GCCGGAGGCCTGGCCGGCCTGCCCAAGGTGGCCGCCCTGGAGTGGCCCCTGGCCACCTGTCGGGCCCTGGACGTGGCCCCCGAATGGTCCGCCGAGGAAGCCGCCGAAGCCATCGTGGCCGAACTGAGCAGCCCCGGACCCCTGGAGGTCGGGCTCTCGGCAAGCGGACGGGTGACCCCCGTCCTGCAGGCTTCTCCCCTGGAAGGTCGCATGGGCGTCGATCTCGAGGAGGGCGCCGTGGTCCTGGTCACCGGGGGTGCCCGCGGCGTCACCGCCGACTGCGCCCGGGCCCTGGCCTCGGGATTCCGCCCCACCCTGGTGCTCCTGGGCCGCTCGCCCGAGCCGGGTGAAGAACCGGCCGAGCTCCAGGCTGCCCGGACCTCGGCCGAGCTCAAGACCGCCCTCTTCCGCAAGGCCACGGCCGAGGGGCGCCAGCCCCGTCCGGCGGACCTCGAGCGCGAGGCCCGGGGGATCCTGGCCAACCGGGAGATCCGCCAGACCCTGGCCCAGCTTCAGGCCCTGGGCGCCCGGGCCCACTACTGGCCCCTGGATGTCCGCGATGCCGCCGCCGTCAAGGCCGTGGCCCGCCGGGCCCGACGCGAGCTCGGTCCGATCCGCGGCCTGATCCACGCCGCCGGGGTCCTGGCGGATCGCCGCATCGAGGACAAGACCGCCGAGCAGTTCGACTCGGTCTTCGACACCAAGGTCCAGGGCCTGCGCCACCTTCTGGCCGCCCTGGCCGAAGACAACCTGCACTTCATGGCCTTCTTCTCGTCGGTCACCGCCCGCTTCGGACGCCCGGGCCAGAGCGACTACGCCATGGCCAACGAGGTGATGAACAAGACCGCCCGCCTGGAGGCTCTCCGTCGGCCGGGAACCCGGGTGGTGGCCCTGGGATGGGGGCCCTGGGACGGGGGCATGGTGGACGAATCGCTGCGCCGCGAATTCGAGAAGATCGGCGTCGGGCTGATCCCCCGCGAGACCGGAGCGGCAAGCCTGGTAGAGGAGTTGCGCCGCGGAGCCGCCGACGAGGTCGAGGTCATCCTGGGCTCGGGCTTCGCCCAGGCCATGCCGGCCTCCGAACCGGTGGAGATGTTCCTGCGCACCTTGGATCTGGAGACCAATCCCATCTTGAAGGACCACGTCCTGGCCGGGGCTCCCGTCCTGCCCATGGCGCTGATGGTGGAGTGGCTCGGCGAGGCTGCCCGCCAGGGTTCTCCCGGCCGGCGGGTCGTGGGCCTGGATGGATTGCGCGTCCTGCGCCCGATCCGGGTCACGGACCCCGCGCCCACCATCCGGCTCCTGGCAGGAGCCCCGCGGCCCGACGGGCAGGGTCAGGTCGTGCCCGTGGAGCTGCGCCTGGGTGAGGTCCTGCACGCCCGCGCCGAGGCCCTCCTGGCCGAGGAGTGGCCCGAGGCTCCCGGCATCGAGGCCCCCGAGGTGGCCATCACCCCCTTCCCGCTGCAGGGAGAGGCGGCCTACCGGCAATATCTCTTCCATGGTCCGGGCCTTCAGGGGCTGGGCCGGATCCAGGGTTGGTCTGAACAGGGCCTGGAGGCCACCGCCTCCCGCGCCCCCCGACCCTCCAGGTGGCTTCTGAACCCGCCCTCGGCCCGCTGGCTGGCCGACCCGCTGATCCTGGACTGCGCGCTCCAGGCCGGCCTGCTTTGGACCGGAGCGGCCCAGGACTCCCCCAGCCTGCCCCTCTTCGGGGCCCGCTATCGCCAGTACCGCGAGTCCTTCCCCGCCAAGGTGCGCCTGGTCTTCCAGGTCAAGTCCTCCTCTCGGCTTCGTCTGGCCGGAGATGTCCTCTTCCTGGACAAGGACGGCCTGGTCGCCTCCTGGAGTGGACTGGAGTGGGCCGTCGACCCTTCGCTGAAGGCCGCCTTCGCGGCGGGGAGCCTGGCAGCCCGATGAGCCGCAGCATCGCCGTCGTCGGCATGGGCCTGGTCCTTCCCGGAGCCCGCACCCCGCACGAGTTCTGGACCCGCCTGACCCAGGGGAAGGACCTGGCCCGTGAGGTCCCGCCGGGTCGCTGGAGCCTCTCACCTCAGAGGGCCCTCAGCCGCATCCCGGGCCCGGACCGCGTCCCGACCCTGCGAGGCTGTTTCGTGGATCCCGGGCCCTTCGATCCCCGGGGGCTCCAACTCGACCCCGATCTCCTGGGGGACCTGGACCCGCTCTTCTGGATGGCGCTCCAGGCCGCCCGCGCGGCCCTGGAGGATGCCGTCGAGCCGGATCCCCGGCGGACCGGGCTGATCCTGGCGGCCATCGCCTTGCCCACCCGGAGCACCTCCGAACTGACCTGGGAGGTGCTGGGAAGCGACTTCGAGAGGAGGCTCCGAGGCCAGGCCTCCCCTCCCCGGCTCCCCGCTCCTTGGAACACCGGCGCCGTGGGGCTCCCGGGCGGGTTGCTGGCGCGCGCCCTGGGTCTGGAGCATGGCGGCTGGACCTTGGACGCTGCCTGCGCCTCGTCGCTGTACGCGGTCCACCTGGCCTGCGAGGAGCTGCTGGAGGGGCGCGCGGACGCCATGCTGGCGGGAGGCCTGTCCAGGCCGGACTGCCTGTACACCCAGATGGGCTTTGCCGCCCTGCGGGCCCTGTCGCCCTCGGGGCGCTGCTCCCCCTTCGACGAGTCTGCCGACGGCCTGCTGGTCGGCGAGGGATGCGGCATGGTGGTGCTCAAGCGCCTGGAGGACGCCCTTCGCAACGAGGACCGGATCTACGGCGTGATCCGCGCGGCTGGCCTGTCCAACGACATCGAGGGGAACCTCCTGGCTCCCCACTCCGCCGGGCAGTTGCGCTCGATGCGCTCGGCCTACCGGGCGGCCGGCTGGAGTCCAGCGGACGTCGAGATGGTGGAGTGCCATGGGACCGGAACGCCGACGGGAGACGCCGTGGAGTTCGCCAGCCTCCTGCGCCTGTGGGAGGGGGGCGGGCGGCCGGGCGGCTGCGCCCTGGGCTCGGTGAAGTCCATGATCGGCCACCTGCTGACCGGGGCTGGCGCCGCGGGCCTGATCAAGGTCCTGTTGTGCCTGCACCATGGCCAGCGCGCCCCGCAGGTCAACTTCCGTCGGCCCGGGTCCGAGATCCCCCTGGCGGGGAGCCCGTTCCGGATTCCCACCGCCCTCGAGCCCTGGGACCGTCGCTCCCAGGACTCGCTGCGCCGGGCCGCCGTGAGCGGCTTCGGTTTCGGCGGGATCAACGCCCACGTCCTGGTCGAGGAGTGGGACCCGGATCGGGCTCCGGTTCGCGTTCCCCGGGCCCGCCCTGAGGCCGTGGCCGGCGAAAGCGACCGGGTTCCCGTGGCCGTGGTCGGCATGGCCTGCCGCTTCGGGAACGTCCCGACGCTGCGCGAGTTCCAGGAACTCATCCTGAGTGGCGGCACGGCCCTGGCCGAGCGGCCCGCCGACCGCTGGCATCACGCCGAGCAGGGCCTGAACCTGCCGGATCCTCCGGGAGCCTACCTGGAGGCCATCGAGATCCCGGTCGGGCGCTTCCGGATCCCCCCGGCCGACCTTCCCGCCATCCTGCCTCAGCAGACCCTGATGCTGCAGGTGGCGGCCCAGGCCATGGAGGATGCCGGGATGCCCCTGCGCGAGCGGCGCGAGGGGGCCGGGGCCCTGATCGGCCTGGGACTGGACCTGGGCGCCACCAACTTCCACCTGCGCTGGGCGCTGGCCGAGCGGGTGCAGGAGTGGGCCCGCGAGCTGGACCTCGACGAGGAATCGACCCAGGCCTGGCTGGCCGAGCTGCGCGACGAGGCCTGCCCTCCCCTGGATGCCCCCCGCACGCTGGGTGCCCTGGGCAGCATCGTGGCCAGCCGGATCGCCCGGGAATTCCAGTTCGGCGGTCCCTCCTATGCCGTTTCCGCCGAGGAGGCCTCCGGGCTTCGGGCCCTGGAGGTCGCCTTCCGAGCCCTGCAGCGGGGCGAATTGGAGGTGGCGCTGGTGGGGGCCGTCGACCTGTGCGGCGACGTGCGCAGCGTGGCCAGCACGCTCCGCACCCTGGGTCAGCCTCGCCCCTTTGATGCCGGCTCGACCGGTTCGGCCCCCGGGGAGGGCGCGGTGGCCCTGATCCTCAAGCGTCTGGACGACGCCGTCCGGGACCAGGACCGCATCTACGCCATCGTGCGGGGAATCGGAGCGGCCGGTGGGGGGCGCTTCGAGGAAGGGCCCGACGCAGAAGTCTACCGCCGTGCCTTGGAGAAGGCCTACGGGGACGCCGGCCTGGATCCCGCCACGGTGACCTACCTGGAGGCTCATGGCAGCGGCGATCCCCGCGAGGACCAGATGGAAGCCGAGGTCCTGCTGGACTACTTCGCCCGGGGCCGCACCCCGCTGGCACTCGGTTCGCTGACCCCCAACGTGGGACTGGCCGGGAACGCAGCCGGTCTGGCCTCGTTGGCCAAGGCCGCCCTGTGCCTCTACCAGGAAATCCTGCCCCCCCTGAGGGGCTTCAGGGAACCCCGCGAAGGCCTGGACTGGAGCGAGGGTCGTCTCCACGTCCCCAACCAGCCGACCTGGTGGTTCCGCAACCGCTCCCAGGGTCCGCGCCGGGCCGGGATCTCCAGCATGACCCGGGATGGCCAGTGTCTGCACGCGGTCCTGGAGGGAGCCGAGGCCCTGGCCCTGGCCGAGGAGCGCCGCCAACCCGCTGGCCCGGATCCCCTGGCCTTGTTCACCGTCTGCGCCGACACTCCGGAGGAGCTTCTCAGGGAGCTCGCCCGCCTGGATTCCAACCTGGCCGACCGCCCGATCCAGGAAGAGGCCAGGAGCTGGTGGTGGTCCTGCGAAGGCCGCTCCGGCCACCTGGCCGTGGCCGTCGTGGCCGACTCCTGCGCCGCCCTCCGGCGTCACGTCTCGGAGGCCCGCACCCATCTCCGGAGCGCTCCCGACCAGACCCTGGATGGCCGGGGGGGCATCTTCTACTCTCCGGAGCCGCTTGCACGGAACGGCCGGATCGCCTTCGTCTACCCCGGTTCGGGCAACCACTTCCTGGGCATGGGTCGGGAGCTGGGGGTCCGCTTCCCGGAGATCATGCGCGAGCTGGACCAGGAGAGCTGGCGGATGGCCGACCAGTTCATGGCCCGGGCCTGCCTTCCCCAGCGGGTCTCCTGGGAGCCGCACTGGCAGCGGGAGGCCGCCGAAGAGCTGGCCTGCGACTCGCACAAGATGATGTTCGGGCAGGTCACCTTCGGCCTGGTGATGAGCGATCTGCTGCGTCGGATGGGGGTCGAACCGACCGCTTCGCTGGGCTATAGCCTGGGTGAGTCCTCGGCCCTCTTCGCCTTGCGGGCCTGGCCGGGACGCGACGAGATGCTCTCGCGACTGGAGCGTTCGCCGATCTTCCGCGAGGATCTCTCAGGCCCTTGCCGGGCCGCCCGAGCCGCCTGGAACCTGCCTGAGGACCAGCCCTTCGAATGGGTGGCGGCCGTCCTCACGCGTCCTGCGGACGAGGTCCGCCGGGCCCTGGAGGGGATCCCACTGGCCAGGCTCCTGATCGTCAACACCGACGATGAATGCGTGGTCGGCGGCCCCCGCGAGGCGGTGACCGAACTGACCCGCTCCCTGGGCTGTGAGGCCATCCTGCTCGAGGGCGTGGATACCGTCCACTGCGACGCCCTGGCTCCCATCGCCGAGGATTATCGGGCCCTGCACGTCCTGCCCACCGAGCCTCCCGGGAAGATCCGCTTCTATGGCGGGCATGCCGGCAAGGCCTACGAGTTGTCCTCGGAGGCCGCCGCGGACTCCATCCTGGGTCACGCCCTGCATGGCTTCGATTTCCCGGCACTGGTCCGCCAGGCCTATGAGGACGGGATCCGGATCTTCGTCGAGGTCGGCCCGCGCGGCTCGTGCTCCCGCATGATCCGCAAGATCCTGGGTTCCCGGCCCCACCTGGCGCGAAGCGCCAGCGCCCGGGGCCAGGGAGAGCTCTCCGCCCTGCTCCGCCTCCTGGCGGCCCTCTGCGCCGAGGGGGTCCGCCCGGATCTGGGCCATCTGTATCCCCGACCCCTTCAGGCCACCCATGTCCACGAGCCGGTCTTGAGGGTGCCACTGGGCCGCCGCGCGCCCCGCCCCAAGGCCAGCCCCCCTTCCAGGGCCTCTTCGCAGGCCCCTCGCAACGGCTCCCGCCCCCCCCGGACCAGCCCGGCCCCCCTGCCTCCCCCTCCCCAGACCGCCCCCATCCCGGTGCAGGAACCCTCCCGGGCCACGCCCCCCCCACCGCTCCCTCCCCGCCGCGTCCTGGCGGACGGCCCCGCCGTCCTGCTGGCCCGGGAACTGGCCCGTTCCGCCCAGGCCACCTCCCAGGCCCACGAGGCCTGGCTGCGCTTCTCCAACGAGAGCGTCGAGGCCCTGGGAGCCCTGCTGGCCCGACAGGCCGAGCTCCTCTCGCTGGCCGGCGCCACGGGTTCCCACCCGGAGCCCCCTGTGAGCGACTTCGCCCGGACCGATTTCTCCATCCAGATGGTTGCGGATGCACCGACTTCCGCTGCGGGGGGGTACGTGCGTGGGCACAAGCCCAGCCTGGCTCCCCCCGACCTGCCGATCTGGCTGGATCGCCAGCGGTGCCATGAGTTTGCGGTGGGCCGCATCGGAGACGTCCTGGGACCCGCCTTTGCGGCCATCGACAGGCATCCCACCCGCGTGCGCCTTCCCGACGAGCCGTTGATGCTGGTGGACCGGATCCTGAGCCTGGAGGGCGAGCCCCTGACGCTGGGCCCGGGGCGCCTGGTCACCGAGCACGATGTCCTCCCCGGGATGTGGTACCTGGATGGTGGACGGGCTCCGGTCTTCCTCTCGGTCGAAGCCGGGCAGGCCGATCTCTTCCTCTCGGGCTGGCTGGGCATCGACCTGGTGACCCGGGGCGAGCGGGTGTACCGGCTCCTGGATGCCACCGTCTGCTTCCATCGGGGCCTGCCGGTTCCCGGCGAGACGGTCCGTTACGATATCCGGATCGACCGCTTCGTCCACCAGGGAGAGATCTGGCTCTTCTTCTTCGAGTATGAGGCCACCATCGCCGGCGAGACCTTCCTGACCATGCGCCGGGGCTGCGCGGGCTTCTTCACCCGCCACGAGATCCAGGAGAACCGCGGGCTGGTCCTCACCGAGGAGGATCTCGCCCCCAAGAAGGGGCGGAAGGGTCCGGAGGTCCGGGACCTGGTCCCGCTCCGGGCGGGCTCCTACGACGAAGGACAGGTCGAGGCCCTGCGCAGGGGCGACCTGGCAACCTGCTTCGGTCCGGAGTTCGCCGGGCTGCCCCTGGCTTCGCCGGTCGCTCTTCCCGGAGGCTTGTTGAGGCTGATCCACCGCGTCCCGGAGTGCGATCCCTTCGGCGGCCGCTGGGGCCTGGGCATGGTCCGGGCCGAGGCGGATGTCCGTCCGGACGACTGGTATCTGACGTGTCACTTCGTCGACGACATGGTGATGCCCGGAACCCTGATGTACGAGTGCTGCGCCCATGCCCTGCGCTTCCTTTTGACGCGAATGGGCTGGGTGGGCGAGGCGGATCGCCTGGCCTATGAACCGGTCCCGGGGGTCCACGCCGGGCTGAAGTGCCGCGGACCGGTCACCCAGCAGACCCGGGTGGTCTGCTACCAGGTGGAGATCAAGGAAATCGGATACCGACCCGAGCCCTACGTGATCGCCGACGCCCTGATGTTCGCCGACGGGAAGCGCATCGTCGGCTTCCAGGACATCTCCATGCAGGTGACGGGGACCACCGGAGAGGAACTCGAGAGGCTCTGGGCCGCGAGTCGCACCAGCGCGGTGCCGGCTTCGTCCGCCTCCGGAATGCCCCTGGTCCCCCAGGTGTCCGGCGGGATCCCCGAGGGTCTGGTTCCCGGAGCGGTCCCGGCGGCTCCCTCCGGAATCCCCACCAGACCGCCTGGCCACCGCGGGGACGCGATCCTTCCGGCCCTGTATGATCGCCAGAGCCTGCTGCAGTTCGCCACGGGCCTGCCCTCGCGGGCCTTCGGCCCCCGATTCCGGGCCTTCGACGAGCGTTTCATCGCCCGGCTTCCCGGCCCCCCCTACCAGTTCCTGGACCGGCTCACCCGGGTGGACCACCCCTTCCTGGAGATGAAGCCGGGAGGCTGGGTGGAGGCGCAGTACGATGTCCCCGCCGATGCCTGGTACTTCCGGGCCAATCGCCAGCCCACCATGCCCTTCTGCGTGCTCCTGGAGATTCCGCTCCAGGCCTGCGGGTGGCTCTCGGCCTATGCCGGGTCCTCGGCGCGAAGCCCGCTGGATCTCCATTATCGCAACCTGGGCGGGACGGCCACGCTGCACCGGGAAATCGACGCCGCAACCGGGACCGTCACCATCCGGGTGCGCATGACCCGCGCCTCGGAGGCGGGAGGCCTGATCGTCCAGTCCTTCGACCTGTGGATGGGGGTGGGCGAGGAGCCCCTGTACGAAGGCCAGACGACCTTCGGTTTCTTCCCTCCCGAGTCGCTGGCCAGGCAGTTGGGGATCCGCGATGCCGCCGAGAGGACCTGGACCGCCGACCGGAAGGGCGATCTGCTGGCTCTGGGAGACCCGCACCCCCGGACCCCGGACGATCCCCTCGCCGACCCCGCGCATGGCCTGGACCTGCCCGGACGAGCCCTGCTGATGCTCGATGAGGTCGAGTGGCTGGCCGACGGAGGTCCCGCGGGTCTGGGCTACCTGAAGGGAACCCGCCGGGTGGATCCCGACGAGTGGTTCTTCAAGGCCCACTTCTTCCAGGACCCCGTGGTCCCGGGCTCGTTGGGCCTGGAGTCCTTCCTGCAGTTGCTCAAGGTGGCCGCCCTTGAGATCTGGCCGGAGTGCGCCGAGACCCACCGCTTCGAGTCCATCCTGACCAGAGAGCCGCACACCTGGATCTACCGGGGTCAGGTGGTGCCGACCAACCGCCTGGTGACGGTGGAGGCCTGCCTGGCCGAGATCCGGCCAGGCCCCGAGCCCGTGCTCAAGGCCGATGGCTTCCTGAAGGTGGATGGCCTTCCCATCTACGAGATGCGGGACTTCGGAGTCCGATTGGTGCGCTCCTAGGGGACCCCGCCCCCAAGGGGGCGGGGCCTCTAGGAAGTGCGCATGACGACCATCTGGAGGTTGGTCATGTCCTCGATGGCGTAGCGCACCCCTTCCCGACCCAGGCCGCTCTGCCGGTTTCCCCCGTAGGGCATGTGGTCGGCCCGCCAGGCGGGACTCTCATTGACGATCACCCCTCCGAAATCCAGGGCCTTGATCGCCGCGAAGGCGCGCTGCAGATCCCGGGTGAACACCGAGGCCTGCAGGCCGAAGTCTCCGGCATTGGCCCGTTCCAGGCCCTCTTCGAAATCCTCCACTCCGATCACGCTGGCCAGCGGCCCGAAGACCTCCCGGCAGACCACCTTGGTCTGTGGCCCCGGATCGACGAGCACGGTCGGCCAGAAGACCGCCCCCTCGCGACGCCCTCCTTCGGCCAGCAGGGCCCCTGCCCCGCAGGCCTCCTCCACCCACTCCTCCAGCCTGAGGGCCTCGGAGAGGTCGATCATGGGACCCACATCCACCCGCTCGTCCAGGGGATCCCCCACCACCATGGCGCGCGTGGCCTCCCGAAAGGCCTCGAGGAACCGATCCTTCCGGGAATGGGGGACGTAGATCCTCTGGACCGAGATGCACACCTGCCCGGAATTCGAGAAGGCCCCCAGCGCGCAGCGCCTGGCCGCCAGTTCCAGATCGGCGTCCTCGGCCAGGACCACCGGCGAGGTATTCCCCAACTCCAGGGTGAGCTTCTTGATCCCCACCTGACGGGTCAGGGCCAGTCCCACCTCGCGGCTTCCCGTGAAGCTGACCTTGGCGACCCGCGGATCCGAGGCCAGGGCTCCTCCCAGGGTCCGGCCCTCCCCCACCAGGACCTGCAAGGCGCCCGGAGGCAACCCGCTTTCGGCCAGGAGCTCGGCCAGGAGCAAGGCCGAGAGCGGGGTGGTGCTGGCGGGTTTGAGGAGCACCGGACAACCGGCCGCCAGGGCGGGGGCCAGCTTGTGGGCCACCAGGTTCAGGGGGAAGTTGAACGGGGTGATGGCCGCCACCGGGCCGACCGGACGGCGCTGCCAGAATCCGAAGCAGCCCTCACCGGAAGGCACCGCATCCAGGGGAACCACCTCGCCGCCCAGGCGACGGGCCTCCTCGGCGCCCAGGCGGAAGGTCGAGGTCGCGCGCTCCACCTCGGCCCGGGCGAACTTCAGGGCCTTGCCGGCCTCCGCGGCCAGGGTGCGGGCGAATTCCTCGGCCCGCTCCTCGATCCCCCGGGCGACCCGGTCCAGGATCCCGGCCCGGCGGTGGGCCGGCAGGCCGCAGAGCTGGGGGAACGCCTTGCGGGCGCCCTCCAGGGCCTGTTCCAGGAGTTCCGGATCGCAGACCGGGACGGTCCCCAGGACCTCCCCGCCATACTTGTTGCGGACCTCCAGGCGCTGCCGGGTCTCGACCCACTCGCCGTTCACGAACAGCCGTCGCTCGCACATGGACGGCCGCTTCGCGGAGCCCGCCTTGAAGGCCTCCCGGCCGGGTCGAGCGCCCCGGCCGCGTCGGATCTTCAGGGCAAAAGCCCCGCCGTCTGGAGGCGCTCCAGGCCGGCCAGGAACTCGCGCGAGGCCCCCCACAGCGAGACCTGGGCCCAGGCCAGAGGGGTGTTGGCTCCGGGAACCCGGGCGCTTCCTGACGGAAGCCGGCTGACATGCTGCCAGGCTTCGGGGACGGCGCAGTCCGGGGCCGGGACCCCGTTGGACTTCAGGCCCCCGGGAGACCCGGTGACCCGGGCATAGGCCCGATTCATGTTGCGGGTGGCTCCGGCCCAGGCGCGCTCCAGAAGGGCGCGCTCATCGCGACTCGGCTGGCGCCCTTTCAGGGAATCCAGGATCTTCATGGCCTGCCGGGCGTAGCCGCGGGCCAGGTCCGAGACCATGAACCACTCGGCCTCGCGGTCGGGGGTCGAGAGGCTGGCCCGGGCCGCGAAGACCTCGGGATCGCTGGCATCCTTCGAGCCGAACTCGTCGAGGATGCGCTTCCACTCCAGGTTGATCCGACCCTCGCGGTCCACGGCGATGTGGTAGTTCATCGTCAGGTAGCTGTCCGGAGAGCGGACCTCGGTGCCTTCCTTCAGGGTCAAGGTGAACGGAGCGTAGCGGATCATGCCATCCTCGCGGACCAGGGCCCGCTCCAGGGTGCCCAGGAGCTCGAGGTTCAGGGCCACGTCCAGGGCGGGCGAATCGGCCAGGGTGCCGCTGGAGGTGGCCAGGAAGACCAGCGAGGAATCCATCTCGCGATGCCCCGGGCTCTCGGCCAGGAAGGTCCGGCGAACCCGACGGCTTCCCGCCTCGATCCAGCGATCCAGCTCCGCCGTGCGCCCGAGGATCGCGCCGTGGGGCTGCGCGAGCAGACGAGTGCGAACCCGGACGACCTCGGGGTTCGAATCATAGGCGGGATTGGCCATGAAGTCGCGGACCAGGGCCAGCCCATTGCGGATCGCCTCGGTATCCCAGGTCAGGCCTCCGGGGAAAGGGGTCTCCTCCCAGTTGCCCGCCGAGGGGGCGCTGGGATAGTCCAGGGCCACGAAATAGGCGCTCAGGTTGGCCACGGCCTGGAGGACGGGATCTTCCACCGAACGCGAATCGGGGAATCCCCAGGCTTCCCCGTGGACCATCCCGGCCTTCAGGGCCTCGGCCAGGGCGCCCAGGGCCAATCCGTGGGATTCCAGGCGCTGGTTGTTGAACCAGTCGGGATCCCGGCTCAGGTTGTGGGGATAGAAGATGTGGGCCACGCCCTCCTCGGGGCCTCCCTCGCGATAGGTGGCCGGATCGGCGATGGCCCGGTCGAAGGCGGCCTGTTCGGTGGGATTGGTGTAGAAGCGGGCCAGGGTCTGCAGGGCTCGACGCCAGCCTTCGGGGTGAAGATGGCGCTTGTACTCCCCGGTGCGGACCGTGTCGGTGATCCACTGGCGATCCGACATCTCGGGGTTTTCGGTGCTGGAAACCCCCGAAGTCGAGGCCAGCCCGGTCTCGGGATCGATTTCCAGGCCGAAGGCCCCCATCTTCCCGGCACGCTCGAAGAGGGCCCGGAAGGAGGCGGGATCGTAGCCGGGCCGGAGCAGTTCCCCCAGGGCCCGGTTGTGGACCGGGATCCGAATCTCGCCCAGATGCTGGACCTGCGGTGGATTCTCGGTGGCGTACAGGAGGGTGGCCAGGGTCTGGCGCAGGATTCGGGCCGAGCCCGGATAGGCGTTCAGCCTCTCGGGGGTCAGGCGGGTGTCCAGGGTGCGGCTCCCGCCGGGATGCTCGGGGTCGGGAACGGACATGGACCTCCGACCGAGCGCTTCCTCAAGACGGGTCAGCCAGGCCGAATCCTGGGGGCCGAACGGGCGATCCTCCTGGAGGACCCGGTCCAGGTGCCCCAGAGCCTCGCGGGCCACCTGGGCGGGTTCCGGAGGCGAGGCAGAGGCCGGGATCCCTCCCGGCAACGCGATCCAGAACAAGAGCAAGACGAAGCAGCGGATCAGGCGACAGGACATGGCTCCTCCAGGCAACCAGGTTCTCCCAGGGCTCGAATGGCCATGGGGAGACGATCCGGACTCTCTGGTCCAGGACCTCAGCGACCCGCGCCAGGGTCCTCCAGGCCGGCCCGGACCAGCGTGTCCTTGTTCAGGCAGCGTTCGAAGGCCGTGTGGACATCCACGCGCCCCTCCTGGACCAGTTGCACCAGGTGCTGGTCCATCGTCTGCATCCCCTCCTTGGTTCCCATGTTGATGAAGGAGGGGATCTGGCTGGTCTTGGCTTCGCGGATCAGGCCGGCGATCCCGAAGTTCACCAGCATGATCTCCTGGACCGCCAGGCGACCCTGCTCGTCGGCCGTGCGGAGCAACTGCTGGGCGACCACGGCTTTGAGCGATCCCGAGAGCATCGAGCGGATCTGCTCCTGCTCATCGGCCGGGAAGACGTCGATGATGCGGTCCACCGTCTTGGCCGCCGAATTGGTATGCAGGGTTCCGAAGACAAGGTGTCCGGTCTCGGCGGCCCGGATGGCCTCGGCGATGGTCTCCAGGTCGCGCATCTCACCGACCAGCACGATGTCCGGAGACTCGCGCAGCGAGGCTCGCAGGGCGGTCGAGAAGTTGCGCGCGTGGGATCCGATCTCGCGCTGCTGAATCAGCGCCTTGTTGGAAGTGTGCACGAACTCGATCGGATCCTCGATGGTGATCACGTGCACGTTGCGGTTCTGGTTGATATGGTGGATCATCGCCGCCAGGGTGGTGGATTTTCCAGACCCCGTCGGTCCGGTCACGATCACCAGACCCTTGAGATAGCCCGCGATCTCCTTGAGGATCTTCGGCAACCCCAGTTCGTCCAGGGTGGGGATCCTGGTGGGGATGATCCGGAAGACCCCCCCGATCCCGCGGTGCTGAAGCAGGATGTTGACGCGGAAGCGGGCGACCTCGGGAACCTCGTAGGAGAGGTCGACGCTCCCGGTCTCCAGGAAGGTCTGGCTGCGGGCCTCATCCAGGATGGGCACGAGGAGTTCCTCGAGTTCCTCGTTCTCCAGCACGGTCTCGTCCATGAAGTGGATCCTGCCCTGGAGGCGCATGGCCGGAGGGGCTCCAGACTGGAGGTGGAGGTCGGAACCTCCGGCCTCGACGACCTCCTTGAGATAGCCATCCAGTACCGGGTTGAGACTCATGCCACGCCTCCGACGATCCTGGCAAAGGAACTCTTGTCATGGGCCAGGTCCAGGGCATCCTGCCCCGCGACGATGGCCCGTTCGACCAGTTCCATCAGGGACTGGTCCATCAGGCGCATCCCGTAGCGGTGTCCTGTCTGGATGGCCGAATTGATCTGGTGCATCTTGGCGTCACGGATCATGCTGCCGATCGCGCCGGTATTGATCATCACCTCGACGGCCACCGCCCGACCCTTCCCATCCAGACGGGGCACCAACTGCTGAGAGATGACCCCTCGCAGCGAATCTCCCAACATGGTCCGGATCTGGGATTGTTGGGAAGCCGGGAACACGTTGATGATCCGGTTCACGGTCTGGGAGGCCGAGACGGTGTTCAGGGTGCCCAGGACCAGGTGGCCCGTCTCCGAGGCCGTGATGGCCAACGACATGGTCTCCAGATCCCGCAGCTCCCCCACCAGGATCACGTCGGGATCCTCGCGCAGGGCGGCTCGAAGGGCCGAACTGAAGCTGATGACGTGGGTCCCCACCTGGCGCTGGACCACCATGCTCTTCTTGATGGGATGCACGAACTCGACCGGATCCTCGATGGTGATCACGTGGAGGGGGCGGGACTTGTTGACGTAATCGATCAGGGCGGCCAGGGTGGTGGTCTTTCCGGAGCCGGTCGGCCCGGTGACCAGGAGCAACCCCTGGTGGAAGTCCATCAGCCGCGTGATCTCCTGGGGCAGACCGAGAATGCTGGTGGTGGGGATCTCGATGGGAATCGCCCGCAGGACCAGGCTGGGGCCCTGACGCTGGTAGAAGGCGTTGCCGCGGAAACGGCGGGGACCGAAGCCCGGCAGGTCGACCTCATAGGCGAAGTCCTGGTTCTGTTCGGCCGCCAGGCGCTCGGCGTCCTGCTCGCTGAGGACCATGTCCAGCGCCTGCTGGGCCTCCTCCGGGGTGGTCTCGGAATGCTCCGACTGGTACAGGCGGCCGTGAATCCTGAAGGTGGGTCGATGTCCCGTGGCAACGAGCAGATCGGAACCTTGCTTGCGGAGCATCTCCAAGAGCAGGGTATTGACGTTCATCGCCACCAGGAATCCTCCGACCAGCCCTGGTTTCCGGCCCCGACGGGCGCGACCTCGGGGGACGCGCTGTCGGAACGATTCAGGAGACCGGGCAGAACTTCCCCCGCCTTCGACCGATCTGCTCGAAGGCCTTCTGGAACCGACGACGAACAGGCCTGCCGTTCCCGGGTCCTGAGCGCAGCCTGTCTGGCGCCGCCCCCGGGGTCTTCCCCAAACGCGCCCCGCGCGAGAATAGGAGAGAATTCACTTGTCTGCCAACCGGCTGCTTTCCTCGGACCTGCACATGGGGTCCCCCATCTACAGCTCCAGCGGGGAGAAAATCGGAAGACTCCGCTTCACGATCTCCGACCCCGAGCCCCCCTACGAGGTCCGTCAGTTGATCATCGAGAAGGGGATGCTGCTGCAACGGGATGCCTCCATCCCGGTCGAGGCCGTCCAGGCCTCCGAGAAGAGCGGAATCCGCCTGAGCCTGAGCAGCGCGCAGGTCCTGGAACTTCCGGAATTCACCGAGGGGCGCTTCTTCCAGAACCAGCGTGAGGGCCCGCGCGAAGGCCCGCGTGAAGGGCATCGCGACCACCCGCGCGACTACCACCGCGAAGGCGGTCCTTCGGGCGCGGGCAAGCGGGGACGCCGCCAGGGTCGTCGCGGTCATCACTCGGATCGCCAGGGCCCCGGCCGCTGAAAGGACCGGGAGGTCCTGCCCGGGTTGACGGGCGGGACCTCCCGCGGGAACCCCTGCCCGGAAGACCCGGAGGGGGCGGCCGGATGAACCCTCAGGTCGCGGGGTTCAGGCCCTGGGGCTTCTCGGAAAGAGCGTTCAGGAGACCCACCGGGGCCCCCAGCGTCCCGGCGGGAGTGGACTGGGGCTCTGGGGGGCGAGCCGGCGGCTGCTCAGCCGGGGCCTGGGCCTTCTTCTTCAGGAAGCGCGCCGTCTGGATCGCCCCGCCCACGGCGCCCACCGCGGTGGTGATCGCCAGGCCCGGCAGGCCGAAGACCAGACCCAGGGGGCCGACCACCAGCGAGCCCATCACCGCCCCGGCCACCAGCTTGCCGCGCTTGCCCAGGGGGTGCTTCTCGAGCCAGGGTTCCACCCGCTTGTTCAAGGCCGTGGTCAGATCCGCCGTCAGGTTGCGCTGAATCTGCCGGGCAGGCGGGCCTACCAGGGTCCCGACCGGCCCGATCACGGCCCCCGCCACGGCTCCGGCCAGCATCGCCGGCGGCCCGCCCAGGATTCCGGCCACCGCTCCGGTTGCGGCCCCTGCCAGGGCCCCCAGGACCACCCTGCCCGCGGGCCTGGCGGCGCGGCCACCGACCCCGGCGCCGGCCGCGCCGGCCAGCATCATCCCGGGATTTCCGGTCCAGGCGGCGCCCAGGGCCCCGCCCAGCATGCCCCCGTAGACGCTGTCCCGGGTGACGGCCCGGCGGCTTCCCGAGAGGGTGCCCACGGCCCCGGCGAAACCTCCGACCAGGGCCCCCGAGGCGGCCAGACCCACTCCCACGGGGCCTCCGATCATGGCCGACAAGGCGTTGAAGGAGAGTGCGCCCAAGGCCGCGCCCGAGGCGGCACCCGAGGCCACGGCCACGGCAAAGGATCCGGCCTTCTCGCCGGCCTTGACGCCCACATAGCCTCCCAGGGCTCCAGAGGCGGCCCCCATCGGGCCTCCCGAGACGTAGCCCTGGATGGCTCCTGCCAGGACGCCGCTGCCCGGTGAGGACGAGGGAAGATCCCCGGAAGTCTCGGGACGGGGTTTGGCATAGTCGCGAACCCGCTGCAGGAGGTTGGGAGAGTGGGAGGCGGAGATCGGAGAGCTCATCGTGGTCTGAGTCTAGCACATCCGGCCTTTCCCGGGATTTCCACCATGTTGCCGGGCGGTCAGCCGGATTCGCGCGGAAGGAGCTTCCCGGAAACGTCGAAGCAGCCCGCCATGTCCATCCAGCAAGCCTTTCTGGACCAGTTCGAGAAGACCCGACTCGAAATCGAGGGTCGCCTGCTGCACCTTCCCGACTCCTCCAGGCTCCTGGAGACCTACGGCGCGGGGCCTGAATCCCAGGCGCAGCGCTACCTCCATGCCATCCCGACCCTGACGGCCCTGGTGCGGATGCTGGTCCATTCCCATCGAACGGTCGATGCCCTGAACGAGCGGATGGCCCGGGCTGGAGCTCCCGTCGCGCTGGACCCGGCCAACGTCGGCCGGGTCCTGATGTGCTTCGGCCTGGCCGGGTTCTACCGGCGCACCGCCAAGAAGACCGGGGACCCCGTCTTCGCCCAGGAGATCACCCGGATCGCCTGCCTGTCCGCGCTGGGCCCGGACGGCCTGGAGCGTGTGGACTGGGCCGTCCAGGCCCTGGCGCGGGGGCGACATGGAGGCAGCCAGGACTGGCTGGCGCCTGCCCTGCTGCTGGTGGTCTGGCTGACCGGGATGGAGTCGCCGGCTCGGGCCCGCCGGGTCATGGCCTTCCTGGACCAGTTCTCGGGGTTCGTCGACGCGGCTGCAGACGCGGCCCTGGAAAACCGGATCCACATGCAGTTTCCCTGGTAGATCCGCTCCCCGAGCCGGGGCCGGAGCCTGAGGAGCCCGAGCGACTGGGGAACCCCCCGGAACAGGCTCAGCCCTCCAAAAGACGGAAGCGGTTCTCCTTCAAGGCCCGGTCCACCTCGGCCGCGTAGGTCGGATGCTGGAAGTGGGCCTGGATGTCCCCGCGGATCGGATAGACCTGCTCGGCGGCCTGCCAGGTCACCCGTCGATGCGTCTTCGACTCTTCGACCCTCCCCTCGGCGAGGGCTCGGGAGGCCCGGGCCAACCCCCCTCCCAGGAGATCCCGGCGCAATCCGCAGAACTCGCCTTCCAGTTCGGGCTTGAAGAAGCGGAACTGGCTGGAATAGAGGATCGCGTTGTGGAAGTACTGGGGCAGGCCGACCAGGGCGTCGAGGTCCATCTCTTCAACGTAGTCCAGCATGAGATCCACCGCGACGCGGAAGATCCCCAGACCGGGGTGATCCTGCCCGGGAAGGGCCTCGAGCCCGGGCGGAAATCCGGCCAGGGGGTCCTGAAAGCTCAACCACTCCCAGATCAGCGAACGGACGAAGACCTCCTTTCCCAGGCAGACCGAGGTCCCGGCCAGTTCCCCGCGGTGGGTCCGGACGTCCATCAACAAGGCCGGTTCCTCGGCTTCGAGGTGGAACCCATAGAGCCGGATGCGGTTCTCGAAGGCGTCCTCCCCCTCGGATCGGAACTCGAAGTCGCGATAGCCCCGTCGCCTGAGGATGTCCAGGGCGCCGCGCGCTTCCAGGTCGGCCAGGACCCGCGAGGGAGGGAAGGTTCCGAACAACAAGGCGGGCCCCCGTCGTCCGACCAGGGTCCCCTCGATATCCTCCTGGCTCAGCCCCCAATCCGGCTGCTGGTCCAGGCGGACCGGGCGGAGGGTTCCCAGGCCCTTCTTGAGATGGCCGTTGGCATTCTTGGCCATCAGCCCAGCGATCCCCAGAAGAGTCGACGAAGCTCCGAGGCCCCCCGCGAGTTGGGTTCGATGTCCCACATGATCCAGGCGGTCGGATCCTCCGGGTGATGATGAGGACAGGTGGGGTCCGCGTGCCGGGCTCCGTGCCCCAGGAAGTGGGCGTGCACATCGACGATCTCTCCGCCGTGCATGCCGGCCACCTGAGCCAGAAGCCGATTGACCCCGCCCAACATGGGCAGGCCGGCCGCAAAGCGGTCATGGCCGCTCTGAACCCGACCCGAGCCATCGGTGGGGTCGTAGATATTGCCCATCCGCAGGGTCAGATCCGGATACAGGCGCTTGAGTTGCCCCAGGATCCTGGAGAGCCGGGCCGTGAATTCGCCCATGGCGATGCTGGTGGGCGTCATCGCATTGAGATACTGGATGCTGTCGTTGCCTCCGATGGTCAGGGTCACCAGGACCGGACCCGAGCAGGGTTTCAGCTCGGCGAGGCTTTCCAGGACATCCAGGGCGGTGAACCCGTCCCGGGCCAGATGGATCCGGCGGGTGGAGGGGTTCAGGGAGAGCAGATCCCGGCCGGTGAACTCCGGAAAAATCCGGTCCTGATTGCGATAGAGCAGCGAGGCCGCCCCCAGGCCAGGACCCGGGTGGTCGTCGGTGGACATGCTGTCCCCCAGGGCGACGTAGAGGTCGAAGGCTCTCATGGCGCGATGCGGTTCGTCGAGGCCCCGTGCGCCCCCTCCACAGGAGGCGGGGAACCCCGGACCAGAGAGCGAAGAAGCCGGAAGGGGAATCGCCTGGAAGACGAGGTGCGCCGTGAGAGAGCGTTGGGAACTGCCCGACGAACAGGATGTCGAGGACTCCGGGGTCGGCGACTGGCTGGATCAGGCCATGGCCGAACAGGATCGCAAGAATCGCCATCTCAAGGGCATGTTGGGAGAGACCCGGGAAAGCCTGGCCCGCCAGCGCCAGGAACTGGGCGGGCTCCTGGAATCGGGGCCGGGAACCGGCGCGGAGCCCGAAGAGCCGGTCAAGGACCTCTTCGAAGAGGAGAGGCTCGCGCAGGACCAGAACCGCCGCGGGCTGGCCAGCCTCCTGGACGACGAGTTGCGCCGCAAGCAGGAGGAACGGCAGGCCTTGCAGGGCCTTTTCGGCAGACCGGGAAAGCCCCGGCGCCCATCCTGAAGGTCCCTTGCCGAGCGGCCCCGAGCCAGTGCTGCGGATTCAGGCCGAGGCGCAAGACTTGATGGGCCCGGCCCCAGGGTTCCCTTCCACCGGGCCCGGCGGGACCCGACCATGAGCCGGGAATCGTGGTGGGTCCCGGTCGTGCTCGGTTTCCTGCTGGCTGCGCTCGGGACGACGGCCATCCTGGCCGGAAGGCGTCTGCAGGAGGCCCTGAGGAGGGATCCCTTCCACCGGGAAGGCGACGCCCTGGCGGCCTACCTGCCGGGTTGCGGGATCCTGCTCCTGGGATTGGGGGTCCTGGGCCTGGTCCTGGGCCTGTGGCAGGGATGGACGGGTGGACCCGAGCCTTGAGCGAGGCCCGGAAATCCGGGACCTGGAGACCGTTGAGGAGAGAGAAAGGCATGCTTTCAGCAGTCCTGGTGGAGCCCGGTCGATTCGAGTTCGAGGAGATTCCTGAGCCCGAGCCGGGCCCAGGCGAGGTGGTCGTCGAGGTCCGCAGCGCCCTGACCTGCGCAGCCGATCTGAGGGCCTACAGGATGGGGCTGGGGTCCCCTGGTCCCCTGGGCCACGAATTCGCGGGGTTGATTTCGCGCGTCGGAACCGGTGTGCGGGGCTTCCGTGAAGGAGACGCGGTGATGAGCGCCCACTCGGCGCCATGCGGTGAGTGCTTCCCATGCACCCGAAGACAGGAGAACCTCTGCGAGAACCTGCCCCGGAACATGGCCGTGGGCAGCTTCGCCGAGTTCATCCGGGTGGGCGCGCCGATCGTCCGGCAGAACATGTTTCCCAAGCCTGCCTCGTTGTCTTTCGCCGAGGCAGCCTTCCTCGAGCCGCTGGCCTCGGTGGTCCAGGGTCTGGAATCGATCCCCCTGGAACCCGAGGACGTCGTGGTGATCCTGGGCTGCGGCACGATCGGGCTTTTGTACCTGCTCACCTTGCGCGCCCTGGATCAACCCCTCCGGGTGCTCATGGCCGGCCGGGGTCGCGAGCGCCTGGAGCTGGCGCGGACCTTGGGAGCCGACCGGGTGATCGACGGCGAGTCGGAGTCGGTCGTCGAGGAGGTCCGCCAGGCCACCGACGGCCTGGGGGCCCAGGTGGTGATGGATTGTGCCGGGCAGCCTGAGACCTGGGCGCAGATCCTGGATCTGGCGGGCCGTGGCTCGCATGTCCTGCTCTTCGGCGGATGCCCCGGAGGCCTTCCGGTGGAACTGGACACGACCCGGTTGCATTATGACCAGATCGCCCTGGTGGGAACCTCCCACTTCACCCCCCGGGCCGTGCGCACCGCCCACGAGTTGCTGGCCGGCCATCGGGTCCGCCCGGGCCCGATCCTCAGCGGAACCTACCCCCTCCGCCAACTGTCCCAGGCCTTCGAACGCCTGGACCAGGGCCAGGGCACCAAGTTCGAGATCGTCCCGCACGCCACGGAGGACCCGGGAGAATGAGCGTCGCAACCCGCACCATGAGGGCCGCGGTGGCCTACGACTTCGGAGATGTCCGCGTCGAAGAGATGGAGATCCCGGTCCCGGGTCCCGAAGAAGCCCTTGTCCGGGTCCGTTGCTGCGGGATCTGCTCGGGGGATGTCACCCCCTGGTACATCCGCAAGAAGTGCCCGGTGGTCATGGGGCACGAGCCAGCCGGCGAAATCGTCGAGGTCGGTTCCCGGGTCGAGAAGTTCTCGGTGGGAGATCGGGTCTTCTTCCACCACCATGCCCCCTGCCTGAAATGTCATCATTGCCGCCGGGGAAATCACTCGATGTGTCAGACCTGGCGGGATTCCAGGATCCTGCCAGGGGGGGCCGCCGAGTACGTCCTGGTCCCCCGGACCAACCTGGAGGGGGACACCCTGCGCCTGCCGGACGACATGTCCTGGTCCGACGGGACCCTGGTCGAACCCCTGGCCTGCGTGGTGCGGGCCTTCCATCGAGCCCGCCTCCAACCCGGAGACCGGGTGGCCGTGATGGGCCTGGGCGTGATGGGCCAGATGATGGTCCGGCTGGCCCGGCACCTGGGGGCCGGGACCCTCGTGGGTTCCGACCTGGTCCCATTCCGCCTGGAGAAGGGCCTGGAGTCGGGTTTGGACCGGGCCGTCGACATCACGCGCGAATCCTTCCCCGCGGCCGTCCGGGAAGCGACGGAGGGACACGGCGCCGACCTGGTCCTGGTCTGCCCGACCAGCCCGAAATCGGTCCTGGAGGGCGTGGAGTGCGCGGGCCGGGGTTCGAAGGTCCTGATGTTCATGGGTCCCGAGCCGGGAACTCCCCTGACCCTGGACATGAACCGCATCTACTTCGATGAGGTCGACCTGATCTCCAGTTACTCGTGCGGTCCCGAGGACACCCGCGAGGCCTTGAGACTGATCGCGCAGGGCGTGATCCACTCCGGCCAGGTGGTCACCCATCGCTTCCCCCTCGAGCAGGTCCAGGAAGCCTGTGATCTGACCTCTCAGGCCCGGGACTCCCTGAAGGTGGTCCTGGACCTGGAGCCATCCCGGCCCGAGCGACCTGGGAGACCGGACTGCCGAGGCAGGGGGGAGGGCACGGGAAGGTGTCCCGGGCCCGACGGGTGAATCCTGATCCTGTCTCGGATCCGCAGAGGAGGCATCTATGGGCAGACGTATCTTCCTGGCAACCTGGCTGACCGTGATTGCCCTGGGAGGGATGGTCCAGGCCCACTCCCTGACCTATGAGTCCCAGGCCGGTCCCCTCTTCAGCATGTCCGTCCCCCGCGACTGGTCGGTCCGAACCCCGGGGAACCGGGTGGTGGCCGCGCCGGCCGATCTGAGCATGTGGCTGGGAGCCTGGGAGCTGGAGAAGCGCGACGACACCGAGGCGGCCCTGGAGGACGCCTCGCATTATCTGGCGGCCTGGTTCCAGGACATCCAGACCAACCCGGCCGAGAAGCTCCGGATCAACGGGATGCGGGCCGTCCGCCTGAGCGGCACGGCCACGCACGAAGGCAACCAGGTCCGCTTCCGCGCCGTCGTCTTCGAACCCCGGCCAACCGAAATCTGCCTGGCCCTGGGCGTCTGGGATGACGAGTCCCAGGAGCGCATGGGCCCCATCGAGGCGGCCCTGGGCTCGCTTCGGCCGGCTCTGGGAGGTTGAGATGCCTGCAGCACCTGGAAGGACATTGGCGATCCTCCTGGCCCTGGTTGGCCTGGGGGTCTTCTTTTCCGAGCCGGCCCGAGCCGAGAGCCCCCGGATCGAATCGGTCTTCCTGATCCCCGACTCCGCCCGCCCGGCGGACGAAGCCCGGGGCCAGGTCCTCCTTTCCGGCCCGGCACCCGAAGGCGGGGTCCACGTGCACCTGAGCACCGGCCCGGCGGCCTGGATTCCGGGCACCGTGGTGGTCCCGGCGGGCCAGACCACGGCGGGCTTCGTGGTCTTCTTCCAGCGCGGAGGGCAAGACCAGGAGCTGGAGGTGAAGGCCAGCCTGGGAGGTCAACTGGCCACCAGCAACCGTCTCCAGGCTCCAGCCGATCCCCGGAAGGTCGCCCCGGCCGACGCCCGCGGCCCCGTCCACGCCTCCGGCATGGGCGAACCCTATCCCGATTCCGGCTCTCTCCACGGCTCCCGCTCGCCTCGACCCGCTCCCACCTACGGTCCACAGGTCCCGGGGATCCCCGCCGTGCGCATGCCCAGCATGTGGGACTGGCGCCCGGCCGGCACCCGGCGCTGAGGCCCGCCAGGGGACCCGGCTTCAGTTCTCCGAAGCCGGTTGGCGACATCGTGCGGACGCTGTTCTTCTCGGACACCTGGCGCACTTGAAGGACGCGTTGTCTACGTCCCGATGCGCTCGGCGGATTCGCCTGGCCACTCGGGGCGTCAGGCGGCCGAAACGGGGGAACCGCTGGCCCCGAGGAGAATCTCCAACGCATGACTCCGGAGACGACGCACGAATTGGTCCTGGCAGGAGAGAGCCTGGACGTCGAGTTCAAGGGAGAGGAACGCCGTGCCCTGAACGACCGCGACCTGGTGGAGGCTGTGGTCTGCCTGGCAAACCGGCATTCCTCCCGACCAGGGTATCTGCTGGTGGGAGTGGAGGACGACGGACGGATCACTGGAGCTCGCCCGCGGCATGAGACCGGGCGGACGGAGCCCGAGCGGGTCGCGGCGCTGATCGCGAGTCGCACCCGGCCTTCCCTGGCGTGCGAGGTCGAGGAGGTCGTGCTGGAAGGGCATCTCGTTCTGGCCGTGACGGTACCTGTGTCGCGCGTCCCGGTGGCTTCCTCAGACGGGACCTACCTCCGCCGCACGCTGACCCATCAAGGGGCACCGGAGTGCCTTCCGATGTTCTACCACGAGATGCAGTCAGCGCAAGCCGATCGCGGCCTTCTGGACCCGACCGCGTTGGAGTTGCCCGGAGCCTCGTGGCACGACCTGGACCCCATGGAGTTCGAGCGGTTCCGCCGCATGGTTCGGGAATCCCGCTCCAGCGACCGGGTTCTGGTGGAACTTCCGGACACCGAGCTTGCCAAGGCCTTGGGGGTGGTCAAGAGCGACCACGAGATCACCGGGATCCGCCTGGCCGGCCTTCTACTGTTTGGACGGGAAGAGGCGCTGGCCCGAATGGTGCCCGCGCACCAGGTGGCGTTCCAGAAGCTTGAAGACACTCGCATTCCCGTGAACGTGATCGAGCGTTGGCCGCTCCTTCGCGCCATGGAGGAGTTTCTGAGAGACTTCCGTGCCGCGAATCTCGAGACAGAGGTCCGGGTGGGCATTCTGCGTGTTGCTGTGCCCGATTATCCGGAGGCCGCCGTCCGGGAGGCCCTCGCCAACGCCTTCGTCCACAGGGACTATGGGCGACTTGGGGCGGTTCACCTCCAGTGGCGCGAGGATTCACTCGAAGTCTCCAGTCCCGGGAGCTTCCCCGAGGGGGTCCGTCTGGACAACCTCCTGGTGGTCCCCCCCACTCCGCGCAATCCCCTCCTGGCGGACGCCTTCAAGAGGGCCGGGGTGGTCGAGCGGACTGGCCGCGGCATCGACCGGATCTTCGAAGAGCAACTGCGGAATGGTCGGCCTGTCCCGGACTACTCCCGGTCGACAGGGGCGCACGTGGTGGTCGTGCTGCCCGGCGGAACAGCCAACCTCGACTTCGTGCGCCTGGTCAGCGAGGAAGGGCAGGAAGGTCCACCACTCCGGCTGGATGAGTTGATGATCCTCAACCACCTGTGGCTGGAGCGGACGATCACCACAGCGGAGTCAGCCCGGCTGATGCAGAGAAGCGAGGGCGAGGCCAGGATGCGTCTCCAGCGTCTCGTGGAGCGCGGGCTCCTGGAGGGCCGGGGCGAGGGACGCGGGCGAACCTACCATCTCTCCGCCACCGCCTACCGCAGGCTTGGGCTCAACGCCGCCTACGTACGGCAGCGCGGCTTCGAACCCTTCCAAATCGAGCAGATGGTGCTCCAGTTCGTCCACGTCCACCAGAGGATCACCCGCAAGGAAGCGGCCGACCTCTGCCGCCTCGACCCGCCGAAGGCCGGCCGCCTGCTCCAGTCCATGGCCCGCCGGGGAGCGCTGATCCGCGAGGGATCCAGGCGAGGGTCCTCCTATGTCGCCCCTCCCTCGGATATGAACGAGTTATGAGCAGACGTGCATAACGAACGAGCGCTTATAAGCAGTCCTTCATAAGCGCGGACCTCCCGCCATGGAGAATCGCCTGGGCCTGGCCCGGGGCCAGGTCCTCCTTTCCCGGCCGGCACCCGGCGCTGAGGCCCGCCGACCCGGGTTTTCCCGCACCTCAGAGCCCGGTCCGAACGCCTCCCAGCCGCCAGACCAGGGCATAGGGCACCAGGATCAGGCCCAGCAGGACCATCCCGTAGGCCGAAGCGTCGAAGACGTCCCCCTCCTGGATGCGCTGGAAGACGAAGACGCTGGCCGGGTACCAGCGGGGTGGGCAGGTCATCAAGGTGATCGCCACGTCCTGCATGGCCGAGATGAAGACCATGATCGCTCCGGCCGTGAGGCCAGGCAGGATCAGGGGAATCGTCACCCGGGCCAGGGTCAGCGAACCGGTGGCGCCCAGGGTCCTGGACCCTTCCTCCAGCGAGGGCCCCAACTGCTGCAGGGAAGCCAGGGTCGAGCGGACCGCAAAGGGCATGCGGGTCACCACGTAGGCGCAGAGGACCAGGGTCGCGGTCAGGTGCAAGGCCAGGGGCGGGCCGTTGAAGATCCCGATCAGGGCCACGGCGAAGGCGACTCCCGGAATCACGAACGGAAGCACGGTGGCGAAATCCAGCAGGTGGCGGCTCCAATGATGGCTCCTGGCCAGCGTCCAGGCGATCCCCAGGGCCAGGAGCACGGCCAGGAGCAGGGCCGGCAGGACCAGCGCGAAGGAGTTCAACAAGGGGGAATCCGCCTTCAGCAGCCTTGAGAGGATCCCCTCGTAGCGGCTCAGGGTATAGGCCGTAGGCAGGGTCTCCACTCCCCAACGGGCCGAGAGGCTGACCAGCAGGGTGGCCGCCACGAAGAGCACGGGCACCGAGAGGATCGCCGCGCACGCGGCCAGGCAGAGCCGGCAGATCCAGGGTGTGCGGACGAGTTCCCCTCCCCCGGTCCCCCGGCCGGTCACCGTCTCGAAGCCTCCGCCCTCGACGAAGGACTTCTGGGTCGCCAGGACAGCCAGGATGGTCAGGACCATCAGGGTGCTGAGCATCGAGGCGCCGCCCCAATCGGTCGAACCCGCCAGATCCCGATAGGCCTCGACCACCAGGATCGGCCTGCCGATGGGCATCAAGAGGCTGAGGACCGCGAAGTCGCCGAAGGAGCGGATGAAGACCAGGAAGGCTCCGGCCGTGAGGCCCGGCATGAGCATGGGAAGGTGCACGGTCCAAAGCGAGAATCCCGGAGGTGCCCCCGTGACCCGGGCGGCCTCGCTCAAGGAGGCATCCATCCGGTCCAGGGCCGCCGCCGTGGTCAGTACGACGAAGGGGAAGAAGAGGAAGGTCTGCACGATTCCCGCCGCCAGGACCGACTGCCCCTCGAAGGGTGTTCCCAGCCCCAGGGCCTCCAGGAACCGGGTCAGGATCCCCCCCTCTCCCAGCAGGTTCCTGAAGGCCAGGGCCCCCAGGAACGGGGGCAGGGCCAGGGGCAGGATGCACATCCAGCGCACCAGGTGGCGGGCGGGCATCGCCGTCCGGGCCACCGACCAGGCCATGATCCCTCCGAGGAAGGTGCCCGAAAGGGTGACCAGCGTGGAGAAGCCGAGGATCTGCCAGAGCCGACCGTCCCAGGAACGGCTCGGCGCCAGGTGATACATCCAGTGAGCGGACTGGGCCTCGGCGGGGACCAGGAAGCGCCACGAGACTCCGGCCAGCACGACCACCCCGAACGCCAGGCTCATCAGGGGAAGCCCGGCCCGGCGCCGCCATCGGGGCGGAACCGGGCCGACCAGCAGCCCCCACGCGCCCAGGAGCCCTCGGGCGAGCCCCCAGGCCAGGACCGCAGCCAGGGGGGCGGCCCCGACGGCGTTGAGGAATCCCCGGTAGTAGCGGCGCGTCTCGAAGAATCCGGCATAGTAGCGCCAGTCGGCCTGGTCGGCCAGCCGAGCCAGCAGGCCCGAGAGGTCCCCACGGGCCAGGAACCCCAAGAGATCGACCGGTTCCCCGGTGAAGCCGACCAGGACCACGCTGAGCATCGGCAGCCCCAGGAACAGGAGCAGGAAGGCCGCCACCAGGGCCGAGAGGAGCCAGCGGAGCGGGCGACTCACTGCGAGTCCTCCAGGACCAGCAGGTCTTCAGGCTCCACCCCCACCCGGACCTCATCGCCCGTCCCGAGCTTCTCGGCGCAGCCCGCCAGGGGAACGGCCAGCGTCCACTCCAAGGGCCCGCTGGCCACCACCAGACGGATCGTGCCGCCCATGAACATCCGCAGTTGGACCCGGCCCGTGAAACTCCCCGGCGCCTCCTCTCCTGCCCCCAGGAGGCGCAGGGATTCGGGGCGCACGGCCACCGAGAAGGTCCCCTGGGCAGGAATGGCGTGGGTCGTGGGCAGGACCGGCCCCTCCAGAAGCCGGACGCGTCCCGGGCCTTCCGGGCAGGCCGCAAAGAGGTTCGTCAGGCCGATGAAGTCGGCCAGGAAGCGGGTGCGAGGGCGCAGATAGAGCTCCTCGGGGGGGCCCACCTGCACCACCCGCCCCCGGTTCATGACCGCGATGCGGTCGGAGACCGAGAGCGCCTCCTCCTGGTCGTGGGTCACGTACAGCGTGGTGATCCCGGCCCGCCTCTGGATGCGACGGATCTCCTGGCGCATCTTGACCCGCAGGCGGGCGTCCAGGGCGCCCAGCGGCTCGTCGAAGAGCAGGACCCGGGGACGGGTCACCAGGGCCCGGGCCAGGGCCACCCGCTGCTGCTGTCCCCCCGAGAGTTCGCCGGGCCGGCGCTCCTCCAGGCCCTCCAACTCGACGGTGGCCAGGGCCTCCCGGACCCGATCGAGATCCTCGGAGGGAAGACAGGCCGAGACGGCCCGGACCAGCAATCCCAGGCGCTGGAGCAGTCCGGCCCGGCGATAGCGGCGCGCCAGGAGGCCATAGGCCACGTTGTCGGCCACGGTCATGTGCGGGAAGAGGGCGTAGTTCTGGAAGACCATCCCACAGTCCCGATCCCAGGCCGGGACCCGGGCCACGTCCTGTCCGTCGAGGAGGATCTCTCCCCCGCTCGGCGTCTCCAGGCCGGCAACACAGCGCAGCGTGGTCGTCTTGCCGCAGCCCGAGGCTCCCAGAAGCGAAAAGAACTCCCCCTCCCCCACCTCCAGGCTCACCTGGTCCACAGCCAGGGTGGAGCCGAATCTCTTGACCAGGTTGCGGATTCCGACTCGGCTCATTCCTCGGCCGTCGCCTCCACTCGATTCTGCCAGATCCTGCGGACCCGATCATAGTTGTCGGCCATCCACTCGGGGTCCAGCTTCATGGCCTTGTCCAGCAGGTCTTGGAGCGTGGTGCCCTCCAGACCGACCGGAGGCGGGATCCCGGGGTCCACCG
>JALHDH010000147.1 GCA_022839105.1 bacterium
GGCCCTCGACTTTCCCTGACCAGAGCCTGTCCCCGGACGCGGCACCGTCCACAGCCCGGATCGCCGGTCGCCCGATGACCGACGATCCGGGCCAAGACCAGGCCTCCTGCCCTGGAATTCCGCCGGACAGGCTCAGGGGCCCGGGAAGAAGTAGCGGTTGCCCCGGGTCCTCTGACGCACTGCCTCGGCCAGAACGGCAGTCTCCTCCACGGAGATCTCCGTCGAGGCCACCTTCAGGAAGGGCGGGAAGGTGCCGGTCCGGACGAAATGGCGCAGCTCACCACAGACCAGGCCGAAAGGTCGGGACTGCAGGTCCTGGAGGGCTCGTGGGGCGGAAAAGCTGCCGACGGCGGCTTCCACCTGATAGAAGGTGAAGAACCCCAGGGCGTTGACCTGGACCTGCATCCAAAACGAGACGGCCAGCAGCAGGCCCAGGAGCCCGGCCAGCAGGGCGCCCGGAAGGGTGCGCAGGCGGACCGAGAGCCACTCCAGGGCCAGCAGGGCTGGCAAGGTGGCCGGAGCCAGCACGGCCAGCAGATAGCGCGGGCCATAGGACCAGTGCCCCGCCCAGTTGGCGGTCTGGGCGTGGAAGAGCCAGAAGACCGCCAACGCCCCCCAGGCCAGAAGGCCCTCCATCCGCCAGCGCCGGCAGAAGGCCGGCAAGGCCAGGAGGGCAGGCAGCAGGAGGGGCTGATGCACCAGGACGCTGCGCTGAGGGTCCAGGAGGAAGCCGAGCAGCCCCGCCCAAAGGTCGCCCCGGAAGAGGTCCTTTTCGCGGACCCACTGGGTATAGCCCGTGCTCCAGGGATCCCCGAACTTCAACTCGTTCAGGCCCAGGACCAGCAACCCCAGAAGCGCCAGGGGGCCCAAGAGACCGGCCAGGGCCCGCAGCGGTCGCGCCCGCGCACTGGTGCAAGGGAGGCCCACCAGCAACAGGAAGGGGACCAGGAGCACATAGACGGTCTTGGTCAGGACCAGGCCGGCCAGGAAGAGATGGGCGCCGGCAAGCCAGCGGCCCTCGCCACGATTCCTCCAAAGCTGGAAGAGGGCCCAGAAGAAGCCCGTGCACAGGGTCCACTGCAGAAGTTCGGTGGTCTGGGCGCGCAGATAGTTCCAGCCGAAGGAGGCGTACAGGGTCGCCAGGACCCACACCAGCGCCAGGTCTCCCCGCCGGGTGAAAAGACACGCCATCGCCAGCAGGAGTCCAGCCAGGACCAGGGAGAGGAGGAGGTTGTTGAGGTTGAGCAGGAGCGTCCGGGTGTCCAGGTCGTTGACGGGGTCCAGGCGGCCGACGAGGGCTCGCTCCAGGGCCATCGCGGGCAGGTAGCCCAGGCTGTTCAACTCGCCATACTTGGAGTAGTGAAGCCCGGTCCTGGGATTCTGCACGAAATACTGCCCGGGCTCGCCGGCGCTCCTGGCCAGGTCCGCGGGCACGTCCAGGCGACCTCTTTCCAGGAGGCTCCAACTGACCATCCGGACAGCCTGAGGATCGCCGATGTACTGCCCGGAAGGCATGCCCAGCAAGCCGGCGACCAGGACCAGGATTCCCAACAAGGCCAGCAGGGCCGGGCCGGGCCTGGAACCGGGGGGGGCTGGGATGGGGTTCATCCGAGACATCCTGACATGCTCGAGGGTTCTTCTTGGATTCAGGAAGCCCGAGGCCCGGGTTTCCGGGAAAATAGAAGTGAGGACCGGCCCGGTGGTGGGGGAAGGTGGACCCAGGCTGGCCCTCAAGATGATCTATATCCTGTTCTGGGCAGCAGGTCAACCCCAATCCGGCCCTTTTCGTGCCTCCCGCCCGGGCGCTCCCGGCCCCTCGGGACGAACCCCCGGAAGGGCTCAGGACTTGATGTGGATGATGTAGAGATCGCCCGAATGCGAGTCCCGGGCCGTGACCTCCATCTGGAAGCGGCGATCCCACATCTGGATGATCTTCATGCGCAGATGGCCTTCGGGCTGACGCAGCACGATGAAGCGGCCCTCCAACTCGATTTCGAGCTGCTCGAAGACCTGGTCCTTGGTCCGGTTCGTCACGGTGGCCAGATACAGGCCATCATACTTGCCCGTGTCGTTGCGGACTTCTCCGGCCAGCGCGATCCCCGACAGGAATGCGACCATCGCAAGTCCCAGTACCAGGCCCGACAAGGCCCTGAGACATCGATCCATTGCCCACCTCCAGGAAGACTCCGAGGATGATACCAGGAACCCTGGTTTCAAGACAACCGCCAAGCCCGCCCGCATGTTCCCTGCCGGGTCTTCGCCAGATCTCTCCGGGCGCGGCGGACGCTTGGTTTTGTTACAATCCATCCCTGGTCTTCAAGGCCTCGGAGGCTCTACACTTCAAGCAGCCATGCAGGTCTCACGCCCCCAGGCTCCCGCCCTTCAACCCCCGCCAGCCAAGGGGAGTCCCCCGGCCCCGCCGGCTTCCAAGGAGGACCACTCCTGGCGCGAAGCGGTCGGCTCCGAGTTGTTGGAACTCTCCACCCGCTGGCGCAAGGACGATGTGGATGCCCTGGCCCAGGCGGCCCGGGAGGCCGGCAACTCGTTGAAGGGGGCCTGGTCCAGCATCAAGAGCGGCGTGGCCGGGGCCCTGGGAATCGAGGTCGTTCGCGAGACCCTCTCGGAATCCACCCGCGAGACCCTGACCCGGGTGGCCGAGACCGTGGCCTACGGAGCCGGGTTCACCGCCTCGGGGGTCATGGGGCTGGCGGGATTCGTCAAGCTGCGCTCAGGCCTGCGTCGAAGCGATCGG
Source organism: bacterium (assembly GCA_022839105.1). Taxonomy (GTDB): domain Bacteria; phylum Vulcanimicrobiota; class Xenobia; order Xenobiales; family Xenobiaceae; genus Xenobium. The sequence continues at coordinate 2,753 of JALHDH010000147.1, forward strand.
GCCCGCTTCATGGATGGGATCGCCAACCTGGCGGCCGGAGCCAGCATCGCCGCCTCGGTGGCCGGCCTGGGACCGTTGCGCGCCGTCCTGGCCCCCCTGGCCGCAGGGCTGGGCATCGCCCGGGGCGCCTCCAATGCTACGGCTGGCTACGCGGCCGGCGAGCGCCGCAAGGAGATCCAGGGAATCCTGGACGGGACCCGCTCCTTCGGCACCCTGTGCTCGTTGGGCTCAGCCGTGCTGGGTCCCCTGTCGGTGGTGGCCGCGATCGTGGCCCCGGTGGCCGGCGCGATCCAGGCCGGACGAGGATTCCACGACCTGAAGGTCGGCCTGCAGAAGTCCGACAACAAGAAGGAAATCAACGGACTGGCCGACCTGGGCGTGGCCGTGGGAACCACCCTGGCCCTGACCGGCGTGGGGACGATCCCGGGAATCGCCCTGACGGTCGTCTGCTCGACGGTCAAGGCCCTCTACCAGTTCCACAAAGGCTCCCGGCAGAGGATCGACCGCACATTGGACAAGGTCGAGCCCCGGATGCGCCGAGGCATCGAGAAGCTGGAGAAGGTCACCCGCCCGCTGACCCGACGGCTCGCCCCCGTGCATCGCCGGGTGGCGGACAAGCTGGCCCGGATGATCAGCCGCCCGTTGCCCTGGAAGAAGGCCGCGCAACCGCCAGCCGAGCCAGGTTCGGCCCCGAAGACTCCCGCCCCCGAGGCGACGCTCCCGTCCGAGCGCTCCCCACAGGTTCCTGTCCAACCCCAGAAGCCCGCGGCGGACTGAAACGCTCTCCGGCAGGAATCCCGATTCGGTCGAGAATGGCCCCTTCATGCTGAAGACCGACCAGGATGCCCTGGTTCAAGCCACCCTGGCGGGGGATCCCCAGGCCTTCCAGACGCTGATCGAGCCCCACGCACCGGGGGTCTACGGGCTGGCCCTGCAGATCACCCGGAACCCCGTCGAGGCGGAGGAGGTCCTCCAGGACGCGATGCTCACGGCCTACTCCAGGTTGAGCACCTTCCGGGGGGCCTCGAGCTTCAAGACCTGGCTGTACCGGGTTGCCACCAACGCGGCCTTGATGCGCCTCCGCAAGGCGAAGCGGGCCCCCGAATCCCTGCCCGAGGACTGGGAGAAGCCGGCCGATCCCCGCCCCTGGACGGGCGACCCGGAGGCCTGGTTCGCCCGCGAGGAGTTCCGCCAGATCCTCAACCAGGCGCTGGACAGCCTGCCCGAGATCTACCGGACCACCTTCTGGCTGCGCGACGTGGAAGGCTTGAGCAACCAGGAGGTGGCGGAAATCATGGGATTGACCCTGCCCGCCGTCAAGTCCCGCATCCTGCGGGCCCGCCTGCACCTTCGAGACCAGCTTGCCCCCTACTTCGAGGAGCGCCTTCGCGATGCATCATGACCCCGGGCACGATTGCTCCCACCTCAAGGAGGCCCTGGCCGACTACCTGGATGGAGACCTGGACACGGAACTGTGCCGCGAGCTCCACGCGCACCTCAAGGACTGTCACCCCTGCCGCGTGGTGGTGGACAGCACCCGACAGACCATCCGGTTCTTCTCGCAGGAAAGGCCCGTCCAGCTCCCCCCGGAGGTCCAACGCCGCCTGCAGGAGACGCTGAAGACGAGAATCCTCCCGCCCGAAGAGCCCTGAATCGTGCGGATCCGGGAGGCCCTGATCCGGGACCTGGTCGCCACGGCACGCCGGGTCTCAAAAGCGCGAGGCTGGGGGGAACCACCGCGGCTGCACCTGGAGGTCCCTGGCCAGCCGGACTTCGGGGATCTGACCTGCAACCTGCCCCTGGCCTGGAGCCGCTCGACGGGATGCCCCCCCCGCAAACTGGCCGAGGCCCTGCTCGAGAGGCTCCCCGAGCGCCCCTGGTGGCGTGAGGTCCAGGTCCAGGGTCCGGGTTTCTTGAACTTCTTCTTCTCCGAGACCGGGCTGAGACTCACGATCCACGATGTCTTGCGCCGCGGATCCGGCTGCCTGCAGACCCGGGGAGGCCGAGGCCAGGAGATTCCGGTTCCCCGACTCCCCCGTCCCCCGCAGACGCCCGCGGAGGGGTGCCTGGCCGCGCTGTGGGAGGCTCGCGCCGGGTTGCTGGAGTCGACGGGGGCCCGGGTGCTGCGCCAGGACCGGGGGACCGAGGGGCTCCCCCCGCTCCGCCTGGTCGGCCGGCCTGCCGATCGCCCCTGGACCTTTCCCGGGCTTCTCCAGGCCTTTGGCAGGCCGATCCTCGGGTTTCTGATGCTGGACCGGCCAGGGGCGCTGGACCTGGACCTGGCAGACGACCCCACCCTGGCCAACCCGGCCCGGAAGGTCCTGTACGCGTGCACCAGAACCCGAGGATTGCGGAAGATGGCGACCGACCAGGGCCTGGACCCGAACAGGCCCCTGNNTTCCCTGGGCGACGGCCCGCGCGGCTGCCCAGGCCCGACCCGATCTGCTGACCCGACATGCCGTGACCCTGGCCGAACTCTTCCACCTCTACTTCAACCACGAACGGATCCTGGGAGCCCCCGCTCCGGTGACCCGCGCCCGCGTGGCCCTGGCCCGAGCGGTGCAGGAGGCCCTGGAGGCGGCCTGGGCGGTCCTGGGCCTGCAATTCCCCGAGAGCGACGCCTGAAAGGGGCGACCTCCAGCGCACGAGGACCCGGATCGGATCTCGGGAACCCAGGCACAGACCTACCTTCCGCCGGGGACTCCAGGAGGCAGGCCTCCCCGCAGGGTCTCGGCCAGGACGCGGAAGGCGGTGGGCCAGTCCGGAGCCGCCTCCAGGTCGCACAGGGCCCGGCCCAGGGCCGGAAGGTTCCGGTGCCGGGCGAACCAGGGCGGGGTGTGGACCGTCCGGAAGGGCCCCCGCAGGACCCCCTTCTGGACATTCTCGAAGCCGTGCACGTTGTGGACGAAACCCAGACCCGAGCGCGGGTCGGCCAGGGTATTCCCCGGGGCTGCCCCCCAGGGCAGCTCGGGCAGGCCGAAGGCCACGCCGGCCCAGGCGTTCACACCGACCGTTCCGTATTCGAGGCGGTGGATGGCCGATTCCAAGGCCCGAGCGCACTGGCGGGCCGTCCGGGGGTCCACCACGAGGACGCAACTCAGGTTTCCCCAGATCTTCTCGTTGGCGAGAGCCACGGCGTGGTCCAGGAAGGGCATGGCTCCGCCGGCCTGGAGGGGAGCCTCGAAGAGCAGGCCGCAGAAGGCCTCCTGGCTCAGGGCGGGTTGATCCTCCTCCAGGGGGATGTCGGGGACCAGCGTCCAGGGGACCCCGCGCTCGGAGGGCACACCCAGGAACTCGGCCTGGGCATGATGGCCGGCGAGTTCCGCGTGCCTGGAGGCGGCTCCGGGATACCAGGCCGGTCTTGGCGGCAGGCTGGAGAGCTCTCGTCGGAGGCAATTGAGGAAGGCCGCGCGCTGCGGCCAGGCGCGGTCGGTCAGGAGCACCTGGGCGGCGGCACAGTCGAAGCCGGCATTGTGGTAGATCATGCTGGCCACGTGCCGGGCCTGGTAGGCCAGGTCCGCGTCCGCCCAGGTGCCGGGCACGATCAGGACCGGCGTCACGCACCCCAGTTCGGCGGTGACGGGGACCTGGAGCCTGGGAGCGGGCGTCGCCCCGGCAGGCGAATCCCCTCCCCAGACCAGGGCCTGGAAGGTCTTCTGCGACCCGGTGATGTGGATCGCCTCCACGGCGGGATCCAGGGCCAGCCCTTCACCCTCCCGGGCTCCGCCCCGGCAGAAGGCCAGGAAACCCTCGCGCACCAACGGAGCCAGGGCCTGCTCCATGACGGGCTGCAGCGAATCCAGCAGCGGATTGAGCTTGACCAGGACCACCGAATTCTCGGCGAAGAGCATGTGCAGGGCATCGCAAGGGGCGATCGAGGTGATGTTGCCTGCCCCGAGCACCAGGCTCAGCCGGCCGGGGCCGCCAATCCGGTGCCAGGCCTGCCCTCGCCGGGCCGAGGCGCCCTCCGCCAGGACCACCTCGCCCCGGAAACCCATCCACAAGAACCGCTCCATGGCGGTCCGGGGGAAGACCTGGGCCACCGTCCGGCCCTCGAGAAGGCGGGCCGGAATCGAGGCGTCCTTCCCCTCGCCACACTCGGCCAGCAGGCGCAGGTGGCGCATCAGGACGTAGGGCCCGGAAAGCCACTCCTCCCCGCCCATGGGACCATCGGGGTCCAATCCCCGGGCCTCGCAGGCGGCGCGCACCCAGGCCTCGGCGACATGGCGGGTCTGGGCCAGGCACTCGCGCAGGAGGGCCACGCGCCGGGGAACCGGAGTGGCGGCCCAGGCTGCGCGGCGGCTCTGCAGGCCTCGGAGGATTTCCTGGAATGACCCGTTCTGCTCGCTCACCTGGACCTCCAACACGACGGGCGAGACGCTCTGGAACGCCCTTCCCGTCCCCTTCCCCACCCTCCGGCCACGCCCCTTTTCGGGTGCCAGGGTCTGCTCGAGCCACGACGAAGCGCGAGGATGGTGCCAGTGAGCACAGGGAGGGAGCCGACCATGACCATCCGCTCACCGGGCCGGCGGCTGCGTTGGTGGCTCCTGCTCGTCCTGGTCTTGAACCTGGGCCTGATGCTCCGACTGGTCGCGACGGAGCCCGAAGCAGACCCTCCCGCCAGGCCGCCTTCTCCGGCAGCGCCCTCCCCGAGGCTCGAGCGCCCCCCATCCCATTACCTCCTCTCCGAAGAGAAGAAGCAACTGATCGAGGTCCTCGAGGGCTTCATCGTCGACCTCCAGACCCGCCCCCAGCCCTCCGCGGCCGAGCGGGTCCAGAACCTGAGGCGCTCCCTGAACCGGTCGGCCGCCATCCTGGCACCCGCGGGGAGACCGACCTTGGAGTCCACGGCCGTCTTCAAGTTCCCCCTGCGCAGGATGGCCGAGGAACTCGCGGAGCTGGATTCGGGGGCCCTGCAAGAGGTCTCGAAGCATTTCACCGAGCGCGGTTACCGGAACGGAGGCGAATCCTGGACCTTCGACCCCCTGGAGGAGGTGCTGTATCAGACGGTCTTCCACGACCCGGAGTACATCGAACCCGTCCTGGCCATGCAGATCATGGCCTGGGAGGTGAAGGGAGACCGCGAGCCGATCCGGGCCCTCCTGCTCGAGCAGAATGCCGGGGACGACACCAAGGCCGATACGATCCGGCAGTTCTTCACCGGCAACACCTCCACGCGTTCCGGTGCCAGGCAGATGCAACGCGCCTTGAAGGTCCTGGATCCCTCGACCCTCGAGGGCTGTACCTGGGCCGAGCTGGGCTACGGAACCGGCCAGATCTTCGAAGCCGTCCGAGAAGTCGTGGGACCTTCGGGGAGGATCGTGGGGGTCGAACTGGGCCCGGGCTACGAGACGCTGGTCGAACGGATCTCCAGGCGTCACTCGCTGGAATGGGGACCGATCACCCTGGTCCGGGGCAGCGAGGACGACTGCAGGCTCCCTGCCGAGAGCGTGGATATCGTTCACGAAGCCGGAATCCACGTCGGCGTGGGCCCTCCAGAGACGCTGGAGCGCCAGACCATCCCCTGGCTGAAGTCCGTCAGGAAGGCGATGCGTCCTGGAGGCCTGATGATCCTGGATGACTGCGGATACCCGACCCTCGACGGGCTGCGGGCGGTCATGACGAAGGCCGGTTTCGAAGAGGTCCAGGTGGTCCCCATCTCCACAGAAGTCACGCCGACCGCCCAGCCGGACTTCGTGGCCGCCTTCCGCAAGCCCGTCGGAGGCTCCCCGCCTCCCCCGGACGGTGAAGGTCGCTGAGGGCCAGCCCCATCCGCCCTGGTCCAGGGGATTCCGGGAGCGGCGCGAACCAGCCCACCATCATGGAACGATCATTGCGCCAGGTCGCCGAAGGCGCCCTCTTCACGGACATGTACCAGCTCACCATGGCCCAGCTCTACTTCCGAGCCGGCCTGCACGAGCGCAAGGCCCAGTTCGACACGAGCGCAAGGCCCAGTTCGACCACTACTTCCGCCGCTATCCGGACTATGGCGAACACCAGGCTGGCTACTGCATCAGCGCCGGGATGGGCTGGCTGGTGGACTGGATGCTGGAGACCCGCTTCGGCGAACGCGATCTGGAATACCTCAAGGCCGAGACCGGCCCCGACGGCCGGCGGGTCTTCGGAGACGACTTCCTGGACTTCCTGCGCCGGGACGGGAACTTCGAAGGCCTGACCCTGACCGGCGTCCCGGAGGGCCGGGTGGTCCACGCCGAGGTTCCCCTGACCGTGGTGGAAGGGCCGCTGGCCATGGCCCAGATCCTCGAGACCCCCCTGCTGAACACCTTGAACTACCAGACCCTGATCGCCACCAAGGCAGCGCGGATCCGCCACAGCGTCGGAAGCAACCTGCTCTTGGAGTTCGGCCTGCGCCGAGGCCACGGCAAGGGGGCCATCGAGGGCGCCCGGGCCGCCCTGATCGGGGGATGCGACTTCACGTCGAACTCCGGGGTCTCGTACGCCATGGG
>JALHDH010000026.1 GCA_022839105.1 bacterium
TAGAGCACGTCGACCCGTCCCGTCCGGACCGCCGTGTCGACATAGGTGGCCAGGATCGGAGCGTAGACCTGTTGGGCCAGTCGGGTGATCAGGAAGAAGAAGTTGTAGACCGCCAGGGCCGTGGCCACGTTGCGGGTGATGGCCGCCGAGACGCGCGAGGCCACGGTGGTCGAGGCCAGCAGCGTCACCAGGGCATTCAGGGCCACCAGGGCCCAGAGGCTGTCGGCCAGGCCGGCCCCTCCCTCGCCCAGGTAGGTGGTTCCGGCCTGGATCAGGGCCACGCCCAACGGCAGGACGGCCAGGCCCAGCAGGCCTCCGATGAAGTTTCCCAGTCCCAGGTAGAAGCTCATGGCCAGGACGTCCTGTTCGGGCCGACTCTTCTTGACCGCCTGGTCGGTGATCACCGCCGCCTTGGGATCCACGAAGAGCGTGAAGGCGATGGCGGCGAAGGCATTGACCAGTCCCGAGAGCAGGACCGCGGTGGCCTCGAATCTCGGGAGCAGCGCGCTGACGTGCAGGGCGCACAGGGCCCCCACGGTCCACACCGCGCTGGCCGCGATGTTCCAGGCCAGGAAGTCGAGCGGAAGCTTGCCGCCTCCCCGGCTCCACGAGACCAGGAGCGCGGGACTGCGCAGGCAGCCCAGGAGCGTGCGGAGTCCGCGGGGCGTCCCCGCGCCCATGAGGACCCGGACCATGGAACCGTGGTCCTGGACGGCCCGGATTCCGGCCTCGTAGACGGCCACGAAGGTGGGAAGCAGGATCCAGGACAGGAAGGCTCCGACCGCGGCGCCGACCACCACCCATTGGATCTGTCCATAGAGCACGTCGACCCGTCCCGTCCGGACCGCCGTGTCGACATAGGTGGCCAGGATCGGCAGATAGAACAGGTTGGCGAAGCGGGTGAACATGAAGAAGATCGAGGAGACCGCCAGGGCCAGCGCCACCTGCCCTGTGCGGACCGCTGCCGGGCGAGCCGCCACGTTCAGCGTGGTCAGCATCGAGACCACGCCCGCCAGCAGGGCGATGAACGCGAGTCGGGGATCGGTCAGGAGGCAGGGGTCCATGGGGCGGCTTGATTCCAGGCCGAGGGGTGCACCCCTGCGGGTCGGGCGGCTGTTTTCCCGTGGCTGGAGTCCGGGGAGGGCAGCCGGTTCCGGGCGGGTAGGGGAACCCCGGGGGGGCGCCGAAGGTCCCCGGGTTCAGAAAGACGCACCGTGCAGATCGAAAGGAGTGATCCTGTGAAGCGAACCTTCCTGCTGCTGGCCACCTGCCTGGTGGCCCTGGGGGGGCTGATGGCCCCGGCCCAGGCCCGGGTTTCGACCCACGAGATGAAGATTGTGGTCAACGGGATTCCGTTCCACGGAGAGTGGGCCTTCATCGGGGAACGCCCCTATGTGGGGGTCGAGTCCTTTGGAAAGGCCCTGGGCTCTCCGCGTCAGCATCACCTGTTGGGCTGGTGTCTGGAGCCGGCGGGCAGCACCGCCAACTGCGATGCCGACCCCCTGGAGCTGGCCGTGCACTCGCGGGGCCAGGCCCTCCAGACCGTGCGTCACGGTGGCGTCACCATGGTGGATCTCCGTCAGGCCGCGCAGGTCCTGGGCCTCTCTTTCCTTCATCGCTTCCATGACCGAACCTTCATGGTGGGTCAGCCTTCCTTCGGCGAGAGCGCCAAGGGAGACCAGCACCGCCGCAGGACCCTCAAGAACGACTATTACGAACTCCGTCCGCCCATCTGGCCGCCCCGCTGGTAGGTCGTCGGAGGGGGGAACATCTCAGGGGGCGGACCCGTCAGGGTCCGCCTCTTGAGCTCTTCCGTCAGGGTCCGCCTCTTGAGATCTTCCGTCAGGGCCCGCCTCTTGAGAACTTCCGTCAGGGCCCGCCTCTTGAGATCTTCGGTCAGGGTCCGCCTCTGACATCTTCTGTCCGGGGGAGCTGGCAGACTGTCTGGAGGGGCAGGCGACGGGATGAAGGGAGACTCCGCAATGCAGGTGGATGCCTATACCAGGTTTGTGTTGACCGTGATCGCCTTGTGTCTGGTCCTGGGGCTGGCGCGCGACCTGGCCGGTCCGGCCGAGGCCCGGGGTGAGGTGGTTCGGGTGGATGTGGTCCGGGTGGGAGGGCTGAACGTCTTCGACGGCAAGATTCCCGTGAAGTAAGCCCTGACCCCTTCGGAGGGAGCCCTCTCGGGAGGGCGAATCGCCGGGAATGGCTTCCCTTGAAGTGCTCCGGGAGATCGAGGAACTCCGCCGGGAGATCCGCCGTCACGACCGCCTGTACTACGTCCTGGACTCGCCCGAGATCAGCGACGCCGAGTACGATCTCCTCTTCCGAAGGCTCCAGGCCCTGGAGGAGGAGCACCCCGATCAGGCCCGGCCCGATTCCCCGACCCGGCGGGTGGGAGGCAGCCCGATCGACGAGTTCCAGGCCGTGCTGCATCCCGCTCCCATGCTCAGCCTGGGCAATGCCTTCACTGCCGGCGAGTTGAGGGATTTCGATACCCGGGTCCGCCGTCGACTGGCCGGGGTCTCGGCCACGGCCAGGGACCAGGAGGACGTGCCGGACCGCCTCGAGTACCTGGCCGAGCTCAAGATCGACGGCCTGGCGGTCCGACTGGTCTACCGCCAGGGGCGCCTGGTCCTGGCCGCCACCCGGGGCGACGGGGTCCGGGGGGATGAGATCACCCACAACGCACGGACCATCCGCTCGATCCCCCTGCTTCTGGAGGGAGAGGATCTGCCCGAGGAATTGGAGGTCCGCGGCGAGGTCTACATGAGCTGGCCGGATTTCCGGCGCATGAACCAAGAACAGGCCGGCTCGAACGAGAAGGTCTTCGCCAATCCCCGCAACGCGGCGGCCGGCTCGCTCCGCCAGAAGGACCCCTCGGTCACCGCCCGTCGCCCCCTGAGGTTCCTGGCCTATGGCCTGGAGACCGCGATCCCCGGCCTGGAGCGTCATTCCCGGGCCCTGGAGTTCCTGGAAGGCCTGGGCTTCCCGGTCAGTCCCCGCCGCGAGCTCTTCGCCGGGATTGAGCCGGTCCTGGCCTTCTGTGAGTCCTGGCACACCCGTCGCCACGAGATCGACTTCGAGATCGACGGGGTCGTGATCAAGATCGACCGCTACGACCTGCAGCGTGAGCTGGGAACCATCTCCCGCTCTCCGCGTTGGGCCATCGCCTACAAGCTTCCCTCGACGCAGGTCACAACCCGGGTCGAGGGCATCGAGATCTCGGTGGGCCGCACGGGAACCCTGACGCCCGTGGCCCTGCTCGAGAAGCGGCTGGTCGACGGCAGCGAGGTCAGTCGGGCCACACTGCACAACGAGGACGAGGTGCGGCGCAAGGATGTCCGGGTCGGAGACACCGTCTTCGTCCACAAGGCGGGTGCGGTGATCCCCGAGGTGCTGGCCGTGGTGCCCGAGTTGCGGCCCGAGGGGACGCGCCCTTTCGAGATGCCCACCTGTTGTCCGGCCTGTTCCGGCGAGGTGGTCCGCGACCCCCAGGAGGCGGCCACGCGCTGCGTCAACCCTGCCTGTCCGGCCCAGTTGGAGGGCTGGCTCCGCCACTTCTGCTCGCGCCGGGCCATGGATGTCGAGGGCTTCGGAGAATCCCTTCTGCACCAGTTGGTGGCTCGAGACCTGGTGAAGGACCCGGCGGATCTGTACCGCCTGAGCCTGGAGGATCTCCTGCCGCTGGAGCGGATGGGTCCGACCCTGGCCGAGAAGCTGCTGCGCAACCTCCAGGCCAGCAAGCAGCGTCCCCTTCATCGCCTGCTGGTGGGGCTGGGCATCCGGCATGTGGGCGAGCATGTGGCCCAGGTCCTGGCCTTTCGCTACCCCAGCCTGGAGCAACTGGCCTCGGCCAGCCAGGAGGAACTGGCCACCGTGCACGAGGTCGGCCCGGAGATCGGAGCCAGCGTGGCGGGCTATTTCGCCGATCCGGCCAACCGTGATCTGCTGGGGCGACTGGCCGGGGCCGGGGTTCGGACCACCGGGGAACCCCAGGCCCCACCCGAGGCCCGCCTGCCCCATCTGGAAGGCAGGACCTTCGTGCTGACCGGAACCCTTTCCCGGATGACCCGGGAACAGGCCAGCGCGCGCCTGAAGGCGGCCGGGGCCCGGGTGGCCTCCAGCGTCTCGAAGAAGACCAGCTTCGTCGTGGCCGGAGCCGAGGCCGGCTCGAAGCTGACCCGGGCTCAGGAACTGGGGATCCCGGTGCTGGATGAGGAAGAGCTCGAGGCGATGCTGGCCTCGAGCGGACCTCCCGAAGAACCGTAGCGCGGGGGGGCCAGGGTCTGGGCAAAGGCCTCCCGGGCCTCGGCCAGGTGAGGGGCGGGATCCTTCTGGTAGCGCCGGGAGTAGTGGAAGAGGTGCAGCCTGGAGGCCTGGAGCTCGGCTGCCAGGCGGCCTGCCTGGCGGGCCGTCATGTGCAGGTTCTCCCGGGCCTTTTCGCGTTGAGGGTGAAGGTAGGAGGCCTCGCACCAGAGCTCGTCGACCGGCCGGGCCACCTGCCGCAGGGCGGCCACGGTCTTCTTGTTGAAGATCGTGTCGGTCACGTAGGCCATCCGTCGGCCCGGTCGCGAGAGCAGGACTCGTCCGGCCAGTTCCCTGGCCTCGAAGGCGCGCCCGTCGATCTGCAGATCTCCGGAGAGTTCGCCGCCCCCGGCCAGGCGCTTGAGCTCGGAGAGCCAGGGGCCAGGGGCCAGCCCGGTGGCGCGCAGGGCCTCGCGGTCCACCGAGTGTCCGGTGGGCTCTTCGAGAACCCACGCCAGGCAGGGCACCCCGTGCTCCATCCAGGCGAAGCGCAGGTTCACCCCTCCCGGGAGGGCCAGGAGGCCTTCGTGGGGAGCGCGAGGGCCCGGTTCCTCGGCAAAGCGCCGCCGGCATTCGAAGCGGGTCCAGAGGGCCTGTTCGGGGAGGATCTCGCAGACCTCCAGGATCAGCTCGGAGTCCTCGACCAGGTTCCAGGCATAGCCGGTCAGTCGCCCCCGGACATGGGCGCTCAGGCCTTCGGGGCCGTAGAAGGTGAGTGTCCCGGAGGTGCCCAGGTGCATCCGGAGGAGCGCGTCGAACCCGATGAAGTGGTCGATGTGGGCGTGGGTCAGGAAGACCCGGTCCACGCGCTGCAGATCCCGGGGGCGAAGCGGCGTCAACGTGCCGCAATCGATGAGCCAGGCCCCCGGCTGGCCCTCCAGCTCGACGAAGACGGCCGGATCCTCCCAGGGGGCGTTGACCAGCTTCAAGCCCAGCCTCATTCCTCAGATCTTCCTTCCCAGGGCCGCGCCGAGTCTTTCGGTCAGGGCCCCGACCCGAAACGGCTTGTGCAGGACCGCGAAGGCCCCCAATTCGATGGCCTGCCTGTCCGTGTCCACCTCCGAGAAGCCCGTGGACAGCAGGATGGGCACCTCCGGACGCAGGCTGTGCATGGCCCGGCAGGCCTCCAGGCCGCTCAAGCCGGGCATCTTGATGTCCAGGACCACGGCCTGCAGATCCGGGGTCTGCTGGAAGATTTCCAGGGCCCGACGGCCGTCGTTGGCGGTCAGGACCTGGAATCCCCGTCTGCCCAGGGCTTCCCGAAGCATGCCCAGGAGGCTCGCGTCGTCATCGGCCACCAGGATCATGGGGCGGGGAGGCTGGAGCGGACCGGAGGGCGGCTGGGGGGCACTTGGCGTCAGGGGCTGAGGTCTGGGCGCCTCGCGGGCCGCGGGGAAGAGGAGCTCGAAGGTGGTGCCCCGGCCCTGGGCGCTCTCGACCCGGACTGCCCCGCCGTGGCCGCGGACCAGGCCCAGGGTCGAGGCCAGGCCCAGACCCCGACCGGCGAACTTGGTGCTGAAGAAGGGGTCGAAGATGCGGCGGCGCAACTCCTCGCTCATCCCTCTCCCGGTGTCGCGCACGGTCAGCAGGATTCCCGGCACGTCCGTCAAGTTCTCGGAAAATTCGAATCCCCGGGCGCTCTGGGGCGTCAATTGAAAAGGCCTGGTCGAGAGATGGATCTGGCCCTCGGACTCGCCGATGGCCTCGATGGCGTTGGTGACCAGGTTCAGGATCACCTGGCGCAACTGGATCGGGTCGGCCTGGAGATCCGGCTGTTCGGAGGCATGATCCTGCAGGACGGAGACCCGGGCGGGGAACACCGGCTCCATCAGGTGCAGAGTCTCCAGGACCAGCTCATCGAGGCGGATCAGGCGGGTCTGTCGCGGGTTCTGGCCCGAGCAGGTCAGCATCTGCTGGGTCAGTTCGGAGGCCTGGCGGACGGCCGCGGCGATCCGCTCCAGATCCAGGCAGATCGGGTTCTTCAAGTCGGATTTCTCGAGGGCCATCTCGGCGCTGCCCATGATGGTCATCAGCAGGTTGTTGAAGTCGTGGGCCAGTCCGCCCGCCAGCACTCCCAGGCTCTCCAGGCGACGGGCCCTCTCGAAGCGCTCCTCCAGGGTCCGACGCTCGGTGATGTCGCGAGCGATCGAGAAGTGCAGTCCGGGCAGGATATTGGCCCGGGCCCGGAACTCCAGGATCCGCGTTGAGCCATCCCGTCGCTGGAAGGTCATCTCGCCTTCCACGATGCCCTCCTCGAGCAGGGCCCGGAAGCGCTCGGCGCCGTTCTCGGCGGTCGAGTGGCCGAATTCCCGCATGATCCGCCCCAGGGCCTCCTCCCGGGTCACCCCCAGGATCTGGCTGGCCGCCGGGTTCAGATCGACGACCCGGCTCTCGTCATCGAAGAGGAAGAGGCCGTCCATCGAGTTTTCGAAGAGGGATTGGAACTTGACCAGGTTGGCGACCTGGTCGCGTTCGGTCTGGAGGCGGTCGGTGATGTCGATCCCCAGGGCCATGACCCGTTCGACCGAGCCGGAGGGCAGACGAAGGGGTTCATACCAGACCTGGAAGATGCGGTCGCGGATCTTGCGGATCGTGGAGAACGGGGAGCCCTCGAAGGCGTGGGCCAGGTCCTGTTCCCGGTCGGCATCCTCGCCGAAGATCTCCTCCGGGGTCCGGCCGGTGGCCTCTCCCGGTCGGATGCCCAGGGTCTCGAGGGCCTTGCCCTCATGCAGGCTGTAGCGGCCGTCGAGTTCCAGGACGCCCAGCATCACAGGCAGGTTGCGCACTACCGAGCGCAGGCGCCCCTCGGCCTGGGCGCGGGCCTCCTCGGCCTTGCGGACGGCGCCGATGGCGTTCATGAAGGCCCGGACCAGCAAGACCATGGCCAAAGGCAGGAGCACCAGGATCACCGCGAAGCCCACCAGCCAGGGGCGCAGGGCCTCGAGCAGCTCGGCTCGGACGACGCGCATGGGGACCTGCACCACCACCAGGCCCTTCAGGATGGGGTTGTAGTTGAAGGAGGCGACGGCCTCCTCCCCGGAGGGGACCAGGTAGGGCCCCACCCACTCGGATTCCCGGGCCATGAGGCTGCCGATGGTGTCGACCCGAGGGAGGTCGGTCTGCAAGGGCCACCCGGTCAGGTTCCGACCGGTCAGGTCGAGCTTCGGCGAGCAGGCCTCGACCCGGCCGTTCGGACCCACGATGTAGAAGGAGGCCTCGGCGTAGGGGCGGTTGGATTTCTGCCAGTGCTCGCGGACCCGCCTCAGCAGGGCCTGCCGATCCGGGGTGTCGATCAGGCTGGCTTCCAAAGAGCGGGCCATGGACACGACCTGGGTCGAGACGTGCCGCATCTGCAGGTCCCGGCTCTGGAAGAAGGCCAGGGCGCCTACCAGGACCCCGATGGCGGCGGCCAGGGCACCCAGGAGCAAGGCGTCGCGGACCAGGGAACGACCCTCTCGGGGGAGCCCGCTGACCAGATCGTGTTCGTGGGTCTGCACCAGGAACAAGGCCATCAGGGCCAGCAGCAGGGCTGCCACCCCCATGGCCTGGATGATCTGGTTTTCCAGGCGCCAGACCAGCCCGGGGAAGTGGGAGTGCTGGAGGGAAAGGCCCAGGAGGGCCATCGGCAGGAGCAGCAGGAAGGGGGTCCAGCGGTGCCCGGCACGCCACGAGAGCCAGGCAGCCAGTGCAAAAGAAGCCAGTCCGGTGGCGGCCAGCAACGGAGTGGCCAGATTCCAGACTGTGCTCACGGCCGGCTCATCCCGGTGGGTTGGTGGGTGATCGCCAGTTCGTCGATATCTGGGGGGTTCGCCGCCCGCCTGTCAACCCCTTGTAAGCCTTGCTTCCCAGGAGCTGGGAGCGCAGGGGGTCCATGGGGGCCAGGGCGTCGGCTTCAGGCGGGCGGGGCCTCCAGTCGGCGGACCCGGTCGTCGGGGTCGTCCTTCCAGGGCGAGCCCGCCTGGAAGGCCTCGAAGAAGAGGGGCTGAACCGGCCCCAGGACCTGACGCCCAGGCGCCTCGCGGAAGACCTTCTTCTTCGACATCGTCTCGTTCAGGACCACCGTGTACTCCCGGTCCGGATCCAGGGGCGTTCCGTCGGGCAGGGTGCAGGAGACGACGCGTCGACCCTCGGGGCGGGTCGGATCGTATTCGTAGCGCAGCCCCGTGGGAACGGCCAGCTCGGTGGCGCCATCGCGCAGGTCGTCCTCGATTTCGGCCAGGACCTGCCCGCCGGTGGCCCGCAGGACGACGTAGTTCTCTTCGGTGAAGGGCAGGGCCGAATACAGGTCCTTGAAGGTGACCTCGCCCTTGGGAACGTTGTTGCGCAGGGTCCGGGAGTTGCAGATTCCCAGCTCGGCTCCGGAGGCCTTCAGGAGCGAGTCGGCGTGGATCTGGTTGAGTTTGTCGGCCTGGCGGTGGGCGTGGTGGAGATCCTCGAGCGCCAGGCCCATGGGGCGGGAACCCACCTGTTCGGCTTCGGCCACGTAGGGGGCCAGGATCCGCTCGACCTCGGGGTCGGGAGAAAGCTCCTCAAAAAGGACCGGGACCACCTGGGCCTGGCTGTGGACGATTCGGCGGGTGGAGGGATCGATGTGCAGGGTGGCCTTCCCCAGGAACTTCGAGAGCGAGCCGGCCTGGACGATCAGGGTCTCACCCTCGCGGTGCCCCTCGGAGAGCCGGGTGTGGCTGTGCCCTCCGACGATCACGTCGATTCCGGGCAACTCGCGGGCCAGCTTGCGATCCTCCTCGAAGCCCATGTGGGAGAGGACGACCACCACGTCGGCCCCCTTGCCCCGGACCTCGGGCAGGTAGCGGGCCACCGTCTCGGCGCCCGCCTTGAAGTCCAGGCCCTCCAGCTTCTCGTCGGCCACGTAGTGGCGGATGGCGGGGGTGTCCAGGCCGATCACGGCCACCTTGACGCCCTGGACGTCCTTCATGATGTAGGGCACGGCTCCGTCCATCACGGTGCCGTCGGAGGTCTTCACCACGTTGGCCGCCACGATGGGGGCGCCCAGGGCCCCGATCATGCCGGCCAGGGCCGCCTGGCCCCAGGCGAAGTCATGGTTGCCCAGGGCCACCGCATCGAACTTGAACGGCTTCATGGCCTCTGCGACCGAGCGTCCCCGGGTCAGATAGGCGATCATCGACCCCTCGGCCAGGTCGCCGGCGTTCAACAGGAGGGTCCCCTCCGGATTCTGGGCCCGGGTCTGATCCACCGCCGTCTTGAGACGGGAGAGTCCCCCGACCAGCGAGTCCCCTCCGACCGCCTTGTCGAGCATGGGGTCCACCGCACCGTGCAGATCGTTGACATGGAGCAGATCGATCTGGATCGTCTCCTGGGTGGAGGGCGTCGGCTGCGGGCGGGTGCGGTCCGGAACGGCGGGCAGGAGGCCGCTTCCCAGGAGGCGGAGGCTGTGCATGGGCTCTGGAGAGGTCCTTTCCCCGGGGAATTTCAGGGATCCCCACATGAAGGATTCTAGTCGACCGGAGCGGCCGAGTCTTGAAATCCAGGTAAAATGCCCCCCACTCGTTGCAGGGTCTCTTTCGCGGGATTCCCGGCGCCCGAGCGCGAATCCCGGCCGGTCTTGAACCCGCTGGACACCCTCTCGCCCCTGACCCGCGCCTGGTTCACCCAGAGCTTCGCCGAGCCGACCGAGGCCCAGGCCCTGGCCTGGCCGGCCATCCAGGCGGGGCAGGATCTGCTGGTGGTGGCGCCCACCGGTTCGGGGAAGACCCTGGCGGCCTTCCTCTGGGGACTCGATCGGCTGGCCACCTCGCCCGTGCCGCCTCCCTTGGAGCGCCTGCGCATCCTCTACGTCTCGCCTCTGAAGGCCCTGGCCGCCGACGTCGAGCGGAACCTGCGCGCACCCCTGGCAGGCCTGCGCCAGGTGGCCCGCAGGGAGGGCCTGCCCGAGCCGGAGATCCGGGCCTGGGTTCGCACCGGCGACACCCCGGCTGAAGAGAGGCGGCGCTTCCACAAGGCGCCTCCGGACATCCTGATCACCACGCCCGAGTCCCTGTACCTGCTCCTGACCTGCTCGGCCCGGGACCTCCTGCGCCACGTGGAGACGGTCCTGATCGACGAGGTCCACGCCCTGGTCCCAACCCGCCGGGGTGCCCACCTGGCCCTCTCGCTGGCCCGCCTGGAAGCCCTCCTGCCGCGTCCCCCCCAGCGCATCGGCCTCTCGGCCACGGTCAACCCGGTCGAGGAGGCGGCCCGCTTCCTGGGCCCCCAGGTCCAGATCCTGCAGGCCCGTGCCCCTCGCCCGCTGGACCTGCGGGTGGTGGTCCCCGTCGAGGACCTGGCCGAGGTGGGCTCTCCCGATCCGGGGCAAGAACCGGGAGAAGACCCGGATCGGCGCAGCATCTGGCCCCATCTGGCCGAGTGTCTGCTGGCCGAGGTCCGGACCTGGCGCAGCACCCTGGTCTTCGTGAACTCCAGGCGGGTGGCCGAACGGCTCTGCGCACGCCTGAACGACCAGGCCGGAGCGGAGGTGGCCCGGGCCCATCATGGCAGCGTCAGCCGCGAGCAACGCCAGGAGATCGAGGAAGCCCTGAAGTTGGGGCGCCTGCCGGCCGTGGTGGCCACCTCCTCGTTGGAACTGGGAATCGACATGGGAGCCGTCGATCTGGTGGCCCAGGTGGAGGCCCCGCCCTCCGTGGGCTCGGGTCTGCAGAGGGTGGGGCGGGCCGGACACGGGGTGGGCCGGACCTCGCGAGGCCTGCTCGTGCCCAAGTGGCGCGGGGACCTCCTGGGCTGCGCGGTGGCCGTCGAGGGCATGCGGGCAGGCGTCCCCGAGTCCCAGCGCATCCTGCGCAACCCTCTGGACGTTCTGGCCCAACAGGTGGTGGCCATGGTGGCGGTGGAGGACTGGCAGCTCGAAGAGCTCGGCGCCCTGGTCCGCCGGGCGGCGCCCTTCTCGGATCTGCCCCAGGAAGCCCTGGAGGGCGTGCTGGACATGCTGGCCGGGCGCTATCCTTCCGATGAGTTTGCCGAGCTTCGTCCCCGCCTGAACTGGGATCGCCTCGAGGGAAGGCTTTCCGCCCGCCCCGGGGCCGCCCGTCTGGCGCTGACCAGCGGGGGCACCATCCCTGACCGGGGGTTGTATGGGGTCTTCCTGGCCGGGGAGGGCGGTTCCCGGGTGGGCGAACTGGACGAGGAGATGGTCTACGAGTCGCGCCGAGGCGATGTCTTCGCCCTGGGGGCTTCGACCTGGCGCATCGAGGAGATCACCCCGGATCGGGTCCTGGTGACCCCCGCGCCCGGTCTTCCGGCACGGATGCCCTTCTGGCGTGGGGATACCCCGGGGCGGCCCGCCGAGCTGGGGCGCGCCCAGGGGCGCTTCCTGCGCGAGCTGGATTCGATGCCCCGCGAGGGAGCCCGCGCGCGCCTGGAAGATGCCGGCCTGGACGAGCGGGCCTCGGAGAACCTTCTGCGCTATCTCGACGAGCAGCGCGAAGCCACGGGCCTCCTGCCCGACGATCGGACCCTGGTGGTGGAGCGCTTCCGCGATGTCCTGGGCGACTGGAGGTTGTGCCTGCATTCGCCCCTGGGCGGGCGGGTCCACGCGCCCTGGGCGCTGGTCCTGGCCGAGCGGATCCGGCAGGAGACCGGCATGGACGCCCAGGTCATGGCCACCGACGACGGGATCGTGCTGCACCTGCCCGAGGCCCTGGAACTCTCCTCCTCGGATCTGCTCTTCTTCGAGCCGGACGAACTCTCCGGGCGGGTCCAGGCGGCCCTGGGCGGCTCGGCCCTCTTCGCCAGCCGCTTCCGCGAGTGCGCGGCCCGGGCCCTGCTGCTGCCACGGCGAACCCCGGGGCGGCGCAATCCCCTCTGGCTGCAGAGGCAGCGCAGCGCGATGCTGCTGGCCGTGGCCAGCCGCTATCCGGATTTTCCCATCGTCCTGGAGGCCATGCGCGAGTGTCTGCAGGATGTCTTCGACCTGCCGGCCCTCCAGGCCATGATGACGGATCTCGGCGCGGGAAGGTTGCGCGTGCATCTGGTGGAGACCTCGACCCCCTCGCCCTTTGCCGCCGCTCTGCTCTTCAATTATCTGGGGGCCCACCTCTACGAGGGGGATGCCCCCCTGGCCGAGCGGAGGGCCGGGGTCCTGGCCCTGGACTCGGCGCTTCTGGCCCGTCTTCTGGGCCAGGAAGGCCTGCGCGACCTGCTGGACCAGGAGGTCCTGGAGCGCTTCGAACTGGAATTGCAACGCCTGAACCCCGAGCGGGCCTTGCGGGGGGCCGACGACCTGCACGACGCCCTGCGCGATCTGGGGGATCTCTCGATCGAGGAGGTGCTCCGGCGGGGCGGCGGGATCGACTGGCTGGAGGAGCTGCGCCGCTCTCGGCGGGCCGCGCCCGTCCGGGTGGCCGGACAGGAGCGCTGGATCGCCCTGGAGGACGCCTGGCGCTTCCAGGAGGCGTTGGGCACCCCCCTGCCGCCGGGGATCCCACAGTCCTTCCTCCGGCCCGTGCCCGATCCGCTGGGCGACCTGGTCCACCGCTTTGCCCGAACCCACGGCCCCTTCACCCCCGAAGAGGCGGCCGGGCGTTGGGGCATGGGCCGTTCGGTCGTGCTGGAAGCCCTGCGTCGCCTGGAACGCTCGGGGTCCGTGCAGCCGGGCGAGTTCCGTCCTGGCGGAAAGGGGCAGGAGTGGTGCCACGCCGAGGTCCTGCGCGGGGTGCGCCGAAGGACCCTGGCGCGCCTGCGCCGTGAGGTCCAGGCCGTCCCCCAGGTGGCCCTGGCCCGGTTCCTGCCCCGTTGGCAATCGCGGGCCCGGGGAGTGGAGGGCCTGCTCCGGGCCCTCCAGCAACTGCAGGGTGTCCGCCTCCCGGCAGCGCAGTTGGAATCCCTGATCCTCCCCTTCCGGGTGCCCGACTACAACCCGGCCTTCCTCGACCAGCTCTGCGCCGCCGGCGAGGTCTTCTGGGTCGGGGCCGGAGCCCTGGGCGCCGACGACGGATGGATCCGCCTGTACCTGGCCGAGGAGGCCTCCCTGCCGGCGTCGCCCGCCGCCGATCCGGAACTCTCCGAGCTGGCCTGCCGGGTTCGCGAGCTCCTCTCGGGTGGGGGAGGGCTCTTCTTCCGCCAGATTTTCGATCGGGTGGCCCCGGACGGGGATCAGGCCCTGCTGGGAGCGCTCTGGGAACTGGTCTGGGCCGGCCTGGTGACCAATGACACCCTGGCCCCCCTGCGGATCCGCATGTGGGGGCCGCCGAAGCGCTCGCGGGGGCTGCGCGCTCGAAGGGGGCCGCTCCTGCCGACCCGCCAGGGGCCGCCGGCCGGGGCCGGACGCTGGAGCCTGGTTCCCCAGGCCGCGGAACCCACCGCGGCCCGCCTGGCCCTGGCCGAGCAGTTGCTGGATCGGCATGGGATCCTGACGCGCTCCTCCGTGGAGGGCGAGGGGATTCCCGGCGGCTTCTCGGCGGTCTATCCGGTCCTGAAGGCCCTCGAGGAGACCGGGCGCTGCCGGCGGGGCTACTTCGTCGAGGGCCTGGGGGGCGCGCAGTTCGCCCTGCCGGGGGCGGTGGAGAGGTTGCGTGCACCCCTGGAGGAGGACGAGGGGTTGGTCCTGGCCGCCGCGGATCCGGCCAACCCCTACGGAGCCGCCCTGCCCTGGCCCGAGCAGGAGGCTGCCGAGCCCGGGCACCGTCCTTCACGTCGCTCCGGCGCGGTGGTCGTGCTGGTCCGGGGAGTGGCGGCGCTCTTCCTGGAGCGGGGCCTGAAGTCGGCCCTGGCCCTGACGGTCGAGCCCGAGGTCCTTCGGGTCGCCGCACTGGCCTTGGCCCAGGCGGCCCTGGAGGGCCGCCTGGGCCGTTTCGTCCTGCGCCGGGTGGATGGCCAGCCTGCCGTTGGGACCCCCCTGGGCGATCTTCTCAAGGCTGTGGGCTTCCAGGAGACCTGGCAGGGGCTGCGCTGGACGGGCCAGGGCGCAGGTCTTCCTCAGGGCAGCCTTTCCAGGCGGGGTTTGGAGTCCTCCACCAACTTCTCGTAGGGGACGGCTCCGACCCAGTCGACGACCTTCAGGCCCTTCTCGTCGAGCAGGACCGTGTAGGGGATGGCCCCCTTGGAGCCTTCCTGGAGCAGCGAGAGGTACTTGTCGAACTCGGGAGCCTCGCGCTTGTCCACGTCGATGTGCAGCGGGCGGAACTTCTCGAGGTTTTCGGATTCGAATCGGGCCAGGGCCGGCTTGAAGCTCTGGCAGGCCGGGCACCAGTCCGCCGTGAAGTGGACCAGCAGATAGGGGCCCGTGGCCGAGGCCGGATCCGGGAAGTGGACCTCCCGGGTGGATTGCGAGGTGTCCGGGCTCGAGCAGGCGGTGGCCATCCAGGCCACCAGGAACAGGGCGAAGAGGGCCAGTGCCCTGGAGCGAAGCAGTCTCATGGTCAAACTCCCTTCAACTGGGCCGGAATCACGGCCGAGGCGGGGGCTCGAGCTTCCGGCGCGCCGGGCTGTGGGATTCTTCGTGGCCGGCGCCCCGGGCTCCCGCGCCCGATCCTGTTCAAATCCTGTTTACTTCACGGCAAGATCGGGTCTCCTGTTCCCAGTTCCTGCCCAGGAAGGCCCCCTACCCTGAAGGCACACCACCTTCAGGGAGGAGCCCACGATGCAGATCCACTCCGGTCCGCGACCCTTCTTCTACCCCATCCCGAACCGTATGATTCCTGCCCGCTCTTCGGCGGCCGATTCCGGGGGCTGGAATGCCCTGCTCGGGATCTGCCGTCGCCGTCACTGCCACGAGACCCTGCTGCAGGCCTGGCGAGGATTCCTGGGCCGGCCGGATCCGGGTCTTCGGGGGGTCCACGAGCTGCGGCCGGGCCAGCGCCTGGGAGCCGCCCTGGTGGATGCCGGAGGCGGGATTTCGGTCTCCTGTGGGGGCCAGGCCCTGGCCGTGGTCGCGGTCTCGGGGCCGCAGGGGACCGTGGTGGGGGCGGTGGCCTCGCAGGGGGTGTCCGGCGGATTGCGGATTGCCGACGGTCACCTGGAGCTGCCCGACGGGACTTCGATCCCCTTCGGCAATCGGGGGGTGATCGTGCGCCTTCCCGATGGCACTCAGGTGGCCGTCGGACGCAGCGGCGACGGCCCTCAGGACCGGGCATGCCGCTGGGTCGTGGCCGGACCGGAGGAGGAGATCCCCACCAGCCCGCCCGGAGCCACGGCCGTCTACGAGTGGGACGGGTCCGGAGGGCTCAAGGCAATGGGCTCGGTGTAGCCTGGCCCCCGGTCCGACCCCTCTCCGGGGGCCGGCAACCCGGGGGCCAGGGCCGCCAGGCGCTCTTCAGCCTCCCCGTCGTCTCTGCTCTCCAGGAGGATCTCCGCGAGGCGGCGATGGACGGGGGCTGCGGGGCAGGCCAGGACCTTCTCGAGGGGATCCTCGGTGGGCACCGGCTCGAGCCGGGTCTGCAGCAGAGGATGCTCGCGCGAGCGCTCCAGCCACTCCTCGGGGGGCAGGGGGCGATAGCGGTGGAAGAAGGCGAAGTGCCAGCCCAGGAAGTCCACGGCGCGCTCGCGGCCATGCTCGTCCTCGCCGAAGTGCTCGCGGAAGTAGCCTGCCAGCCGGCGATAGACGGCCACCCGTTGGGAGGCCGAGAGGGCCAGCTCCCGCCCCTCGTGGATCTCCTGGAAGAGCCAGGGCTTGATCAGGGCTCCCCGGCCCAGCATCAGACCGGCCGCGCCGCTGAGTTCCAGGCGATCCCGGGCCTCGTACCAGGTCAGGATGTCGCCGTTTCCGGCCACGGGAATCCCTCGGGCCCTCACCACCTGCCCCACCAGGTCCCAGTCGGCGGCTCGGGTGTAGCGCTGTTCGCGGGTCCGGCCGTGGACCACGATTCCCGCCACCCCGGCCTCCTCGGCCAGCCTGGAGGTCTCCAGCACGTTGATGCGCGAGTCCTTGAAGCCGGAGCGCAGCTTGACGGTGACGGGGACCGGCAGGGTCCGGGTCAGCTCCCGCAGGATCCGCTCCAGGTTGCGGGGGCGATCCAGAAGGCAGGCCCCCATCCCCTTGTGGACCGCCTCGGGGATGGGGCAGCCCGCGTTCAGGTCGACGAAGGAGGCTCCCCGCTCGACGGCCAGCCGGGCGGCCTCTGCGGCCATCTCGGGCTTGGAGGCCGCCAGTTGGACGCCGAAGCAGGGTTCGGTCGGGCCCTTGCGCAGGAGCGCCAGCTCCTTGCGGATGCCGCGAACCAGGGGGCCGGCAAAGGCCATCTCGGACATGGTCACCACCGCACCGAAGTCGACGCAGAGGCGACGGAAGGGGAGGTTTCCCCCCTTGGTCAGGGGAGCCAGGATCAGGGGGTCGGGCCAGGGAGAGGACATGGGGCACCCCGATTCCGCGTCGGCGCGCCGGTCCCTTCCCGCAGGGTTCCCGCTCCCGGCGGTGAACGGGCCAGCCTCGCCCGGATCCTCCTCGGCGGTCCGAGCCCATCTTCCGCACAGGAGTTCCATCATGGTCCGCGTCCGCTTTGCCCCCAGCCCCACCGGGTACCTGCACGTGGGAGGCCTCCGAACCGCCTTCTACAACTGGCTGTTGGCCCGACGCGAAGGCGGGACCTTCCTGCTGCGCATCGAGGACACCGACCGCACGCGTCTGGTGGAAGGGGCCGTCGAGGCCTTGCTGGAGGCCCTGAACTGGGCCGGGGTCACCCCCGATGAGGGAGCCATGGTCGGCGGTCCCCTGGGCCCCTACGTCCAGAGCGAGCGCCTGGAGATCTACCGCGAGATGGCGGCCCGACTGCTCGAGTCGGGGCACGCCTACCACTGCTTCTGCACCTCCGAGCGGCTGACCGAGATGCGCGAACAGCAGATGGCGCGGGGCGAGTCGGCCATGTACGACCGCCACTGCCGCGCGCTGGATCCGGCCGAGTGCAGGCGCCGCCTGACTGCGGGCGAGCCCCACGTGATCCGCATGAAGATTCCCGACGGGCGGACCTTGACGGTGGAAGACCAGATCCGCGGGCCGGTCAGCTTCGACTCTTCGCTGGTGGACGAACAGGTCCTGATGAAGTCCGACGGCTTCCCCACCTATCACCTGGCGGCGGTGGTGGACGACCACCTGATGGAGATCACGCACGTGGTCCGCGGTGAGGAGTGGCTTTCGTCCACCCCCAAGCACCTTCTGCTGTATGAGTATTTCGGCTGGCAGCCTCCGGTCTTCGCCCATGTGCCCCTGATCCTCAACGCCAGTGGCAAGAAGTTGTCCAAGCGGGACGGAGACGTCTCGGTCGAGGCCTATCGCGAGAAGGGCTATCTGCCCGAAGGCCTGCTGAACTTCCTGGCCCTGCTGGGCTGGAGTCCTGGCGACGAGCGCGAGTTCTTCACGCCGCAGGAACTGGCCGGGGTCTTCAGCCTGGACCGGGTGCGCAAGTCGGGGGCCGTCTTCGACTTCGACAAGCTTCTCCACATCAACGGCCTGCACATGCGGGCCCAGGCCACCTCCAGGCTGGTCGAGCTGGTCATGCCCTTCTTCGACCGGGCCGGCCGGCCCCGCCCCGATCCGGAGTACCTGGCCAGGGTGATCGAGGTCATGGGCGAGCGGGCCAATCTGCTGACCGACTACGTCGAGCCGATCCCCTACTTCTATGAGGACCCCTCGGAGTACGAGCCGGCGACGGTCAAGAAGCGTTGGAAGGCCGGGTCTCCGGAGCTCATGGAGGCCTGGGCGGCCCGGCTCGAGTCCCTTGAGGACTTCACCCACGACGCCCTGGACGAGGCCCTGCGCGCGCTGGCCGAGAGCCGGGGGGTGGGGGCCGGGCAACTGATCCACCCGACCCGTCTGGCCCTCACCGGGGTGGGCAACGGTCCCGGCCTCTTCGAGATGATGGAGGTCCTGGGACGCGAGGTCTGCCTGCGCCGCCTGCGACAGGCCATGGAGCGGTTGCCGCGCCCGTGACCAGGGATTCCCTCCTGGCCCTGGATTTCGACGGGGTCCTCTGGGATAGCGCGGGGGAGTGCTTCCTGACCGCCCGGCAGGCCTGGGAAGCCCTGGAAGGCCCCTTTCCCACCCTCGCCGAGGCCGCCTTCCGCCGGGGGCGTTGGCTGGCGCGCACGGGGGGCGAGTTCGGCCTGATCCTGAAGCTTCTGCGCGAGGAGCCAGAACGGGATCTGCAGGCCTTCGACAGCGCGCTCTTCGAGGCCCTGATCGCCGAGCAGGGGGCCTTCCTGCGCCTCTTCGGGGCCGAGTTCTACGCCTGGAGGGAGCGTTTCCGACGCGAGGATCCCCAGGCGTGGCTGGCCGCCCAGTCCCCCTATCCGGAGATTCTGGCCGAGTGGCCGGATCTGTGCCGGGCCTTCCGGGAAGTCGTCGTGTGCACGACCAAGGACGAGGCCGCCATCCGGGTCCTGCTGGGGCAGTTCGGGCTTCAGGTCCCGGTGCTGGCCAAGGAGTTCAGCCCCGACAAGCGCGACCAGATGGCCTTCCTGGCTGCGACTCGGGACCTGGCGCCAGGCCAGATCCTCTTCGTGGACGATCTGCTGCGGAATCTCGAACCCGTGGGAGAGATGGGGGTGCGGGTGGCCCTGGCCGGGTGGGGCTACAACACCCCTGCCGAGCAGGACCGGGCCCGGGCGCAGGGGATTCCGGTTCTTCAGGCGGGACGGGTCCTGGCGGGGTTGAGCGAGATGGCCCGGGACTGAGTCGACCCGGACACTCCCTCAGACCGGGACCGGGAGGCGCTCCAGAAGGTCGCGCAGGACCTCCACCGCCGCCGCTCCACCGACTCCGTCGGTCCGCGAGATCATGCGGTGGGAGAGGGCCGGGATGGCCAGGGTCTTGATGTCGTCGGGAAGGACGTAGTCGCGGCCCTCCATGGCGGCCAGGGCCTGCGAGGCTCGGAAGAGCGCCTGGGAGCCCCGGGGGCTGGCCCCCAGGAAGAGGCGATCGGCTTCCCGGGTGGCCTGGACCAGGCGCACGATGTAGTGGCGCAGAGATTCCTCCACCCGGACCTGGTGGACCCGGGCCTGCATGCGGAGGAGTTCTTCGCCGGTGAGGACCTGCTCGAGTTCCTCGATGGGGTGGCGCAGTTGCTGGACCGCCAGCATCTCGGCCTCGGCCTCGAAGGAGGGATAACCCAGGCGCACCTTCAACTGGAAGCGGTCCAACTGGGCTTCGGGCAGAGGGAAGGTGCCCTCGTACTCGATGGGGTTCTGGGTGGCCATCACCAGGAAGGGGCGGGGCAGGGGCCGGGCGGTGCCCTCCGTGGTGACCTGGCGTTCGTCCATGCATTCCAGCAGGGCCGACTGGGTCTTGGGCGTGGCACGGTTGATCTCGTCGGCCAGCAGGACCTGGTGGAAGACCGGGCCGGGCCGGAACTCGAAGTCCTGGGTCTTCTGGTTGTAGATGGTCACACCCAGCAGATCCGCCGGCAGCAGGTCGGGGGTGCACTGCAGCCGGGCGTAGGTGCAGCCCAGCGAACGGGCTACCGCCCGGCTGAGCATGGTCTTGCCCACTCCAGGCACGTCCTCCAGCAGCAGGTGGCCTTCGCAGAGCAGGGCCACCAGGACCAGGCGGACCTCCTCGTGCTTGCCCAGGATCACCTTCTCGACGTTGGTGAGCACCCGTTGGCTCAGGCTCTGGATTTCCTTCAACGCGGCACCTTCAGTTCGAGGGACGGAGCGGGGCGCGCAGGCCCTGCTCGGTGGGGGTGTACTCCTCGACCAGGGCGAAGGCGCCGGGGGTCCCGTGGACATCGAGGTTCACCACGCGTCCGCCGTAGGCCACCACCGGCTCCGGGCCGCGCGTGAGCGGGGTATGTCCCACGACGGCCCCCCGCACCGCCATGCGGCTGAGAAGCTCGTCCATCTCCTTCTCGGAGAAGGGGCTGGTGCGCATCCCCGTATAGTAGTCGAATCCCCAGATCTTGCGGCTCCACAGGAAGGACTCGCGGGCCGCGCGGAACTCGGTGTCGGGCAGGGACACGATCTCCTCGATGGGCTTCCAGAACTTGCGCTGATCCGGGATGGTGTGGGCGAAGAGGCGGTGATCCACCACCACGCCCAGGCGCAGGCGGGCGCGCAGGAAGCGTCCCAGCTCGCCCTCCATCGCCTCCTTCCAGGCCGGCAGGCCGCCGAATCCGTTGGCCGTGGCCTCGCCTCCCTGGACATACCAGTTCAGGAAGCGCATGACGCGCTCGATCTGCTCGGCATTCAGGCCGTGATCGGCCAGGTGCCGCTTGACGGCAGCGAAGTTCCGGGCCCGGGCCAGCAGCTCCTGGAGCTGCTCGACGTGCAGGAAGTCGAAGACCCCCACCGCTTCGAGCATCATCTCGTCGTGGTTGCCCAGAAGCGCGTACAGGGCGCTGTCGAAGCCTTCCTCCGAAGAGCGCAGATCGGCCAGCTCCCGCTCGAGGTGCATGATCAGCTCGAGGATCCGGCGCGGACCGGCCTCGGGATCCCCCACAGACTGGTCCGTGGGCTCCTCCAGGGGTTCGCCGCGCCAGTCGACGTAGTCCCCCATCAGGACCAGATCCACCCGACTGGCCTCGGGGTTCCAGGCCAGGGTGTCCGGCAGCAGGAGCTCGTTCTCGCGCAGGTGGCGCAGCAGGCGGAAGTAGTCGCCGTGCAGGTCTCCGATGGCCAGCAGCTTGCGCGTGGCGGCCTGCTCGGAAACGGCCTCGGCACTCGGAGGCGTGCTCTCCGTCGGTCCGGGGATTCGGCTGGAGGGGCTCTGGGGGTCCATGGGGTCTCCCGATCGCATTCCGTCACCGGGCGGGCCGGCGCACCTGGACTCCGACCGGCTTGGGGGGCGGGCGGGATCCAGGGCCCCCCTCCTTCTTTCAGGGGCCAGGAGAGTCCTCCACCCGGGTGCCCGATGCAAGGGACGGCAGGTCCCGGCCTGGAAAGGCCCTGTTTGAGGTCCAACCCAGGAAGCCGCCGCATGGAGGGCGAAGCCCCGGAAAGATTTGAACGTGTCAGTCTCTGAGTCCGTCCAGATGTACCTTCTGACGATCTACCGCCTCACCCAGGAGGGGGCGGTTCCGGCTTCCAATGTGCGATTGGCGGAGCGTCTGGGGGTCAGCAAGGTCTCGGTGACCGAGATGGTGCGCAAGCTTCAGGAGAAGGGGCTGATCCAGAAGACGAGGCGGGCCATCGCGCTGAGCCGGGAAGGCGAGCGGATCGCCCTGAACGTCATTCGCAAGCATCGCCTGGCCGAGCGGTTGCTCGTGGATCGCCTGGGCATCCCCTGGGCCCATGCCTATGATCAGGCCTGCAAGCTGGAGCATATCCTCTCCGACGAGGTGGCCGACGCCCTCGAGAAGTTCCTGGGACATCCCGCCACCTGCCCCCACGGCCAGCCCATCCCGGATCAGCATGGTTGCCTCCCTCCTCAGCGCGAGGCCTGGCCCTTGTCCTCGGTCAAGGCGGGCGAGAGGGTGACCATCGAGCAGGTCAAGGAAGGCTCGGTCGAGTTGCTGAACTACCTGGTCGAGGTCGGCCTGCGTCCGGGCCAGGAGATCACCGTCGAGCAGGTCGCCCCCTTCGACGGGCCTCTGCTGATCTCGACCGGGGAACGCTCCTTTCCATTGAGCCGGGAGGTGGCAGGCAAGGTGGCCGTCTCGGGGAGCGGCCGTTCCGACGGCAGGATTGGCAGGCCTGGGGGGGCCTTCTGAGGGTGGCCTGAGACCCTTGGGGAGTTCCGAGGAGTTCGGGAGGCGGAACCGGGAAGATGTTCGAGCTCCAGCAGATGCAGCGCTTCGAGAGGACCTTCTTCCGCTTCACCCGGGTGGAACTGCATGTCCTGGGGCTCCTTCAGCGCCTCTCGGACTTCCTGCAGACCCGTGAGGCCGAGCCTCCCCGCTTCCTGGTCTGTGCCCGCCCCCGCTCGAACACCCGGATCCTGCTCCTTGCCTCCCTGGGGCGCTCGCAGCAGGAGGTGATCCTGCACGCCCAGGGCCTGCGACCGGTCCGCTACCACGTGCAGACCGCCAATACCGCCCTG
Source organism: bacterium (assembly GCA_022839105.1). Taxonomy (GTDB): domain Bacteria; phylum Vulcanimicrobiota; class Xenobia; order Xenobiales; family Xenobiaceae; genus Xenobium. The sequence continues at coordinate 22,247 of JALHDH010000026.1, forward strand.
GGGCGCCGTCTGCGCCGCTACTTCCACCTGGTCCTGGGCGAACCGAATCTGTTGCCCCAGGCCAGCACCCAGACCGGAGCGGAGCTCTCGCTGGTCTATCACGTGCGCTATCCCGAGGAGATCCTGCGTCAGCTCGGCTCCTGAGCCGGATCGGCGGCGAAGAGCGAGAGCTGCTCGCCCTGGGGCGGGGAGGTCGCCACCTTGCCATGGTGGCCTCCGCCTCCCGCCTGGAGGGGGAGCCTGCCCTCGCGGGCCAGTCCGATGGCGCGGGCCACCTCCAGGCCCACCAGGGCCGCCATCTCCGGGACCCGGGCCTGATGCAGGACCGCCATCTCGCTGCCAAAGCGCTGGATCAGGCGATCCAGGCCGGGCCGAGTCAGCCCCGGAACGAAGGCCAGGGGGACCTGGTAGCGATAGGGGGGGCGGTGGGGAGGGGAATGAGGCGCCTGCCGGTCGGCGATGGACAGGACCCGGTCCAGGACGCCCCGGACGAATTCCCTGCCCGAGGCCCCGCAGACCGGGCAGGCCAGGGCCGGGGGCGGGAGCCGGACGGGGGCCTGACAGCCCAGGCAGAAGGAGCGGTGGTAGCGGCCCAGACGCGGGTCCAGCCCGTAGTTGGCCACCACTCCGCGCCCCGCCGTGCGGTGCAGGGCCAGGGCCAGTTCGCGGAAATTCGCCGCGTGCATGCGGATCACGTTGTACTCCCGACCGATCTTCTCGGGCGAGTGGGCGTCGGAGTTGGAAAGGTAGGTCAGCCCTTCGAGCTCGGAGAGGTGATCGGCCAGGGCGGTGTCGGCCGAGAGCCCCAGCTCCAGGGCCGGCACCTCGGCCAGGCCCGGCCCGAGCAGATCCTCCAGGCGCTCGCAGGCGTTGCCGTAGGCGCTCTTGTGGGGGGTGAAGGCGTGGGCCGGAAGCAGGATCCCCCCGGTAGAAAGGGTCACGGCCTGCAGTTCCCGGGCTGGCAGGCCGCAGCGCTGGGAGGAGAGCTCCATGTTGGTGATGTAGCGGGACATGACCTTGGAGAACTCGGCCAGGTTGCGGAGGTAGGGAAAGAAGCACAGGTGATGGGAGACCCCGCCCGACTCCTCGACCGCCTCGACCTCGGCCCCGGCCACCACCGTGACCCGATCCCGGTGGCGAAGCCCTCCCTCGGGCAACTCCATCAATTCGCCCCGGTCGATCAGGGCGCGCATGTCCTGAAGGACCCCGGTGCAGGCGCAATCCACGATCCCCACCATGTCCAGGCCCTTGCGTACCAGGCACTCGCGGATCACCGCCGCGAAGGTCAGCCTCTCGCTGGCGGTGATCTTCACCGGACGGCCCTGCCCGTTGCGCCCGATGTGGACGTGCAGGTCCACGAAGAAGTCCTTCATGCCGGGCACCCTTCTGCGGGAGGGCTTGCGAAAACCTGCCGAAAGCGGGGCCCCTGCGGGCTCGTCGGTCGGAAGGCGCCCCTGCGCCACGCCCCGAGGCTCAGTCCAGATGACCCTCGTCAGCGAGCAGAATCGCCCGGATCCGGGCCGGAGAGATCGAGCGGGAATGGCCGGAAGGAACGAACACGGACGTGGACACGGGAGGCCTCCGCGCCTTCAAGGCGAACCGGCAGCCCCCATGGAGAGTCGCTTTGTTCCCGGTCAGAGGGTCCTCAACGAGGCCGAGCCGGATCTGGGTCTGGGGCTGGTCGAAGAGGTGCCCGACGCCCGCACCGTGGTGGTCCGCTTCCCGGCCACCGCCCAGGTCCGCCGGTATCGACTGCAATCCGCCCCGCTCCGCCGGGTGCTGCTGCGGGCCGGCCAGGAGGCCGTAGGGCGGGACGGCCGGCGTTTCCGGATCGAGTCGGTCGAGGTCTGCGAGGACCTGAGGACCTATCTGGGGGACGGGCAAAGGCTCCCGGAGAGCGACCTGGAGGATCGGATCCCCCTGGCGGACGCCCTGGATCGGCTGCGGGCCGGTCAACTGGGCTACGCCTCCGATCTGGATCTGCGCCGCGAGGGCTGGGAGATCCGCGCCACCCTCCTGGCCACCCGGACGCGCGGGCTGGGCAGCGCCCGCGTGCGCCTGCTCGACCATCAACTGGATCTGGCCCACCGGATCTCGCGGATGGAGGCGCCGCGGGTCCTTCTGGCCGATGAGGTCGGCCTGGGCAAGACCATCGAGGCCGGGCTGATCTTCAGCGCCCTGCGGGCCCTGGGGCGGGCGGGCAGGGTGCTGATCGTGGTCCCTGAGAGCCTGGTCCACCAGTGGCTGGCCGAGATGGTCCGGCGATTCCACGAACTCTTCAGCGTGGTGGGGATGAGCGCCCTGGGTGAGGCGCGCGTCTTCAGCGCGGCCCGGAGGGTCCTGGTTCCGCTGGGCGCGCTCCAGATGGGCCTGCTGGACGAGGCCTGCCGTCACCGCTGGGACCTGCTCATCGTGGACGAGGCCCATCACCTGCGCCTGGGACAGCCCGCCTACGCGGCCATCGAGAAGCTGGCTGCGCGTTCCCGGGGCCTGTTGCTGTTGACCGGGACCCCGACCCGGGGCGGGTTGGAGAACGAGTTCGGCCTGCTGCACCTGGTAGACCCCGGCCGCTTCCCGGATCTGGGCTCCTATCTGCGCGAGCGTCCCCAGTGGAAGGCTGCGGCCCAGGCCGCGCGCGACCTGCAGTCCCTGGAGGGAATCGCCGACCCCGAGCGCCGGGAATCGGTCCTGAAGGCCCTGGAATCCCTCTATCCCGAGGACCTCTCCTTCCAGGAAGCCCTGGAAGCCTTCCGCAGCGGACGGGAATCCGGCGTCCAGGCCTTGCTCGAAGCCCTGATCGACCGCCATGGACCGGGTCGGGTCCTCTTCCGCAACCGCCGCGAGCGCCTGGCGGGGCTCTTCCCAGGCCGGAACCTGCACCCGGTTTCCTTGCCCAAGGCCGGCTCTGGCGGGGAGGAGCCCCGATTGGCCTGGCTCTGTGCCTTCCTGGATGCCCATCCCGAAGAGAAGGTCCTGCTGATCGCCCGGCGGGGGACCACGGTGCTGGAGCTTCAGGAGAGCCTGAGGCTGCGGCGGGGGGCCCGGGCCGCCGTCTTCCACGAGGGCCTTCCCCTGGTAGAGAGGGATCGTCAGGCCGCCTGGTTCGCCGACCCGGAGGGGGCCCAGATCCTGCTGGCCAGCGAGATCGGCAGCGAGGGGCGGAACTTCCAGTTCGCCCATCACCTGATCATGTGGGACATCCCCCTGCACCCGGATCTCATCGAGCAGCGGATCGGCCGCCTGGATCGGATCGGGCAGGAGAATCCGGTCGAGATCCACGCGCTCTTCCGCGAAGGCCTGCCCGAAGAGAGGCTCTTCCGCTGGCACCATGAGGCCATGGGCTCCTTTGAAGGCCCCGTGGAGGGGGCCGACGAGATCCTGCACGCCGTGGAACCCCGCCTGAACCTGATGGGCCCGGGATTCCCCGGCTTCGTGGAGCGGACGCGGCGACTGGTCGAGGAGCATCGAGAGCGGGCCCGCCAGGACGTGGACCTGCTGGTGGACCTGAACTCCTTCCGAGAGGCCGAGGGGAGGGCCCTGCGCGAGGAGATCGAGGCGACCGGGGCGGCCTCGAGGTTGGAGGAGTACCTGGGGAAGGCCCTGGAGCGTCTGGGCGTCCAGGATGAGGAGACCGCGACTCCCGGGCTGTACCGGATCCGGCCGGGGCAGATGATGTTCGTCGATTCGCTTCCCGGCCTGCGCCAGGACGGGATGCTGGCGACCTTCAGCCGGAGCTTCGCCTTGGACCGGGAGGACGTCGAATACCTGACTCCGGATCACCCGCTGGTGGACGGGGTCCTGTCCATGCTCCTGGACGGGGCCGAGGGCAGCGCCTCGGCCGTGCGCTGGCGGGGGGCTCCGGCTGCGGGCCTCCTGGTCCAGGGCCTCTTCCTGATGGAGGCGACCGGCCCCCCCCGACTCGAACTCCAGCGCTATCTGGAGCCCACTCCGCTGCTGCTGACCGTCGACCTCTCGGGAAAGGCCTGGTCCGGTCGGGTTCCCGGGCCCCAGGCCTTGGAGAGGCTGCAGGCTCCCACTGTGGGGGCTCTGTGTGCCCGTCTGGGCGACAGGCTGGAAGTCCTTCTCCAGAGGGCCGGTGAGCTGGCCCTGGAACGCTCGGGACCCCTGCGCGAGGCGGCCCTGCAGCGCGCCCGGCGGGATCTGGGCCAGGAGCACTCGCGCCTGGAGGAGCTTCACCGGGTGAATCCGGCGGTCTCGGCCGAAGAGGTCCAGGCCCACCGATCGCGCCTGGGGGGCGTGCTCAAAGCCCTCGAGCAGGCGGTCCCACGGCTGGACAGCCTGAGGCTGGTTCTCCTGGAGCCCGGATCCCCCTGAGGGGAAGGGCTCGGATCATCGTCCCAGTTGTGTTCGCAGCCAGCTCTTGAGGTCCCAGGAGGGCGCCCCGTCCCGGGCCGGGTAGACGAAGTTGGCGATCCGCCAGTCCTGGCCCGTCCGACGCAGGAAGACCTTCACGGCCGGGGTCTCGCGGCCCGGGATCCGGTAGGAGACGGCCACGGGAACGCTGGCCAGGTTGCCCTGGAGGCTGGCCCGGCCTATGGTCATGCTGGCGGCGTTCATCTGCGCGTTGATGAAGGGGTCGAAGTCCAACCAGGCTTCGTCCTGGCCGGGCTGTTTCCCCGCGATCTCCACCAGCATCCCGCCCAGGTCGGCTTCCATGCAGGCCATGTTTCGGGTGATGTGTTCGCGCAGGTTCACCGTGCCATCCCCCGAGTAGGGCTTGTAGAACTCCAGGACCACCGCCCGGGGGTCCTGGGCCCGGACCGGAGTCGAGAGATGGAAGAGCGCGAGCCCCAGGAGGGCCAGGATTGAGAGGGCGTTTTTTCTTCTCATCCTGAAGGCTTCCGGGCCCTGCGGGCGGGGTCCTGCATGAGGGCTTGCGCGGTTTCCGCCACGATCCTGCGGTCTTTCCGCAATATCGTGGCGGAAACCCGGGGGCCGCCCGGGCGAACCAGGCCTCAGGTGGCGGGTTCTGCGGAGGGCTCCGAGGTCTCCGAAGCCTCCTCGGAAGAGGCCAGGGCCGGCGGGGGCCAGGGGTCGGTGGCCAGGGCGGACATCCGCAGGACATCGCGGTAGGAGCCGTCCACGTAGAACTCGTCGCGCAGCAGCCCCTCCTCGCGGAAGCCGGCCTTCTCGAAGGTGCGTCGGGCCCGGGGATTGGAGGCCAGGACGTAGAGGTAGACCTTGTGCAGGTTCATTCTGCGGAAGGCGAAGTCCAGCAGGACCCGGCAGGCATCGGTCCCGTAGCCGCGCCCCCGGGCTTCGGGGTCGCCCAGGAAGATACGCAGCTCGGCGCTCCGGTGGATGGGGTGGATGTCCCAGAGCCAGACATTTCCGATGTATCGCGAGTCTTCTTCGGGGTAGACCGCGAAGACCACCGCGTCCTGGCGCTGGACGAGGCCCTCGTACCAGCTCCGGTGCTCCAGGGGGGTCACCGGCAAGGCCCGACCCAATTGTGAAGCGGTCTCGATCTTGTTGAGCCAGTCCAGGTAGAGAAGGGCCTCGGCTTCGGTGAAGGGGCGAAGGCTGACCAGCTTGCCTCGGTACATCAAGACCTCCTAGGTCTGTGGGTCGGGGTATTGGGTGACTTCTCCCTCAGGTCGGTCGGCCTGCTCGCGGATCACCGTCATCGGGCGCCGCAACACGACCCACCTGACCCACAGGCGGAGGATGTCCCGGAAGGTTCGAACGACATGCTTCAGGCCGCCGCCCTTGGCCGTGCCCTTGGTCCGGGGGTGGAAGACGACCTGGACCTCGCCGATGGTCCGGCCCGTGGCGTGGGCCTTGATCAGCAGCTCGGGCGAGACGAACGAGCTGCGCGCCTCGATCTCGATGTCGTCGAAGAGGCTGCGGCGATGGAACTGCACCGTCTGGTAGGCTTTGAGCTTGAGCGGGAAGAGGAGCCGGATCAGGGTCAGGTTCCCCAGGGTGAGGATCTTGCCGTACAGGCTGTTGGCCGAGAGATCCGAGCGGTAGCCGCTGACCGAGTCGTAGCGATCCAGGTGGGGCAGGATCCAGGCCAGATCCTCGGTGTTGAAGAAGGCGTCCACCGTGTTGTTGAAGACGATCTCCTTGGTGGCGTGCCGGAAGCCCACCATCACGTTGGCGCCGTTGCCCAGGTTGCGGCCCAGGTCGACGATCTTGAGCTGCGGGATTTCCCGGGCCAGTTTGTGGGCGATCTCCAGGGTGCGGTCGGTCGAGCCATCGTTGACCAGGACGATCTCGAAGTCGTCGCTGACCGCGGATATGTCCTGCACCGACTTGCGGACGAACTCTTCGAGAAGCTCTTCTTCGTTGAAGGCCGGGACCACCATGGACAGGGAATACATCTTCTGGGACCTTCCTTCTTCAAACCCGGTTCGAGGCGGGTCTTCCCGTCACGAGCCGTCTCCCGCGGCGCCTCTTCGTGGCCGGCTCGGGCCCGCTTTTCGGAGGGCTTTCCCTGGCGGGAACCGGAGGCTTTACGCGGGGGGGATCCGGGAATCCTGCAAGAGGTCGGGGTGCCCTCCTTTTTGAACCTCGAGGGCCAAAGGCCCTCGCAACCTCCGGGACGCCCACGGCGCCCCGGCAGGGGAGGAAGAGGCTGGATTTCCAGGAACCTTGGGATGAGGGAAGGTTTGCCGTTTGAGTGGAGTCATGGACGAGTCTTTCG
>JALHDH010000027.1:0-42962 GCA_022839105.1 bacterium
GATGACCGAGGTCTCCGCCGCCCTGCTCCGGATCCAGTTCCGTCGCCTGGGGTCCTTCCTGGAGGAACGCCGGGCCCTGGCCGCGCGCTACCGCACCGAGCTGGGAAATCTGCTGGAGGTGGCTCCGGAGCTCCCCGGACAGGTCCACTACCGCTTCCTGGCCCGGGTCCCCTCCCGGCGCCTGCCGGGCCTCCTGCGGGCCCTCCGAGACCGCGGGGTCGGGGCAGCCCGCCCGGTCTTCCGACCCCTGCACCGCTACCTGGGGCTCCCGGCCCGCGAGTTCCCCCACGCCGAGGAGGCCTGGCGGCGGACCCTGTCGCTTCCGTTCTACCCCGGCCTGAGCCCCCGGGAGATCGACCGGGTGTTCCAGGCCGTCCGGGAGGAGTTGTCTTGAGCGAGACCTTCTGGCCGATGTTCCGGGTGCTCCTGGCAGGCTTCGCGGCCTCGCTGATCCTGACCGGGCTGGTGCGGGAGATCTCCCGACGCCTGGACCTGATGGATCGCCCCGGGGCCCACAAGCAGCACCTGGAGGCGACGCCGACCCTGGGTGGCCTGGGCGTCTTCGGAGGCTTCACCGTGTCGCTCCTGGCCGCAGGGCTCTTGTCCTCGGGAGTGCAGGCCTTCCTCCTGGGAGGATTCTTCATCGTGCTGGTCGGCCTGCTGGACGACATGCGCGGGGTCAGCGCCAACGTCAAGCTGGGGGCGCTGGCGGCCGCCACGGCCCTGCTGATGGAGGGCGGGGTCTACCTGCGGGCCTTTGCCCTTCCCCTCCCGCTGGCCTTCGTTCTGACCTTCCTGTGGATGGGCCTGGTCTCCAGCGCCTTCAACGGCGTGGACAACGCCGACGGCGCCGCCTCAGGGCTGGCAGGGATCTCGGCGCTCTTCGCCTTCAGCATCGCCTGGGCCACCTACCAGAAGGACCTGGCCCTGGTGGCCCTGGCCCTGGGCGCGGCCTGCGCCGGCTTCTTGTGGTGGAACTACCCTCGCCCTCGCGCCAGGATCTTCCTGGGCGACTCGGGCAGTTTCTTCATCGGCTTCAGCCTGGCCGCGATGATCGTCCTGGGCGAATGGGCCGGAAGCGGGCTCAAGGCCATCCTGATGGGCGTGACCCTTCTGGCCGTCCCCCTCTTCGACTTCGGGATGATCCTGGTCTCCCGAGGCCTGCACGGCAAGTACCGGACCTGGACCGACCCCATCACCATGTGCGCCCGGGACCACACCCACCACCGCCTGGTGGCCATGGGCCTCTCCGGCCGCGAGGCCCTCCTGGTGATGTACCTGCTGGCCGTCCTGACCGGATCCTGCGCGGTGGCCATGGCCAACCTGGGGCTGCAGCAGGCCTCGATGGTCTTCGGAGGCCTGCTCTTCCTGGCCTTGGTCTTCGCCCTGTGGCTGGACCGGGCCCCGCTCCAGGAGGACCGCCCCGCCGAAGAGGCCCGCCCCACGGAGGTGGCCCCTTGAGCCGGATCCTGATGGTCAGCACGGATTACCCCCCGATCCGCGGAGGGATCAGCTCCCTGGCCTTCCACCTGGCCGCCGATCTGGCTCGACGGGGCCATCAACTCGAGGTGGTGGCCCCCCGCCAGACCGGGTGGCAGGAGCACGACCAAGCCGACCCGTGTCGGGTCTGGCGGACCCCGGGCTATGACTGGGGCTATCTGAGGGGCCTCCCGCTGCTGACCCGGGCGGCCTGTCGCCTCCTGGCCCGGCCGCCGGAGGTCATCCTGCCGATGAACGTGGCCTATGGGGGGCTGGCCATGCGACTGGCCCGAGCCCTGGGCTGCCGCAGCCCCTACCTGATGTTCGCCTATGGACTGGAATTCGCCCGATTCCGCGAGAGCCCGCTGATGCGGCGGCTCTACCGGCAGACCTACGACGGAGCCGAACGGGTCTACGCGGTGAGCGCGGACACCCGCCGACGCCTGGTGGAGTTCGGGGTCCAGAACCGCATCGAGGTGCTCTACCCCGGCGTCGATCCCGAACGCTTCGCACCGGTCGGCCCCGATTGGCGCGGCCGGCTCTCGCTGGAGGGGCGTCCCGTGATCGGCACCCTGTCCCGGCTGGTCGAGCGCAAGGGATTCGACACGGTCCTGCGAGCCATGCCCCGCGTCCTGGAGGAGTTTCCCGACGCTCTGTACCTGGTGGTGGGAGACGGGCCGGATCGTCCCCAACTGGAAGCCCTGACCCGGGAACTGGGAATCGGCGGCTCCGTGCATTTCGCGGGCGAGGCCGATGAGGAGGAGCTGGCGGAGTGGTTCCGCACCCTGGACCTCTTCGTGATGCCCAGCCGGGAGATCCCCTCCAGCGGCCACGTCGAGGGATTCGGGATCGTCTTCCTGGAAGCCGGAGCCTGTGGGCGGCCGGTGATCGGCGGACGTTCGGGTGGAGTGGTCGAGGCCGTCCAGGACGGCGTCAGCGGATTGCTGGTGAATCCCGGCGACCCGGAGGACCTGGCCCGGGCCCTGCTGGCCCTGCTGCGAGATCCCGTTCGAGCCCGGGAAATGGGCCGTGCCGGCCGGCTCCGGGTCGAGAGGGAGTTCACCTGGGAGAGAGTGCTCGAGCCCCTGGGAGACTTCCTGGAGACCCTCTGTCCGCGAGAGCCCCGATGACCCGAACCTCCGTTTCCGGGCGCAGGCCCCAGGGCCACCACCGGATCGACCCTTCATGGCCGATGCTCTTCTACGCAGCGGCGGTGGCGGTCTCTCCGGAATTCAACTTCCTGGGCTTCGACAAAGTCCGGGTCAGCGACCTGCTGCTGCCCGTCCTGGTTCTGGTCTTCGTCGGAGCGCGTGCGACCGAAGGCCACGGCGCCCGGAGCCGCAGGGTCTCCGATCCCATCCCCCTGCTGGCTCCGATGATTCTGCTCCTGGCCTGGGATGCCGCAGCCTACTTCCTGTTCTCCGAGCAGGGTCCCCTGGGCCGCGGAGGGATGTACCTCCTGAAACGGGCCGAGTTCTTCGTCGTCTACTTCCTGGGCGCGACCGTGGTCACCTCGGAGTGGGCCTGGCTCCGGATCATCCGCGTCTTCTCCCTGGCAGCGCCGATCCTGAACCTCTCGGTCCTCTGGGAGCTGTACTCGAATCCCCAACTGCACCGGGCCTCGGGCGTGATCAAGGCCCAGGAGACCTCGACGGCCCTCTTCATCGTCGTGCTGCTCGGCCTGGTCTTCGGAGCCCTGCCGCATATCCGGGGTTCCTGCGAACGCATCTCGCTGAGCCTGGGCGCCCTCACGGGACTGGCCGCGCTGCTGGCCACGGCCTCCCGAGGCGGCCTGATCTGCGCCGGAGTCCTGGTCGTCCTGGAGGCCTGGCGGACCAGGAAGAATCTCATCCCGATCCTGGCAGGCCTGGCGGTCATCGCCTTCCCTGCCTGGATGCTGATGCCGGATTCGGTTCAAGGTCGCTTCGAGGGGACCGGGATGGAGCTCAACCAGACCTGGAGCGGCCTGGTCTCCAATCCCGAGGACATGCCCTCGCGGGGTTCCTCGTCGATGGTGGCCCGGCTCCTGGTGGCCCGCCACGTGATCACCGAGGTGATCCCCCGAAACCCGATCTTCGGGTTGGGGACGGGAAGAATCGGACTGGGCGCCATCGACAACATGTACCTGTGCGAGTGGGTCTACCACGGACTGGTCGGCCTGGCCCTGCTTCTGGGCCTGCTCTGGGCCCTGGGCCGGACTCTCAAGAAGATCGAAGCCGAGACCTGCGACCCGCTTCTCAAGAGCCTGGCCGGCTCGCTCTTCAGCGTCCTGGTGGCCCTGGTGGTGAGCGGTCTGGTCGCCGAGACCTTCTACCTGATCCGCCCCATGGAGGCCTATCTTCTGCTGGTCGGCCTGGTCGTGGGCCGCTCCCGGCTTCGGGAGTCCCAATCTTGAGGATCCTGCACGTCATCACCCGACTCATCCATGGGGGGGCCCAGCGCAACACCATGATGTGCGCCGCCGAGCAGTCCCGCCGGGGACACGAGGTGACGCTGGTCACAGGCCCCGAGGCCGGCCCGGAGGGCAGCCTCCTGGAGGAGGCGACCCGGGATCCCTACCGCCTGGTCGTCCTCCCCGACCTGGTCCGCGACCCCTCTCCCGCGCGCGACCTCAGGGCCCTGCTGGCGCTCTGGAAGTTGATGGGCCACCAGAGATTTGAAGTGGTCCACACCCACACTTCCAAAGCCGGAATCCTGGGGCGCTGGGCAGCCGCGCTCCGGAGGGTGCCCGCGGTGGTGCACACCCCCCATGGCCATGTCTTCCATGGCTACTTCTCATCCTGGAAGACCCGAGCCTTCCGCGAGGTCGAGCGGCTCACCGCCCGGATGACCCATCGGATCGTGGCCCTGACCCAGGGCGACCTGCGCGATCACCTGCAGGAGGGGATCGCCCCTGAGGATTGCTTCGTGGTCATTCCCAGCGGCGTCCCGCTGGAGCGCTACCGGGGAAGGCCGGAGGAGCCCGGAGAAGGCCAGGACCCGACCATCGGCTTCGTGGCCCGCCTGGTCGAGGTCAAGGGGGTCCTCGACCTCCTGGAGGCCATGGCCCGGGTCGTGACCTGCTTTCCCAGCGCCCGACTGCTCCTGGTCGGCGACGGCCCCCTGCGCGAAGCCGTGCTCGAGCGAATCCACTCCCTGGGCCTGGATTCCCGGGTCGAGCTCTTGGGGCGTCTGGAGGATCCCGCGCCCGCCCTGCGGCGAAGCGACCTCTTCGTCCTGCCCTCCCACAACGAGGGAATGGGCCGCGCGGCGGTCGAGGCCATGGCAGCGGGACTTCCGGTGGTGGCCACCCGCGTCGGAGGCCTTCCCGATGTGGTGGCCGACGGCGAGACGGGACTTTTGGTGCCTCCCCGGGATCCCGGGGCCCTGGCCGAGGCCTTGCTGCGCCTGCTCCAGGACCCGGCTCTGCGTCGGCAGATGGGGAAGGCGGGTCAGAAGAGGGCCGAAGAATTCAGCGACCAGGTGATGTTCGAGCGCCTGGAAGCCCTCTATTCCGAGATCCTGGTTCAGAGCCGCGGAGAGATCAGCCCGGAGAGATGAGGAAGGCCCCGGCCTTCAGGCCGGAGCCCTCCTCGCGGGCCTGAAGCCGGGGCTCAACCTGAATCCGCCGCCTACCGTGGCATTCGGCGGCAGATTCAGGCTCAGTTCACCCGGTTGACGGTGTGGGAGCGGCCATTCCCATTGCGCTGACCGTTTCCGTTCCGCCGACCGTTGCCATTGCCGTTTCCGTTGAGCGGGCCCTGCCCCGGGCGGCCACCGGCCCCCACCGCGACCAGCTCGCGCACGGCGGTCTGCTTGAGCTCCTCCCACTCCTCGGCCAGGTCGTCGGGCAGACGGGGAATCGAACCGAGGATCGGCAGGTTGAGGGCCTCCTCGACGCGAGGACGGATGCGCATCGACGAGGACAGGTAGTCCAGCAACAACACGACCGTGAAGCCGAAGATCAGGCAGAAGGGGAAACCGATCAGGAGACGGCGGGCATTGCTCGGCCTCTCGACGATCAGGGTCGGCTGCCCGGGACCGGGGGCCTCCAGGACGGAGATCGCGCCCGAGCGGCGGCTGCCCTGTTCCGAGACGCGAGCTTTGTAGAGCTGGGTCATCAGGGCGTTGTAGTTCTCTTCATACATGGCGAGCTGGCGCTGCAAGCGGGCAAGCTGCAGGCGCTGGTCGCCCACGTCGCGCTTCTTGCGGATCTCGGCCAGGCCGGCATCGACCGCGCGCATGGCGGCCAGGGACTTGCTCAGGGCAGCCTGCTTCTCCTCGACGAAGGAGCGGACCGTGGCCGCCAGTTCCCGATTGTAGACCCCCTCGACGATCCCCAGGCGTCTGGCCTGCTCGCGGATCTGCTGACTCTCCTCGGTGAAGACCTCGTGCAGCTCGGCCAGCTTCAGACGCTGCTGGGAGACATCCTGCTGCAAGGCCGCCAGCCCCGACCTCTCCTGGCCCAGGACGGCCCAAGGCGGAGTGGAGCTGCCCCCGCTGGAGAAATCCTCAAGCTGGGTCAGCTCGGATCTCAAGCCCGCGATCTGCTGCTGAAGGCTGTTCTTCTGGCCTTCGAGCTGGTTCTCGCGATCCGTCAGGGCGGCCAGGGCCTGCTCGACGCTGAGGGCCTCGTGATCCGCCTGCCACTTGAGGATGGCCGTCTCGGTCTTGTCCAGGTTGCCCCGGGCCTCGGCCACCAGATCCTCGAGGAACTGACGGGTGCTGGCGAACTCGCGTGCGGAAAGCTCCTCGACGTAGGTGATGAACTCCTCGACCAGGGCCCGGGTCTGCTTCTGGGACTCCTCGCCGTCCGGGGCGGTCACCGAAATGGCCAGCAAGGTCACCTGACCCCGGTTCTCCGAGACCGGTTTGAGCTTGATCTGCTCTCGCAGCAGGTTCCCGCCATCGGCCAGGCCCAGGCGGCCAGCCACCCGACCCATCAGCTCCTGACTGAGGATCAACTCACTGAGCAGGCTCTGGTCGGCAAACCAGACCTTCAGGCCGGCTCCCTGGGTGCCCTCCCCGGCTTCAACCGGTGAGGGCGGAGTCAGAAGGACCTTGGCAGTGGAGGTATAGACCGTGGGGACCACGCTCCGATCGGCGGTCAGGCCCAGCAGGACCAGGGCCACCAGGGTCGCAGCCAGGAACTCCCACTTGCGCTGGCGGGCAATCCGCAGGGCCTTCCAGAGATCCATTCCAGCCACCTCACGAGAACGGTTGATCGACAAAAAACCGGCCCCTCGCGGCGGAACCCTCCAGCCGTCCGGGCAGGCCTGAGCAGCCCATTCTACCACATGTTCGGACTGCCCGTCGCGAATCCTGGAAAGGTGCCTCCCCGAGGCGGCGCTTCGTGGAATCCGGAGGGAATGGCCCGGGTGCAGAGAAAGCGAGGGACCATCCGTGGTTCATACCCCCCCGAGGTGCCCCATGCCCGTTCCCGAAGACAAGAGGATCCTGAGGTTCCTGATGTTGGCCTTCTGCCTGCTGGCCTTCACCGGACCTCTGGCGGCCCGGGAGCCCCTCGGGCCCTCCCCACGGCCCCAGCCCCCACCCTCGCAGGGGCACCGGTTGATCCCGGGCGACGAGGTGGAGATCCTCATCGTGGCCCTGCCCGATCTGGAGAGGGTCTATCGGCTTCGCAGCGACGGAGGTCTGTACCATCCCCTGGCCGGCGAGATCCCCGCCTCCGGGCGGACTCTCGAGGAACTGCGGCAAATCCTCGAAAAGCGCCTGGCTCGCGACCTGAAGAACCCCAGCGTCCAGGTGGGCTTGCGCTCCATGGCACGCCAGGACGTCACGATCCTGGGCGAGGTGGCCAAGCCGGGCAAGTATGCGATCCTGCCGGGCGCCTCCGTCCTGGATGTCCTGGCCATGGCCGGAGGCAATACGCCCAACGCCGATCTGTCCACCGCCGTCCTCATGCGGGGCGGCCAGTCCCAGACGGTCAGCCTGGCCCCTCCGGACCCCACCGCGACCGAGGTTCCCCAGATCCTGGTTGAGCCCGGCGACATCCTCTACCTGCTGGCAGGAACCCAGATCAGCGTCGTGGGCGACGTGGCCAACCCAGGCGTCTACGCCCTGCCACGGACGGCCTGCGATCCCTGGCGGGCGCTGCACGCCGCCGGGGGACCCAAGCCCGGGGCGGCGCTCAACCGGGTGGTCCTTCAACGAGCCACCCTGCCCGCCCCCGTGGTCCTGGACCTCTCCCGACCGGATTCCCCACTTCCCGAAGAGGCTCGGGTCCTCATGCAGGGCGACAGCCTCCGGATCCCCGAACGCCAGGTCGTCCTGCTGGGCGGAGTCAGCCAGGCCGGCCCCCTGACCCTCCAGGCCGGAGAGAACGTCCTGGACGTGATCATGCGGGCCGGCGTGACCGATCCCAAGACCCTCGACGATGTCACCATCATCCGGGCCGAAGACGTGCGGGCCGGGCGACAGAAGACCGAACGGCACGACCTGACCCCCTACATCAAGAAGGGGGACACCACGGTGCTGGTCCCCGTCTTTGACGGCGACGTGGTCTACGTTCCGGCGCCGGCCCAGAGGGGTCGATTCAACCTGCTCAACCTGCTCTTCCTGGGGCGGGCGGTCTTCGGCTACCCATGAGCGAGTCCCCCGTCTCCACCAACGGCCACCGTCGCGAGCCTCCTGCGCATCCGGAGGCCCTGGTCCTTCTGCTGGGCGGGTGCCTGCTGGCCGCGGGCTCCCTGCTCCTGACCCCGGGGATCACCGCCCCGCGGCCAGCCCTCGTGCTGGCAGCGGGCGGCGCCCTGGGCCTCCTGGGTGCCCTGGCCTCCTTGCGCCTGGCGGCCAACCGCAGCCTGGCCTTGAACGCGCTGGCCTGGCTGGCGCTGATCGCCTGGGGCGCCTTGGGCGCTCCGGCAGGCCTGGACCGCCACCTCAGCGAGGTCGCCCTGGTCTCCTGGATCGGCGGTCTGGCCATCATGGTGGCCTTCGGACTGGGGACCCAGGTCGTCCGCTTCTGGCGTGCCGGAGCCCTGCTGCTGGTCCTGGCGGCCACCGGCCTGGCCCTCTTCGGACTCTGGACCACCATGCCGGAAATCCTCCAGGCCTTGGGGACCGGGAAGACCCTGCCCCGACTGGCCATCACCTTTACCAATCCGGACTGCCTCTCGGCCGTGCTGGTGGTCGCCCTGCTCCTGGCGGTGGGCCTGAGCGGGGCACTTCCCGGCACCTTGACCCTCCCCCTGGCAGCCTGTTCCGGGGTGCTCCTGACAGCCGTGCTCTTCACCGGTTCGAGGGCCGGGGCCCTGGGCCTGGTGGTGGGGCTGGCCACCTATGGACTCCTGCTCGTGTGCCGCCGCGACGAGTCTGGCCGGCGCAGCGCCGTGCTGGGACTGGCGCCCACCTTCCTGCTGACCTTGCTGCTGCTCTTGACCCAGATCCTGACCCCCGCCCTGGGTCGCTGGGGGGAACTGGTCCTGCAGCAGGATCATCAGGGGATGGCCATGCGCAAGGCCGTGGTGCGCGACGGCCTGAAGTGCGTGGCCGCGCGTCCCTGGTTGGGGAGCGGTCCGGGAACCTTCCACCTGGCCTTCCAGGAGCACCGCCCGACCGGGATCCGGGCCTACGTCAACGCCGCCCACAATGACTACATGCAGGTCCTGGTGGAGACCGGGGTGCCGGGCCTGGTGCTGTTCGCCTGCGTCCTGGGCCTGCCCCTGGTGCGGGCCGGTCGCTGCGCCCTCTCAGGGCCCTTCCCGGCCGAATCGGCGGGCGCCGCCGGCGCCCTGGCGGCCATCGCCGTCTACGCCACCTTGAACTTCGCCCTCCCCGTCCCGGCCGATCTCCTCTGGTGGTGTGCGGCCATGGGCCTGTGCCTCTCGGACTCGCTTTCGACCCATCGCCCGCGCGGCGCGTCCTGGCTGGTGGTCGCTCCGGTCGCCCTGATGCTGGGCCTGGGCAGCGTGCTGGCCCTCCTCCTGGGGCTGGACATGGTCCGCGCGGATCGACTGGCAGGCGAATCCGATGCCCTGGCCCGAACCCTGCGCTGGGAGCAGGCCTCGGTGGCCGCCCTGGCCGCCCTGGACCTGGAACCCCGAAACCCCGGCCACCATCTGCGCCTGGCCCGGCTCGAGGAGCGCCAGTCCCGGCTGGATCAGGACCCGGAACGGCTCTCCCAGGCGCGGGAACGGGCCCGTACGGCCCATCGCTTGAGCCCCTCGGACCTGCCGATCGCCCTGGAATTCTCGCGTTTGAGCCGCGAGTCGGGCGAGGTCGAGGCAGCCGAAGAGATCCTGTTGGAGATGCGTTCAAAGGCTCCCAACGACCTGCGGCTCGAGGCGGCCCTGGCCGGCGTCCACCTGCGCCGGGGACAGCTTCCCGAGGCTGCCCGGGCCCTGTGGCGCAGCATGCCGATCAACGGCAGCGTGGCGCGCAACGTGGCCGTCCTGGTGGCCGCCATCGAGCGCAGCCAGGAGGGGGGCGGAATCGCCCTGCTGCGGGAATTCGCCGGCGAGGACCGGGAGGAGGCCCTGCGGATCGCCCGGGAGACGCTCACCCTCCTGAAGACCGCCCGGGAACCCGCCCCGCTGGAACGGGCCCTGAAGGTCCTGCTCGAGATGGACCCGAGCGACACCTGCGCCGAATTGAGCCTGGCCGACCTGGAACTGGCCCAGGGCCGGGCCGCCGAGGGACGTTCCAGGCTGGCCCGCATCGCCACCTCGACCGCCGGCCCGGGGGAGGCCAACGCCGCCTGCCAGCGCCGGGCCCTGGAGCGCTTCGTGGCCCTGGAACTCAAGGAGGGCCAATCCGCCCGGGCCGAGGAAATCCTCCGGGAGCGGCTGGGGGAGCGCCCCTGGGAAGGCTGGATCCGGGTCCTTCTCTGCGATGCCCTGGTGGCCCGCGGCGATTTCTCCGCGGCCAAGGAGCTGCTCCAGCAAGGCCTGCGCCGGCGCTCGACGGACGTGGATCTCCTGAGCCGGCTCGGGGACCTCTACTCCGAGCAGGGCTCCCCGGAGACCGCCATGCGCTACTACCGGGATGCCCTGCGCCAGGACCCGAAGAACGCCCGCCTGGCCCAGAAAATCCGCCGCCTGGAACAGAAACAGGGCCGCTGAACCGGGCTCGTGCGCCGGAGCGTCGAGGCGGTCAGGGTGCCGCGTCCGGGGGCACCTCGCAGGTGAAGTAACCCAGCTTCCCGCCCGGGTGGCGCGGGATCTCCTCGACCCTTTCGAAGAGGACCCGGGCCTGCCCCCCCAAGACCTCACGCAACCCCTTCTCGCAGGCGGCCAGGGCGGCTCCGGGTTCGGAAGCCTCGGAGACGTAGCGCACGGTGAAGTCCTCCAGGGTGGTCTGGACCACATGGAAGGCCTGGATCTGACGGTGCCCCGAGGCCAGCAGGTTCTTGTTGACGTAATCGAAGAGCTCGGTCGAGAAGATCCTCCCCCCCGCGGTCCGCACCATCTGGCCGACTTTTCCGGTCCGGATATCCATCAAGGGCAGGTTCCGCCCGCATGGACAGACCCCCTCGATCGGAACGGCCATGTCCCCGACCCGATAGCGGATCAGCGGCATCCCCGGGTTGTGCAGGGAAGTCACCA
Source organism: bacterium (assembly GCA_022839105.1). GTDB lineage: Bacteria > Vulcanimicrobiota > Xenobia > Xenobiales > Xenobiaceae > Xenobium. The sequence goes on from JALHDH010000027.1 coordinate 11,025, forward strand.
CGACCTGCCCCGGAGTGCCGCTGGGGACCGGGCGATCGGAATCGTCGAGAAACTCGACCACCACATTCTCGCAGGCCACGTGCATGCGCCCCTGCGGGCACTGATGGGCAAAGGAACCGAACTCGGCGCAGCCGTAGACGTCCGCCACCGGGGCGCCGAAGGCCTCTTCTAGGAGTTCGCGCTGGAAACCGTACAGGACCTCGGCCGTGCAGGCCACCACGCGGACCCCGAGATCGTCGAGGCGGAAGCCGTCCGAAGCGGCCTGTCTGGCCAGGACCTCCAGCCCCGAAGGGTAGCCGTAGACCAGGCGGGGGCGCAATCGGCGGATCCGGGGATAGAGCCCCCGGATGAACTCCTCCGAGAGGTCGAAGGCAGACACGTGGAGCAGATGGTTCAAAAAACTCTTGAGGCGAAGCAGGGCCCATTCCCGCGCCGGGCCGACCGGGCGCCCCCAGACGGCAAGCACTCCATCGCCCGGACGCACGCCATACCACCCTCGCGCACGCCACTGCCCGGCCTCGTGACGGCTCCGGAAGAGCGGGCCGTGGGTGAAGCGGACGGGTTCTCCGGTCGAGCCGCTGGTATGGCCCTGGCTCTCGCCGGGTCCGGGGTGGCGCAGGCTCTCGTAGTGGGCACGGACCTGCGCCTTCTCCAGGACGGGAAGCTCCAGGAACTCCTCCCAGTCGGCCAGGTCGACCGGATCTCCCCTCTCCCGATAGAAGGGGATCCGGGCCGCAGCCCGGATGGTTTTGCGGAGCTCCTCGAATTGCCGGCGCTTCAACCCCTCCGGCTCCAGGAACTGGGTCTCTTCGAGTTCGCGAAGGCAGGCGAACATGGACTCTCCCTGCAGGGCTGAGACCAATGGCATGTAGGCATGGCGGGTCAGAAGGCTCCTCAACATCCTTCCGCTGCCGCCTCCCGATACACCTCGACCATCAACTCCGCAGCCCGGGCCCAGGTGAACTCCCGACACCGGGCCAGCCCCCGTTCCACCAGGTCCTGGCGGAGACCCTGATCCTGCTCCAGGCGCAGCACCCCTTCGGCCAGAGCCTCGGCATCCCCGGTCGGGACCAGAACAGCGGCCTCCCCGGCCACCTCAGGGATGGAGGAGTTCCTGCAGGCCACAACCGGGGTCCTGCAGGCAAAGGCCTCGAGAAGGGGGAGCCCAAACCCCTCGTAGTGGGAGGCGAAGAGCAGGCAGCGGGCCCCGGCCAGGAGCATGGGGATCTCTGCATCCGAAACGACCCCCAGGACGCGAACCCGCTCCGGATTTCCGGCCCGTGCCAGAAGATCCTGGGCGCCCCGAGGCAGTTCACCGGCCACGACGAAGTCGAAGCCTGCAAGTCCCCGCCCACAGGCCTGGCGGAAAGCCGCACAGGCCTCCGCCAGGCCCTTTCTGGGATCCCCGCTGGAGAGGAAGAGGACATAGGGTCGAGCCAGGCCCCGACGCTCATGGAAATCCCTCAGGGAATCGGCCGGGAGGGGCTGGAGGAAGGCCGGATCCAACCCATTGGGGACCACACGCACGCGATCGGGGTCCACCCCCATCCACTCGATGGCGTCCCGGCGGGTGCTCTCCGAGATGACCACGACCCGGTGCGCCCGGCGGGCCATGGCCGAACGGGCGGCCCGGGCCGCCTGAAGATGGGGGAAGAGTCCGGGCAGCCGATACTCCCGGAGGTCATGGACCGTCAGGACCCTCCCGCCCCTCCGCTGGGGAGGGATCCGGGCGTGGACCGAGTGGAAGACCTCGGCCCTCCCGGCCAGGCAGTCAATCGGAGGCCAGGCCAGCAGGTCCCAACTCTTCTCGAGAAGCCTTCGCGGGACGCGCAAGACCCGCTCCCGGGTGCCGGGGAGAAGGGGACGGGAAGCCTGCGCCCTCCAATACAGGTAGAAACAGCGCAACTCCTGAAAGGCGCCGGTCCTGACCAGGGCCCGGAGGAGATTGAGCGTGTAGGTCCTCAGGCCGCTGGCCTGGTTCAAGGCCAGGAAGGAGGCATCCACTGCAACCCGGAGGCCGCCACTTGGAGAACCCACGGCCGACCTCCGCGAAGGGGCTTCAGGCTCTGGTCTCGGCAACCGCCCCGACCAGGACCTCTTCGCCCTGTTCGTCCATGCTGGTCAACATGTGGGGGCGCTCGGAGTACCAGTTCATGGTATCCCGAATCGTGTCCTCCAGGGTGAAGCGCGGCTTCCAGGACAGGTCTTCACGGGCCCGCGTGTCCTCAGGAACCTTGTCGAAGCCTTCCTCATACAGGGGCCCGAAGAGGGTCTTGGGATCCACGTTGATGATCGGCGAACGGCTGCCCACCACGTCGCGGACGCGATGCGCCAGTTCCATGATCGACAACTCGTTGGCCGGGTTGCCAAGGTTGAAGACCCGGCTGCGATGAGACGAGCGCATGACCGCCACGATGCCACTGACGATGTCGCGGACATCCGTGAAGGCCCGCACCTGCTGGCCGGTCCCGAAGACCGTCAGGGGGGCGCCCGTCAGGGCAGCGATGACGAAACGGGGCAGGACGAACCCTCCTCCGGGCAACTGACGGGGTCCGGCGATATTGAAGGGGCGCACGATGTTCACGTGCAGGTCGGTGACCCGCGCGCGGTTGATCGCGGCGATCTCGGAGGTCAGCTTGGCCACCGCGTACTCCAGGCGGACCGTGAAACGCCCGGGGATGATGCAACTGTCGGTCTCGCGGAAGGTGCCGGCCCGGCCATACACCTCGGAGGTCGAGACCTCGACCAGGCTGGCCTTGTGGGCCAGGGCCAATTCCACCACGGCCTCCCCCGAGGTGACCACCTGTCGGGCGATCTCGCCGGAGTGCTTGAGGACTCCCGCCGGCCCGACCACGCTGGCCAGATGGTAGATCTCATCGAAGCTGTGCGCAGGGGGGAACAGGTCCCGGGCGACATCCTCGATGGCCCCGACGATCACCCGGCACGAGGCCTCGTAATCGGAGGGCTGCATCACGTTGCTGATCAGGCTGTCCACGATCGTCACCTGGAACCCCTCGGACAAGAGACGGTCCACCAGGTGCGTGCCGACAAAGCCCAATCCGCCCGTAACCAGAGCTTTCTTCATGATATCGTGCCACCTCCAAGAATCTGAAGCCTCGAGTTTCGGGCAAGACAGGCCGCCCCCCCCGACGCGGAGCTGAAGACCGGATATTCTGGGAACGGCCTGGATATCCTGCACACGAGGAGTTGCGGGCGGACTGAGGCTCCGCGCGCGCAAGACGGAGCCCCGCCCGAAGGCGAGGTCCAGACCGCAGATGGCGAGAGGCCCCGCCCGAAGGCGAGGCCCAGACCGCAGATGGCGAGAGGCCCCGCCCGAAGGCGAGGCCCAGACCGCAGATGGCGTTCAGGCCGAAGAGCCTAGAACTTGACCGAGAAGCTGCTGGTCAACTGCCAGCCCTGCCAGTCGAAGGGATGGTTGGTGAAGTTGGCGCTGGGAACTCCGTCGTTGTTGCTCCGGCGCCCACCATAGATCCCCGTGGGCATGTTGTCGTTGGTGTCGTAGTAGGTGAAGTCCATCGACCACGCGGTGTTGGCCGACACATCGCAATCGAATCCCACGAAGGGGGCGATCTGCGTCGTGTTCACCGTGTCGAAGTTGGGGTTGCGGCTATAGGCATTGTACAGGCCGGCCGGGTCCCAATGGCCACGGATATTGGACAGGTCCACGCCACCACGCAGGTTCCAGCGATCGTCGAGCTCCCAGCCCAACTGGAAGTGGCCCATGGTGGTCTGCAGGTCGACCAGGTTCTGGCCACCGCCGAAGCGGGTGCTCAGGCTGGTCGGCCGGTAGAAGTCGTGACGCTCGACGGCCACGTCCAGCTTCAGGCGCGGGTCGGTGAACTTGTAGGTGTAGCCCAGACCCCAGGAGGTGACGGTCCCGCGAGGGTCCTCCATCGGCTGGAGGGTGTCGGTGAACGAGGAAGCCGAACTGGCCCCGTAGACCGACGGGTGGGCGTATCCGAAGAACACCGGATCGATGAAGCCCGGAGACATCCCCAGGACGGGGAAGTTGGGAACCCCGGCGACGCCGGGCACACGCACGTCATACAGCGAGGTCTTCTTCTGGTCGAGGAACTCGGCGAAGGCATAGACCCGGCCGTGACGGTCGTCGAAGTGGTACTGCCCGTCGAAGCGCAGCCCCTCGCGGTTGTGGGGGTAGCGCTTGGTGTCGTGCAGTGAGTACATGTTGGCGAAGTAGTTCATGTCCGGCAGCCGCCACACGCCCGGATAGGCCCCCAGGCCCAAGGATGGAGTGGTGGGATACTGCAGGATGAACGGGTCGTAGGTCGGGTCGACGCTCAGCCAGGCCAGGGACAGATCCAGGGAGCCGTCCAGCAGGTTGGAGCCGACCTCGAAGCGGTAGGCGTCACCGCCCACCGAGTAGGGGGAGTTCTGGTTGGGCTTGTACTCCGAGTGGGCGAACTCGCCGTCCACGTAGATCTGGTAGCCTTCCAGGTCCCACAGGTAGTGTCCGGAGAGACCATAGCTGGTCATTCCCTGCGGGCCGAAGCCCCCGCCACCGGCGAAGAGCAGGCCGGCTGCCTGGTCCGCCGCGGGGTTCCAGCCGGGGATGGGCCGGTTGTCCACGGTGGAGCCGACACCGCCATTGAGCTGGGCGAACGCCGAGGTCTGGGCGGCGAAGTAACCGTTCGGGTTGACCCACTGCAGAGGGGTTCCACCCGTGGTCAGGGCGCCGAGCTGACCCGCCCCGAAGGCGACGTTCACGTTGTCGATCAGGCCGACGGCCAGGGGGTTCGAACCGGAGGCCTCGTTGGCGGCGCGCAGGAAGTTCGCCTTCACGTCGCCTCCCTCGAACTCGAAGCCCACGTTCAGGCCCAGGGCATAGCTCTGGTAGTTGCTGAAGTTGAAGTTCGAGATGTTGCCATCCGCCAGTTGAGTCCCCATGACCTCCCAGCGCAGGACGCCGACATCCGAGATGTCGCTGGCGCCGCTGAGGTTGAAGCCGAAGCTGGGCAGGTACTCAGGACCGTTGGCGTTCGGGTTGTACTGCCCGACGTAGATCAGGTCGTCCATCCGGTCGGTGCTGAAGGCACCCAGGACCAGCTTGGTGTTGCTGGGGTTGTGCAGGACCCAGAAGTTGTCCAGCGTCACCCGGGTGAAGGGCGAGTTGGTCAAAGGCTGGGCGCCCGCCAGGCCAAGCCCGCCGCCGCCACGGTTGGCGGTGTAGGGATTGGAGAGGTAGGGAGCCGAGACGCCCCACACGGCGTCGACGATCGAGTCGCCCTGTGAGGTGAAGGCCGCAAATTCGGCGCCGGCATCCACATCGTCGGAGACCCGGATCCGAAGACCCAGGACGCCGCGCATGGTGAAGCCGGTCCCGTTGGTCAGGGCGCGGCCATTCCGCATGTCGATCACGGGCAGCACGCCGGCAGGACCGGAGAACTGTCCCAGGACCCCGACGTTGCTGATGGCAGGTGCCACCCCGAAGGCGTTCTGATAGGGGCTGAGCTGAGTCCCCCCGTAGGTGCCCACCAGGGTGTTGTAGTCGGAAGCGTTGAACTGGCCGATTCCGTTGTCACTGGTGTTCATGCCAGTGTTGCGGAAAGACTGGGCCACCACGCGGGTCTCGACGGTCCCGTAGAAGGTGATCCGCTCGAGCTCGCTGACGCGGCTGTCCAGGCGGGCGACGCCCTCTTCGAGATTGGTCACCCTCACGCCGAGAGCGTCCAGCTCTTCGCGCAAGGCGTTGACCAGTTTGCGAACCTCTTCGAGGTCGGCCTTGGAGGCGAACGTGGCGTGCTCCTCCTCCATCTTGGCCAGGAACCTGGCCATGATCATGGCGACTTCCCAGCGCGTGCTTGCCCGATCTCCCTTGAACGTGCCGTCGGGATAGCCTTCCACCAGGCCGCGCGCAGCGAGCGATGCGACTGCGTCACGGGCCCAGTGGTTCTCCGGCACGTCGGGGAAAAGCGGAGCCGCCCACGAGGGAACCACCATCACCAGGGCCAGAAGAGCCGCAAGCAACAGGGTTTGGCGTTTCATGGGTCCGATGCCCTCCTCCCAGATTGGATTTGGGAGCCTGAATGGACCCTGGCGCTTCGAGAAAGCCGGCGGACGAGTCTCCTCGTTTCCTCTCCGGGGCATTCCGAACCCTGATCCAACCTGACTCCGAGACCACTTTTCGGTTTCTTGACCTGGACGCGAGCGGCGTGGCAGACCGACCCGCGTTCCCATCTCACTCCCGTTCCCGATGGGGCCTCCACAGACGCTTCCACAGCCCCTGCAGGAGTCCACCGCGAGATCTCGCGCTGCCCCGACCGCGCCCGGATTGGCGAGGCCGTGCGGCGAGCAGACCTGAATCCTTCCCGGCCTCCTGGCCATAGCCATAGCCGTAGCCGTAGCCGTCCGCCTGGTCGTCGGTTCCGTTCAGGATGACGCCCAGGACCTCGACCCCGTGGTCGGCAAGCAGTTCGCGAACCCGCGACTCGGCGTCGCCCTGCCAGTTCTTGGGATTGATCACCATCAAGGCCTGGCGGACATGGGCTCCGATCAACAAGGCATCCCCGCAGGCCGTCATGGGAGAGGTATCCAGAATCAGGCACTGGCACCTCGACTGCAGATCCGCCAGGATCTGCGCCAGGTTGCCCCGGCCCAGCAGATCGGCGGGATTGGCCAGGGCCGTCCCCGCCGAGACGAAGGTCAGGCGATCGACACCGGTCTCCTGCAGGACCTCCGAGACCCCGCAGTGCCCCTCCAGGCAATCGGTCAAGCCAGGGTGGCCTTCCCGCTTGAAGACCCGGGTCAGGGTCGGCTTGCGCAGGTCCGCGTCCACCAGGATCACCTCGAGGAACAACTGGCTCAACGAGGCCGCCAGGTTGGCGCACACGGTGGACTTGCCATCCCCACCCCAGGGCGAGAGGATCATCAGTCCGCCGACCCCGGAGGCCAGATGCCTCTGCAATCCGGTGCGGATCGAGCGGATGCTCTCGGCCACCGGCGAATCGGGATCGCGGAGAATGGCCAGAAGACCGTGGATCCCTTCAGACCCGACGATCTCCTCGTCCCCTGTGGGCCGTCCCGTCGACGCCTCAAGCGGCGAAGACGAAACGATCCCCGGCTCCTCGGTGGACATCACTGACTCCGCAGGCCCCCTGGGTTCCCGGGAGAGGCCAGGGCGGCCTCCTCCCGACTCGGTCCCCGCCGGCAAGCGACGGGGAAGACATGGCAGCAGGGGGCGAGCGACACCTGAGCGGGCCGTCGCCCCCTGCCTGCCGGATTGCGCAAGGCTACTTGCTCTGGACCTCGCTGGAATCCGAGATCAGCAGGGCGATGATGCCCAGCAGTCCCAGGCCACCGAGAATCGCGAAGACCGGGAAGGTCCCCTTGGCGGAAGGAGCCGCGCCCTCCTCATCCGGATCGTTCCCGTCGTTCTGGGCGACGGCCTCGGTCCCCGCGGGAACCTCCAAGGCCTGGGCAGAAGCCTCACCCATCGTGACGGTCTGGCCGGCCAGGCGAGCCGAGCCGGAGATCACGCGCAGAGAGGTCTTGTCTCCCGCTTCCAGCGTAAACTCTCCACCCGAGCTCAGAGCCAGACCATCCGGGGTCTGGAGCTCAAGCCGGGAAGAACCGCCCTGCTGGGAAGGCACGCTGGCGAAGACCCGACCGGCCTGCAGGCGCAGACCGAGGTCGCGCCCGTCCAGACGCGAGACTTCCAGCTCCGAACCCGGAGCCACCCTCAAGACGACATCCCCTGGCAGACTGACCAGGGCCTCGGAATCCTGGCTGGTCCGAAGAGTCGAGCCGACCGTGAGTTCCAGCTCGCCCCCCAGGTTCTGCCAGGAAGCGGAATTCGAGGTCCGGACAGAGGATGTCCCCCGCAGGCCCTCCACTCGAGCCGTGTCGCGTCCAACCGCCCACGCGGTGGGCATCGACAACGACATGAGCCCGGCAATCAAGGCCGAGACTACAAACAGGCGTCTCATCCAATCCATCCTCCTTCAAGGTCTCAACGGGGCATTCTCAACCGGCCAGACATCTCCTTCCCCCCGCCGAAGACCTTTTCGGGAGTCCCCGTGCCGTTCCGAAGACCCGGGGCCTCGCGAGCCCATCAGGGAATGCCCCGCTCGATCCGGTGGTTCGGGGTGCGCCTGCTTCAGAGAATCTGCGGGCAGAGTCGCCTCGCCGCCCTCGGTTCTCACGCCAGGCGGCGGATTCAGGGTCCCCCCCGGGTCTTGCCGATTCCGTCGGGCCATTGTATTTTCGTTGACTGAGGATCGGCTGCGTGATACCATGTGCGAAGCAAATTCCCGGGGTCCGGGACCTCTGCCCCACCCGACCCCGCCCCGCCGGATGGAACTCGCGCCTGCGGCGGCGGGCATGCCTGCCCCGGGCCCGACCGTCCGGAACAGGGTTGGGCCGTGGCGTGGGCCGGGCCCCCGAAGAGGGCAGCCATCTTGAACCCCAAAGCCTTGGACGGCTACGAAATCCTCGATGAAATCGGGCAGGGCCCCTCCGCAACCGTCTTCCTGGCCCGTCACGAGGCCACCAGGAAGCAAGTGGTCCTGAAGCTCTTCCGCGAGACGGCCGTGGCGGATCGCGACACCATCCGGGCCCTGCATCGCGAGGTGGTGATCTCCTCAGGCCTGGAACACCCCAACATCGTCCGGGTCTTCGACATCAACGAGACAGGCGGCAGACACTACATCGCGATGGACTACGTCGATGGAGTGCCGCTGAACCGATTGCTCGAGCACTACAAGCGCTTCGAGACGATCCAGGCCTGCCGGATCGTGCAGGGGATGGCAGCCGGACTTTCCTATGCCCACCGCAGCGGCATCAGTCACGGAAGCCTGATCCCCGAGAACGTCCTGATCGAGAGCCAGAGCGGTCGGGTCGTGCTGACGGACTTCGGGATTTCGCGGACCATGGCCCGAAGCCTGGGGCAAGGAGCCCCCTCCCCCGAGCGGGCCGGATTCATGGCCCCCGAGCAACTGGCCGGCTCGACGCCCGACGACCGTTCGGATCTCTACGCCTTGGGCGCCATGTTGTACTACTTGTTGTCGGGAAGGCGCCCCGAGCCTGGAACCGTCTCCAGGCCCGGCACGGCCCTGCCCCAGATGCCGGGCCTCCGCTCGCTGCTCCCGAACCTGCCCATCTGGCTGGAGACCGTGGTGGCCCGGTGCATGTCGACCGAGCCGCACGAACGCTTCACCTCGACCACGGATCTGATCGACGAACTCGAGGCTGGACTGGAGATCCCCGAAGAGACCGAAGGGGAGGACTTCCTTCCTCCCCCCGAGACCCCCGCCACCGAGGATCCCGCCCCCCGCATCCAGCCGCGCACCGGAGACACCAGGCTGCTGCGCTCCAAGACGGCCGGTGGGACCCTGGGGATGCTCATGCGGGGACGAAACGCTCCCGTCGAGCCGGAGTCCTCGGTCAAGAACGCCGAGAGACGCCTGCTGGAGTTGAGTTTTGAGACCCGCAGCCGTCGCCCCTCGCGTCGGACCTCCACCTCGCGACCGGGGGTCTCGGGCGAGACCCCGGCCAGCCCCCCTGCTCCCCCTCCGGCTGCCCCCGCCAGGCCCAAGACGGCAGAGCCCGCCCTGGCGGATTGGTTCAAGGCTCCTCCAGAAGCCCCGGCCCCTTCGCTTCAGGCCCGCACCGCACCGCCGCCGGCTCCTCCACGGCCGGCCGCCCCCGCGCCTCCCAGGACCGAGGCCCAGGCGCCGCCGGCTCCTCCACGTCCGGCCGCCCCCGCGCCTCCCAAGACCGAGGCCCAGGCGCCGGAAAGGCCCTCCTGGCAAGGTTCACGCCCAGGGGAGGGGGCACGCCCCGCGGGCAGCCCTGCCTCGCCTCGGGTCTCGTCGGCCTTGGGAGGCGCCGGGAAGACCGCCTCTCCTCCTCCCCCGCCGCGCCCGGAGGCTCCGGCCTCCTCCGGCCCTCCGAAGCCGCCCCGAGGGCCCGAAAAGCAGGCCCCACGGCCCCCGTCCCGCCCCACCGGTCGGGTCTCGGCCATCCCGCCGCCGGCCCGGGAGCCGGAGCGCCCATCCCGTCCGACACCAAGGTCTCCCCAACCGGCGGATGGCGGGACCATCCGGGTTGCCACCCGGGATCTGGGCCTCCATGGCGGCCAGAACCGCCGCCGCTGGCTGGTCGGAACCCTGCTGGTGCTGCTCCTGGCGATCGGAGCGGGCCTGCTCTGGCACTTCGTCCTGGGTGTTCCTCGAGGCACGGTGATCCTGGAGCTCGCGGATGAAGTGCCCGAGGCCTCCGTCGCGGTCGTGAAGGACGGCCAGGAGGGGCGCAAGGTGGACTTCCAGGAGGGGCGGGCCAGAATCCGGATTCCCAAGGACCAGGACCTGGAGCTGGTCGTCTCGGCACTGGGCTACCTCCCACAGACCCTCCCCGTCCGCCTGGCTCTTGAAGAGGACGAGAAGACGCTGCCCGTCGAGCTCGTCGGGGCCCCCGGCAAGCTGGCCATCACGGTCCAGGCGCCAGGCCTCCAGGGAGAGGTTTCCCTGGTGGTCCTGGGCGGGAGCAGCGAGATCCAGGCCCAGACCCGCTCCGGGAAGGCGGAGGTGGAGGTCCCGACCGGTCGGAGCCTGACCGTCAAGGCCACGGCCCCGGGCTACATCGCGCAGCCCTCCAGCCTGACCATCGAGCCGGCTGCGGGCTCCGCCTCCCTGGAATTGAAGATGGTGCCGGATCGCGGCACGCTCCTGGTGGCCCTGCAAGGCGAGAGTCTTGCCGGCGCCAAAGGCACGATCCGGGTCCTGGATGGGACCCGCGAACTGGCCAATCAGCCGATCTCGAACGCCGGCAAGGCCCTCGAGAAGCTTCCCCTGGATCGACCCCTGACCGTGAAGGTCTCCACGAACCTGCACCTTCCCGCTCAAGCCAGCGCCCGCCTGAGCCCGACCGAGCCCCGACTCGAGGTGAAGCTCCCCCTGCAACTCGCCCCACGCCTGAAGATCGCCACCGCCCCCTGGGCCACCGTGCTGGTGGGAGGCACGGAGGCGGGGCAGGCGGACGCCGAGGGCCTCCTGACGCTGACCGAAAGACACCTCAAGGAGGTCGGTCGGCAGTACCGGATCAAGGCCACTCGCGAAGGATTCAAGCCTGCCGAGCAGACCGTCAAGGCCACCCCAGGCCCGAGCAACCTCTCCCTGGCCCTCACCCCGCTGCCCCCGCCTCCCGGCGGAACCGGAGGCTATGTCTCCGGCGGCGGAGGAGGCGGCTATTCCGGAGGAGGGGGCCACTCCTATGGCGGCGGCGGACAATCCGGCGCTGTCAGCCGCCCGCCAAGCGGGGGGTCGGGGTCGGCAACCAGCCCTCCTCCCAGTTCGGGCGGCTCTGGAAGCCCGGCTGGCGGAGGCTGGGGAACCGTGCAGGTCCCCGGCGAGCACTGAACCCCAAGCCCTCCGGGCTCGAGCCCGCCCGGAAAGCACCGTCCCAGGCCTTCAGGGGTCTGGGACGGCGGGGGCCTCCGGCTCGGGCCACCCCAGAACCCCGCTCGCTCAGGGAGTCGGGCTGGGCTTCGGCTCGGGGTGGAGCGGCCGGACCACGGGCGAGGAGTAGCGCAGGTCGATCACCACCGCCGGACGCCCCTCGGACTTGAGGCGTTCGGTCAGGGCGCGCAGGACGTGCATCTTGTAGGGCATCCCCTCGACGGGTCCGACCCGCACCAGGACGGGGGTCCCCAGGAACCGGGTCTCGACCGAGATCGACCGGGTCTCGTCCACCAGGTAGGCGGTGGGAGGGGCCGGGAGATTGGGTTCCAACCACTGCCGTGCCTTCAAGATCAGAAGGAGGGGGGCCGGATCGATCCTCCCGGCTGCGGGATCCAGCCGGTTCAGCCTGAGCCTGGGCCAGGGCTGGCTTCCTGAGGAGGGGCCGAGCAGGACCCCTTCGGCATCGACTTCATACCAGGGGGTTCCCTGGCCCCCGGAGACCAGGGCGACCGGGTGGCGCTCCCGGATCTCCAGCAGGATTCGGCCTGGAAGCGCCATCGAGACCTCAGCGCTGCGGATCTCACGCAGTCCGTGAAGCCGACCGGCGATCTTCCGGGTCGAGAGAGCCCAGAGGTACGAACCTTCCGGAAGAGCAGCCTGGCGGAGGATGGCTGCCCGGGTCAGGCGCACGTTTCCGCGAACCTCCACCTCCTGAAGGCGAAAGAGGTGCGAGAAGACGAACAACCCCTGAGCCACGAGGAAGAGCAGGACCAGGGAGACGCGTCGGACGGTACGCCCCCTGCCCTGCCCGGGGCCGGAAGCTCCCCGCCTGGAGCGCCTTCCCTGACGGGCCGGGATCTCCTTGGATGCCCCTGAGGGCGGCGAAAGACTCAACGGCCACCTCCCACGCAGGCCATCTCCGAAGACGGAGGGCGATTCACCTCAAGGCCGGCAGGGACAAGCGCTCTTTGAGATCCCGAGCGCATTTCCAGATATCTCCTGCGCCGAGGAAGACGACCACATCGCCAGCCCGACATTCCCTGGCCAGAACCTCGCAGACCTCCTGGGAGCCCGGGGTGTGGAAAACCGTCACGGGCTGACCGTGACGGCGGATCCCCTCGACGAGAACCTCCGCAGAGATCCCTGGGAGGGGGGACTCTCCGGCGGAATAGATGTCGGTCATCAACAGGACATCGGCCTCTTCGAAAGCGCCGAGGAATTCATGGGCCAGGAACCTGGTCCGCGAGTAGCGATGTGGCTGGAAGACGGCGAAGACGCGTTCGGCTCCCCCGGTTCGGGCCGCGTGGATGGCGGCCCGGACCTTGCTGGGGTTGTGCGCGTAGTCATCCACGACGGTGACGCCGCTGAAGGTGCCCAGCACCTGGAAGCGGCGCTGGACCCCTTGGAAGGAGGCCAGCACCCGGGCGACGGCCTCGAAGTCCAACCCCACCTCCAGGCCGATCGCCACCGCCACCAGGGCGTTCTGCACATTGTGCCGTCCGGGAACCCGCAACACGAGTTCGCCGAGTTCCTGCCCCCGCAGGAAGACCCGGCAACGCGATCCGTAATCTGCCAGGTGGATCCCGGTCGCCACCAGGTCGGCTCCGGGCTCCAGGCCGTAGGTCAGCGTGGGACGTTGCACCTGCGGCAACAGGGCCCGGATCCGGGGATGATCGTGACACAGGATGACCCGCCCCTCCTCAGGCACGCGGTGCATGAAGCGGACGAAGAGTTCCTCGACCAGTTTCCTCGTCCTCTCATAGTCGTGACCACAGCCACAGAATGCGGAGGTCGAGAGGTTCACGTCCGGATCCACGCTGGTGACCACCGCGATGCGGGGAGAGAGATCCAGGAAGGAGGCATCGGACTCATCGGCTTCGGCGACCAGATAATGCCCCGTGCCGAGCTTGGCGTTGGAGCCGATGTCGTTGAGCTCTCCGCCGATGATCACGGTGGGTTCGAGACCATTGCGTTCCAGGACCGTGGCCACCATCGAGGTGGTCGTGGTCTTGCCATGAGTCCCGGCCACGGCCACCCCCACCCGCTCCTGCATGAGGTGGCTGAGCATCTGACCCCGCTGCAGGATGGTCAACCCGGCTTCCTGGGCGGCCAGAAGCTCGGCGTTGTCCGGCGGAACCGCGGAGGACACGACCAGGACGTCGGCTCCCTGGATGTTCTCGGGCGAGTGTCCCTGGCAGATGCGGGCGCCCAGGGACTCGAGGTTGCGGGTGATGTGCGAGGATTTCAGGTCGGAACCGGAGACGGAATAGCCCATCTGCAACAGGACGCGGGCGATCCCGCTCATCCCGATGCCCCCGATCCCCACGAAATGGGCCTGCTTGAACTCGATCATCCGTGTCCCCTTTCCTGCTACCTCTGCCCGATCTGCCCGTCCGCCGTGGAATCCTGTTCTTCTTCCGAGCGGCCCAATTGTTCCAGGGCGACCTGGACCACCCGCGCGGCCGCCTGAGGTCTTCCCAACCCGGAACTGGCCTGAGCCATGCCCAGGAGTCGGTCGGGGTGGCTGAACAGTTCCGCCACCGCCTCCTGAAGGCCTTCCTGGATCTGCTCGTCCGCCAGGACCAGAGCCGCCCCCCGTTCGGCCAGGACCGCAGCGTTGTGATCCTGGTGACGCTCCGCCGCGAAGGGATAGGGGACCAGGATCGCGGGCAGGCCGCGCGCGGTGATCTCGGCCAGGGTGGTGGCTCCCGCCCGACAGACGACCAGATCGGCCGCAGCGTAAAGCCCGGCGATATCCTCCTGGTAGCCGAAGGCCCGGTAGTCCAGGTTTCCTCCCGTGAGGCCCTCCGTCCGGCAGAGCACCTCGTCGAGGTGCCTGGGTCCGGTCAGGTGCAGGACCGTCCAGTCCTGCTCGCGCCAACCCGGCAGGGCCTGGATGACGGCACGGTTCAGGCTGGCCGCGCCCTGGCTGGCTCCGGTCACCAGGAGACAGGGTCGCCCCTGGGGCAGGCCCAGGGCCTCCCGGGCCTGGGCCCGATCCCGGGTCAGGATCTCCTCTCGGATCGGGTTGCCGGTGACCTCGATCCGGTCTTCGGGAAGCCCGTCCCGGCAACCGGGAAGGCTCACGCAGATCTTCCTGGCGAAACGCGCCAGGAGACGGATGGCCTTGCCGGGGATCGCATTCTGTTCCATGAGGATCGAGGGGATCCGAAGCAGGGCCGCCGCGAGCACCACCGGCACGCAGACGTAGCCTCCGCTCCCCAGGATCAGGTGGGGCCTTTCCCGGCGCAGCAGCAGCAGGCCCTCCAGAAGACCCCAAGCGGTCTCGAAGACGGCTTTGAGGGCTCCTGGCGCTCCCCCTCCCAGGCCACGCGCGTGGACGAAGGCCATGGGGAACCCGTGTCCGGGAACCACCTTTGCGCCCAGTCCGCCCCGTGTTCCCACGAAGAGCACCTGGGCGCCTGCCTCGCGGAAGCGTTCGGCCACGGCCAGGGCCGGGTACAGGTGTCCCCCGGTTCCCCCTCCCGCCAGAACCACCCGCAGACCCTCTTTCGAATTGCCGCGGGGGACCCGCTCTATGCCTTCCTGCATGGTGGTGCCGCGACTCTCCAACAATGCCTCGCCGACCTCCTGGCCGTCACGGGGAAGAGCGTGGCTTCGGTCGAACCCAGGAAAATCCTGCGGCCCACAAGAGGCGGAAGGCCCGGAATCCAGGAAGCCCTTGCCGCCCCGCCTGAAGGCGTCGGCGCTTCAAGAGTCAAGATTTCGGACCCGCTTGTGGTGGCGGCGCAGTCGTTCCCGTTCGGCCCGGGCCGCGGGGTGGAAGGGCAGGCGATGGGTCAGGCGCGGCTCCACGACGGGCTGGGGCAGCCCCGAGCGAGGCCTCTCGTGACGGGCCTGGGCCACCGAGGCTTCCCATTCTCCGGTCGAGACCAGCCGAATCTGCTCCTCGTCGGAGGTCGCCAGGGTCGACCCCCGCCTCATGCGGCGCTGCGACCTTCCCTCCCGGTTCCGGGACAGGGAGTGCCTGCTGGTGTGGTCGGCGATATTGAGCAGGATGCCCATGCCCAGCAGGGTGGCCACCAGGGAACTGCCCCCGTACGAGAGGAACGGCAGCGGAATCCCCGTGCTGGGGATGCTGCTGGTGACGACCCCGATGTTGATCAAGGCCTGGATGAACACCTGGAAGGTGATCCCCACCGCCACGAGCGACAGGAAGGGCCGCCGACAGTTCACGGCCAGACGAAAGCCGCAGTACCCCAGCACGCAGAAGAGCAAGAAGAGCCCCAGGGCCCCGACGAACCCCATCTCCTCGCTGTAGATCGCAAAGATGAAGTCGGTGTGCTGCTCGGGCAGATAGTTGAACTTCTGATGCGAGAACCCGAACCCACGCCCCCAGAGTCCGCCCGAGGCTACGGCCATCAGGGAGTTGCACAACTGGTACCCGTCCTTCAGGGGGTCGGCAAAGGGGTCCAGGAAGACCTTCCAGCGATCGATCCGGTAGGGTTTGGCCAGAGTCATGCCTACGATAGCGAGAAGTCCGGCCAGCCCCATGAAGCGCAGGTGGCGCCAACTGGTCCCGACCGCACACAACATGGCCATCGTGGTGGCCACGACCACCAGGGCCGTGCTCAGGTCGGGCTCTCTTTCGATCAGGCCGGCGACCAGGAGGGCGACGAGCCAGGACGGGGCGATGGCCAACGCCGAATCGGCGCGGTTCCTGTGGCGAGCCAGGTAGTCCGCCAGATAGAAGATCACCGCCAGCTTGGCGAACTCCGCAACCTGGATCTGGATCGGCCCCAGGACGAACCAACGGCGAGCCCCGTTGATCTCCGTGCCCAGGACCAACACCGCGCCCAGCAGCAGGATCGTCAGGAACATCGTGGGGAGGCTCAGGAGCGTCTGATAGCGCAGCAGATCGATCCGGCGGACCGCGAACATGGCCACGAGTCCCACGCCCAGGGCGAACAACTGCCGATTGAAGAAGTACAGGGGATCGCGATTGAAATCGCTGGTGGAGGCGGTCATGACGACGGAGGCGGAAAAGACCGTCAGCACCCCCAGGATGCTGAGGATGACGGTGACCCAGAGGATGGGTCGCCCCAAGGAATCACGCAGGGGTTTCACGTCGTCGCGCCCTCCGTTGGATCGCCCTCCCTCGGACCCGTCTCCGGATCGAGAGGTCGTCCCTGAAAGGATCAGCCAGCAGTGCCAGGAGGACCCTCAGCCAGGCGTCGGACCGCCAGAGCGAAGAGCCTTCCCCGTTCCTCGGCGTTGCGGAACATGTCGAAGCTCGCACAGGCTGGCGACAACAAGACCACGTCTCCGGGTTGAGCAATTTTCCATGCTGCCTCGACGGCTTCCTGCAGGGAGGCGCACGAGATGATGTCGGTCATCCCCGCAGCCCGGGCGCTTTCCGCCAGGCGACCGGCAGCCTCGCCCAGGACCAGCAGGGTGCGCGCGCGCCGGGCGATGCAACGGCCCAGTTCGGAGAAGTCGGTCCCCTTGTCCTTGCCTCCGGCGATGAGGTGGACGGGTGAGGAATAGGACTCCAGGGCGGCCTGGACCGAGCCGGGATTGGTTCCCTTGGAATCGTCGACGAAGAGGACCCCGCCGGGACGGCCCACCTCCTCCATCCGGTGATGCAGGGGGCGGTGGGACTCCAGGGCGGCGCGCATGGCCGCGATGGGAACCCCCAGCCAGCGGGCCACCGCCACCGCGGCCAGGCTGTTCGCCAGGTTATGGGGCCCGGGAAGCCCTGGGAAATCCCAGTCCAAGAGCCGCTCAACCCCATCGGGCCCGCGATGCCACAAGGCCCCCTCGGCGTACCAGGTCCCCCGGTGGACGGGCTCGCGGACCGAGAACCTCAGCACCTCGGGACATGCCGGAAGGTCAGGGGCAGGGAATCCAGGAAGCCACCCCGGCAGGGTCCGGGATTCCAGGAGGCGGGCCAGCCGGTCCGCCTGGGGGTCATCCCAGGAGATCACGGCCAGATCCCCGGGCCCCTGCCGGGCGAAGAGACGCGCCTTGGCGGCGAAGTATTCCTCCAGGTCGGGGTGGCGATCCAGGTGGTCTGGAGTCAGGTTCGTCAAGACCGCAACCCGGGGGCGGAACCCGTGCACCGTCTCCAACTGGAAGCTGGAGACCTCGGCGACCACGAAGCCGCCCGGAGGCGCCTGGGCCACCTCCCCGACGAGCGGGTTGCCGATATTGCCGGCCAGAATCGAAGACTCCCCGAGCATCCGATGGATCAGGGTGGCCGTCGTGGACTTGCCGTTGGTGCCCGTGACCGCGATGAAGGGCACCTGCGAAAGCCTCCAGGCGATCTCCACCTCGCCCATCACGGGGAGCCCCCGTCTGAGAGCCTCCTGGACCAGCGGATGATGCACCGGGACGCCAGGGCTCAAGACCAGCAGGTCTCGGCGAAGGACCTCCTCGGAATGTCCCCCCAGATCCAGATCGACCGGCAGGTCGCCCAGTTCCTCGAGGGCCGGAAGGAGCTCCTGTCGGGTGCGGCTGTCGCTGAGCAGGACCCGGGCGCCCCGCCCGGAGAGCTCCCGGGCCAGGGCCAGCCCGCTGCGTCCCATTCCCAGCACGGCGACCCGGGTGCCTGCGAGGTTCACGGAACCCCTCCCAGATGGACCAGCAGGCCGGCCACCGCCAGGACCACGCCGATCAGGATGAAGCGGAGGGTGACCTGGACTTCATGCAGCCCCCCCAGTTCGAAGTGATGGTGCAAGGGACTCATGCGGAAGATGCGGCGCCCTTTGGTGGCCTTGAACCAGGCCACCTGCAGGATGACCGAGGCGGCCTCCGCCACGAACACCCCCCCGATCAGGACGAGCAGGAACTCCGAGCCGGTCAACAGGGCCAGGGCAGCCAGGGCCGCGCCCAGCCCCAGGGAGCCGGTGTCCCCCATGAAGACGCGAGCCGGAAAACAGTTGAACCACAGGAAGCCCAGGCTGGCTCCGGCCATGCCGACAGCCCCCACGGCCAGGTCGGGATGCCCCGAAGTGGCAGCCACCGCGCCGAAGGCCAGCAGGGCGATGGCGCTGGTCCCCCCCGCCAGGCCATCCAGGCCGTCGGTCAGGTTCACGGCGTTCATGGTGGCGCAGGTGACCCCCAGCGCCGCCAGCCACACCAGCCAGGCCCCGGCCACGAAGCCGAGAACGGGGAAGACGATCCCGGGTTCAGGACGGGTGGCCACGAGCCAGCCGCCCAGGGCCAGTCCCAGGAGGCCCTGCGCCAGGAGTTTGTCCCGCGCCCGCAGGCCCAGGTTCCGCCTCTTGAGCACCTTGTTGAGATCATCCACCATGCCCAGGGCGGCTCCCACCAGGACGACCAGGCGGAAGACCAGCAGGTCCCAGGAGGGTTCGCTCCACCACAAGCCGGCCAGAAGTCCGGCGGCAAGCAGGACCACGCCCCCCATGGTGGGCGTGCCGGCCTTGAGCTGGTGCTCGCGAGGGCCTTCCGCGCGGATCACCTGCCCCCAGCCATGATTCCGGGCCCAGCCGAGATAGACCGGCATGCCCGCGACGCTCAGGCCGATCCCCAGGAGACCTGCGCAGGCGGCTTCCCGCCAGGGAAGATCGGTCAATGCTCTGGCCCTCCTACAAGACGTTCCGCGATCAGGTCCAATCCGATTCCTCGAGAGGCCTTGATCAGCACGGCGTCCCCGGGGCGGACCTCGGATTTCAGGACGTCCCAGGCCTCCTCGCGCTCCGCCACCCAGTGTACCGTGGGAACGCCTTCCCGGCGAGCGGCCCGGGCCATGGCGCGGCTACGGGTCCCGACCGCCACCAGCACGGCGACTCCCGCCGCTCCGACGGCCTCTCCCACCTCGCGATGGAAATCCTCCTCGTCGACCCCCAACTCCAGCATGTCGCCGAGGACCGCCACCCTCCTGCCCTGGACCCCGGCCAGGATCTCCAAGGCTCCCCTCACCGACGAAGGGGCCGCGTTGTAGGAATCATTGAGCAGCGTCGTCCCGTCCGGCAGGTGGAGGACCTCGGTCCGCAACCCGGAAGGGCGGAAGCCGGCCAGGGGCTCGGCGACCTCCTCACAGGTCAGTCCGAATTCCCGGGCCGCCGCCAGGGCCGCCAGGAGATTGGAGACGTTGTGCCGTCCCGGCAACCCGAAGCGGAGCCTCGAGATCCCCTCGGGATGGCGGATCTCGACATCGCACCCTTCCAGGCCCAGGGGGTGGATCCGGAGGGCCGTCCAGTCCGCGGGCCCTTCACCCGAAAAGGTCAGCACCCGGCCGCGCACATGGGCGACCAGGCGCTCGAAGAAGGGGCAATGGCGAGGGAGGATGGCCAGGCTCGAAACCGGCATCTCGTCGAGAAGCTCGGCTTTGGCATCCGCGATGGCTTCCCGTGAGCCCAGGAACTCCAGATGGGATTCTCCGATATGGGTGAGGATCCCCACCCGGGCCTCGGCCAGCCGGGCCAGCTCGCGGATCTGCCCGGGACCGCGCATGGCCATCTCCAGCACGATCAGCTCGTGCCCGGAATGCAGTTCCAGGAGGGTCCGGGGCACCCCCACCTCGTTGTTGAAGTTCAAACGGGTGCAGTGGACCCGAAAGCGCGATCGGAGCAGGCAGGCCAGCAGATCCTTGGTCGTGGTCTTCCCCACCGAGCCGGTCACCGCCACCACCGGGATTCCCAGGCGGCGCAGGTTCTCCCGACCCAGGGCCTGATAGGCCTCCAGGCCATCGCGGACCCGGATCAGACGCTCCTCGGGGATCCCGTCGGGAGCGTCCTGACGCGCCCACAACGCGCCGGCCGCGCCCCGCGCCAGGGCCTGGGCCACGAATTCGTGGCCGTCAAAGCGCTCGCCTCGCAAGGGGACGAACAGGGCCCCCGGGGCGATCTCGCGGGTATCGCTGCAGATGGCGGAGAAAAGCAGGTCCTCCGACCAACCATGACCGGGGACCCCTCCGGTGGCCCGGAGGACCTCTTCAGAAGACCAGGTGTTCACGAGTTTCAGCCTGGGAGGCCGACGGCGATCTCGGCTTCGTTCCGGACCCGACGCAGATCCCAGCGGACCACGGGACGCATCCCCGGAGGGCGTTCAGCCCGCCGGAAAGGGCGGGAACGGATGGCCTCGAGGGCGCATTCGACGTCATCGAAGCGAACCGTGTGGTCTCGGAAGATCTGGGTCTTCTCATGGCCCTTTCCGGCCACGACGACCGTGTCGCCAGGGCGGGCAGCGTGGATGGCGTGGCGGATGGCCTCGGCCCGGTCCGCCAGGATCTCGACATGGGCCGCCCCACGACGGGCCCCTTCCCGGATCTGCTCCAGAATGGCCTGGGGGTCCTCGGTTCGGGGATTGTCGGTCGTCAGGATCAACCGGTCGGCCATCGTGGCCCCGATTTCTCCCATGAGAGGACGCTTGGTCCGGTCCCGGTCCCCGCCGCAGCCGAAGACCGCGGTCAACTGCCCGGAGGTGATGTCGCGAGCCGACCTCAGCAGGCTCTCCAGGCCATCCGGAGTGTGGGCGTAGTCCACCACGACCGTGAAGTCCTGCCCTTCGCGAACCAGTTGGAAGCGTCCCGGGACCCCCCAGACCGATTCCACCGCAGACACCACCTGGGCCAGATCCATGCGCAGGGCCAGGCCCACCGAGATGGCCGCCAGCGAATTATGCAGGTTGAAGAGGCCGGAAAGCTGGAGATTCACGCGGCTCACGCCCAATGGGGTGATCACGGTATAGGAAAGTCCGTCCGGTCCGGCCTCGATGTCCTCGGCGCGGATATGGGCCTCGGGGCGCGTGCCGTAGGTTGCGAAGGGAACCCGGGGGTTCTTGATCACCTTCTCGCCGTACGGATCGTCCAGGTTCACCACGGCATAAGGCGTGCAGGGGCGCCGACTGCAGGTCCCCAGCTTATGGAAGAGGCGAAGCTTGGCCTGGAAGTATTCCTCCATGGAGCCATGGAAGTCCAGGTGGTCCTGGGTCAGGTTCGTGAAGACCGCGATGTCGTAGGGGATCCCATAGGTCCGATCCAGGGCCAGGGCGTGGGAGGAGACCTCCATGACCACGCTGTCCTGGCCCGAGCCTTCGATCTCGGCGAAGAGGCGGTGGAGGTCCAGGGATTCCGGGGTCGTGTTGGCCAGACGACGGACCGAATCGCCCACGCGGGCCTCGATGGTGCCGAGCAGGCCCGGAGCATTCCCGCGCGCCTTGAGCACGGCCTCGACCAGGTAGGAGGTCGTGGTCTTGCCGTTCGTCCCGGTGATGCCGACGGTCAAGAGACGGTCGGCGGGCCGCCCCATCATCTCGGCAGCCAGGATGGCCATGGCCTGCCGGGAGTCGGAGACGAGGATCCGAGGAACCCCCTCGACTCCCTCGGGCTCCCGTTCCACCACCAGGGCCACGGCCCCCCGGCGGACGGCGTCGGCCGCGAAGCGATGCCCGTCCGAGCGGAATCCCTCGACGCACACGAAAAGGTCCCCCGGCTGGACCAGCCGGGAGTCATAGGCCAGATCCCGGACCTGCAGTCCGGGATCCCCTTGAAGCTGAGCCCCGTCCAGGACCCGCACCAGCTCGGCCAGACTCTTCATGAGCTCGTCCTCCAAAGTCCGGGGCTCCACCGGACCGGTCAAAACAAGGCTTGAAACCAGGGGTCCGCTCCCTGGCAGGACCGGCCCCGGACCTCCTGCGAGGCGGGGCCGGATCAAAATCCGACTATAGCACAGGTATGCCTCTTGTAAAGCGACGAAAATCGGGGCCGGGCTTCAGGGTGGTGACCCAGCGGGTGGTGCCTGCAGGGGTCTGTTCCTGGCGGGTCCCCGGGGCCCTCCTCTGGGGCACCACCATGATCTCGGCGGCGCGCCGGCGGGTGCCGGGAACCTCTTCGAGAATCTTGTCCAGTTCCTTGTGCTCTTCCATGAGGACCTCCTTGCTTGCCCCGAGATGACCCGGGCCACCGTCGGCCACGCTCACTCGTTCTCGGCCTTCTGGACCAGGCCGGGGGTCGGCCGCACTCCCATCTTCCAGAGGGCCTGCCCGGCCACGCGGCTGAAGACCGGCGCGGCCACGACACCGCCCCAGTACACCGTTCCGGGTTCCTCGATCTTCACCAGGACCACCAGCCTGGGATCCCTCGCCGGCGCGAATCCCAGGAAGGAGGCGATATAGCGCCCCGAAGAATAGACCCCGTTCTCGACCACCTGGGCCGTCCCGGTCTTCCCGGCCACCATGTAGCCCGGAACGCGAGCACCCTTCCCGGTCCCCCGGGTGCAGACGGTCTCGAGGATCTCCTGGAGGTGTCGGGCTGCCTGGGGAGTCAGGGGGCGGCTGAGCTCCTCCGGTGCGCTGCTTTGCAGAACCCGCCCCTTCTCATCGACGATCTCCTTGACGATCCGGGGTCGCATCCGGATTCCACCATTGGCCACGGCCTGCATGCCCGAGACCAGTTGCAGAGGCGTGACGGCGACTCCCTGCCCGAAGGAGATGGTCGCCGTATTGATGGCGGCCCAGTCGTGATAGTCCGAAAGAAGCCCCGGCTCCTCCCCGTGCAGGCCCACTCCCGTGGGGTTTCCGAAACCGAAGGCCTCCAGGCTGCGCCCCAGCTTCTCGCGGCCGAGGCTCAGGGCCACCGAGGCGGTCCCGGTGTTGAAGGAATAGGCGATGATGTCGGTCAGGGATTCGGTTCCTCCCGAGACCAGCCCGTCGTTGGCGTTGTGGATGGTCCAACCATCGACCAGCAGGTTTCCCGGGCAATAGAACATGTCCGAAGGCCGGACTCCTGCCTGAAGGGCTGCTCCCGCCAGGAAGACCTTGAAGGTCGATCCCGGTTCGTAGGGGTCGGTGATCGCCCGGTTGCGGCGCAGCTCGGGCTCGACCTCGCCGAAGCGGTCGGCGGGGAAGTCCGGTTGGATTGCCAGGGCCAGGATTTCGGCGCTCCGGGCATCCAGGACCATGCAGATGCCTCCCTTGGCCTTGTACTCCTTGACCTGGCGAGCCAGCTCCCGTTCCGCGATGTACTGGATCGTCTCGTCCAGGGTCAGGACCAGATGGTGGCCGGGCTTGACGCCCTGGACGACGGAATTCTCGATCGGCATCCGCCAGCCGTCGCGATCCAGCAGGGCCCGGATCCGCCCCGGGGTGCCTCCGAGGATCTCCTCATGAGAGGCCTCGATCCCATCAAGCCCCTGGTCGTCGATACCGGTCGACCCCAGAAGATGGGCTGCCAGGCGTCCCTTCGGATAGAAGCGGCGACCGCTGGCCTCGCTGAGGAAGAAGACCCCTGGGAGGCGACCCTGCTGGATCAGCTTGTCGATCTCCTCAACCGTCTTCTCGGGCGCCTTGCGCTGGATCCAGGCGAAGGTGCCGCCTCGGCGCATGATCTGCGAGAGATGGGCGGGATCCGTCTTGAGGATCCGGCCCAGGGTCCGGGCCGTGGCTCCGATGTCCCGGACCTCGGTCGGATTGACGGCGACCGACTTCCTGGCCACGCTGGTGGCCAGGGCCTGGCCGTTGCGGTCCCGGATCTCGCCGCGCAGGGCGTGCAGGTCGATGTAGGCCTCCTGCTGGTTTCGAGCCTTGGCGTAGTACCAGTCCCTTTCCAGATACTGCAGGTAGAACATCCGGGCGACCAGGAGGAGGAAGAGGAAGACCAAGGCCCAGAAAATGGAAACGACCCGGCCCCGGAGTTCCGTCGTCCATCCGCTGGTCATCGTCTCCATCTCGAACAGATCCTCGTCGTTGACATGGGGGGCAGGCATCCCGCCAGAAGAGCAGGGCCGACTTCAGGCCCGGGTCATCCGGCCGGGAAGGCGGGGAAACTACCTGGGGACCTGAGGGGAATGGGCCGAGGCGACCTTGCCGTCCAGGCCCTGCCGGGCCAGGCGTGGCAACTCGAGAAGCTGCCAGCCCTCGGGGTGCACCATGCCCAGGATCCGAGCCTGCTGCTCGACGCGATTCAGGGCGGAGAGCTGCTCGATCCCCAACTGGAGCTCGGCATTCTCGTGGGCCAGCCTGTCCCGAACCCGGGTCTGGGCCGCCAGATCGTATTGAACCTGGACGATCCGGGCAAACTGCAGCAGGAAGAGGACCCCGAACAGGCTCACCCCCACGAAGGCCACGAGGGGGAAGGAGCAAAGTCGGCTTCGAGGAGTGGACTCGGGATTCCGGCGCGGCGCGGGGCCAGCCGGCCGAGGGGCTGGTCGGAGCGGGCTTTCTCCGATGGCTTCCGGCACCAGGGCCGGACACGCACTCTGCATCTCATCCTCCTCGAAGTTTCCACCCGAACCGAATCATTGAGGGCCCAGTTGGTCCTCGGTCCTGTCCAGGCGTTGAGCCGCGCGCAGACGGGCAGAACGGGCCCGCGGGTTGGCGGCGATCTCTTGCGGGTCGGGCTCCACCGGTCGACGGGTCAGGACCTGGAGGAACCGGAGCGGTTGACACCGGCAGAAGGGCACCCGGGGTGGACAGGTGCATTCTCCCGCCAGGCGTCGGAAGGTGGTCTTGACGATGCGGTCCTCCA
The DNA here is from genome assembly GCA_022839105.1 of bacterium. Taxonomy (GTDB): domain Bacteria; phylum Vulcanimicrobiota; class Xenobia; order Xenobiales; family Xenobiaceae; genus Xenobium. Next base: position 35,910 of record JALHDH010000027.1, read on the forward strand.
GGGAGTGGAAGCTGATCACCACCAGCCTGCCACCTGGAGACAGCCTCTTCACCGCAGACTCCAATCCGCGCTGGAGAACCCCCAGCTCGTCGTTCACCGCGATGCGCAAGGCCTGAAAGGTCCGGGTGGCCGGGTGGATGCGGCCGTGGCGGGCGGGTGCGGGAATCGCCCTTTCGACCACCGCCGCCAGGCGGATGGTAGTCCGGATCGGATCCCTTTCCCTCTCCCACACGATCCGCCGGGCGATCCGGCGGGCGTACCGCTCCTCACCGTACTCCCGCAGAAGGGTCTCCATTTCGGCTTCATCGAGTTGAGCGACCAGGTCGGCCGCGCTCGTGGAAGCCCGAAGATCCATCCGCATATCAAGGGGGGCGTCGTGGCGGAACGAAAAGCCTCGTTCCGCCGAGTCCACGAAGTGGCTGGAGATTCCGAGGTCCAACAGGACCCCATCCACCGTTCCCAGCCCGAGTTGGTCGAGGAGCGCCTCGAGGTCGGCGAAGTTCCCCCGGACCCCGATGAACCCCGGATATCCCTCCAGTCGTCGCCCCGCGGCCTGCAAGGCCTCCGAGTCCTGGTCGATGCCGACCAGGCGGCCCGTCGGCCCCAATCTCCGGAGCAAGGCCTCGCTGTGTCCTCCCCCACCCAGGGTCCCGTCCACCAGCAGCCCCCCCGGGTTCGGCTGCAGGTAGTCCACCGCCACATCCAGGAGGACCGGGACGTGGCTGAACCCGGTCAACTGCCGACGTCGTTCTCGACCGGTCGATCGGGAACGAGCTGCAGCTTCCGGGAGCGCCCCGAGGGGCCGGGGAGTTCCCGGTTCCGCGGGGGAATCCGTCGGAAAGTGGGAGGAGGATGGATCTGGAAGCGGACCGGATAGGCCAGGCCCCGGACCTCAAAAACTTCACTTCTAGCCGACATCATTGATGAAGTCCTCCTTCTCCCACCTGGACTGGGCGGCAGCCCAGGTCTCGGGCGACCAGACCTTGACCCGGTCCATGGCACCGGTCACGGTCGCCTGTCCTCCCTGGATCCCAGCGCGTTCCTTGAACTCGCCGGGGATCAGGACCCGCCCCTGCTTGTCGACGCTGACGTTGAAGGCATCGGCGCCAATCATGGTTCGGATGAACTGCGTCCTGCTGTCCAGGAAGGGCAGAGACATGATATGCTGGCAGAAATTCTCCCAACCCTCGGCTGAGAAGATTTCAACAGTCCGGTCGTCCTTGTTCCACCGGACAACAATCTGCTCACCGAGAGTCTTGCGAAAGGAGGAAGGGACCGTCAGACGTCCCTTGTCGTCGATGGTCATCGTAAAGGCGCCCCAGAAGCCGGCTACCCCCACAACGCCCCACCATCCACCACTTTGCTCCACATCGCCCCCTGATAGTAGCGCGGCACACCCCGGGTGTCAACGAAAGATCCCGGTCTTCTCGGGGTTTCCCATTCCATGAAGAGGCATATGTAGTGGACCAAACAAATGCTCCCACTACACCTGGGGCACGCATGAAAAAAGCCCCCGGACCGGGGCCGGTGGGAGGAAGTGGGGGGCCGCAGGCGGGAAGATGGGTTGCCCCCCACCACGCCCCCCCACGAAAAGGGCCGACCCGGAGAGTCCCGGGGCGGCCCTGAGAGCTTCCGGCCTCAAAGGGCCGGGCGAGGATTCCCGACTCAGTCGTCCAACTTGAATCCCACGGCCATGCGGACCTGGAACTCTCCGACCTGCCCGTCCTTCACGGTCCCCCGAATCTCCTTGACCTCGAACCAGTGCATGTCGCGCACGGTCTTGGAGGCCCGACCCAAAGCCTCCTGGATGGCCTGCTCCAGACCTTCCTTGGAAGTCCCCACGATCTCGGTCATCTTGAAGACGCTCATGTCTTCCTCCATGCGAAAACCAGATGTCCTGCCCCGATGACCGGCACCCCCGAAGGGTGGAAACCCATGCCAGCCGCGGAATTCCCGCAAGGCAGAGCCCCCCTCTTCGTCTCCAGGGTGAAGCCTCCTGGGACCAGGAGGGAAGGCCTCCCTCCTTCCGGAACCCCCGTGGGACTTCCCGCCAGGAGGGCCGATGCGGCACAGACTCCACCTGAAAGGCCCCGTCGAACGCTTCACGCGCCTGGACTCGACAAACCTCGAAGCCCTCCGCAGAGCCCGCGAGAATGCCCCCACCGGCCTGATCGTGCGCGCCGATTGCCAGGATGGCGGGCGCGGGCAACGCCAGCGAAGCTGGCACTCCCCTCCAGGAGGGCTCTGGTTCACCGTGCTCCTCCGGCCCACCGGCCTGGAAGGGCTGAGCCTGGCGGCGGGGCTGGCCTGCGTCCGGGTCGCCCGAAGATTGGGCGCGGCGGCCAGCCTGCGCTGGCCCAACGACGTCTACGTGGGCGAACGCAAGCTGGCCGGGATCCTGACCGAGACCCGGATGTCGGGTTCCCGAATCGAGTCTGCCCTGATCGGGGTGGGACTCAACGTGAACCTCCGAGCGGAAGACTTCCCGGAGGATCTCCGTCCCCTGGCCACCAGCCTGGCCACCGAGGTCCACAGAACCCTGGATCTGGACGAGGTCTTCGAGAGGCTGCTCGACGAACTCGACCGGGTCCTGGATCTCCACATCCAGGCCGGGCTTGCGGGTCTCCTGCCCGAGATCCGCGAATCCTGCTCGACCCTGGGCAGACGCGTCCGGCTCCTCACCCGGGAGGGTCCCCTCGTGGCCCGCGCCCGCACCCTGGGGCCCGACGGGTCACTGGAGCTCGACGACGGGAGCTGCCACTACAGCGTCGAGAGGGTCCAGATCCTGCCGGAGGACTGAGCAGGAATCCGCCACGACGACCTCCGAAAAACGTCTGCCCCCAGACTCCTGGGGCCCGGCCGGGGTTCCCGGCCGGATTCCTAGCGGCGCCGGATTCGAGGTTGCAGGCCGCCCTGCCCGTCATAGCCGGGATCTTCGGTATTGATCACCTGATGGGCCACCCGGACCAGACGCTCCATGACCGCCGCGGCAGGCCCCTCACGGGGCAAGCCCTCGACCAGGATCAAGCGCATCGAATCCCGGGCCTCCAGGCTCTGGATCCGGCCGAAGAGAAACCCTGCGAGTTCTTCGGGGCGGTCCGGTCCGGGCATGACCTCCAGTCCCGGCAAGCCGGCCAGGGCCCCCTGGGCCAGGGCCGACGTCACCAGGAGCGCGGATTCCCGCCCCCCCCAGGCCTCCAACATGAACTTCAGACGGTGGGCCACCCGGTCGGATTCGCCCTCCACCACCACCAGACGGGCCTCCGGCGAGTAACGGGTGAAACGGGCTGGAGTCGGCAGATCGCTGGAAAGCAGCGGGGGGCGCCCCAGGAGGCGCTGAAAGTCCTGGACCCCCAGAAAACCCTGACGGACCAGACGAGGAATCGGACCGGCCAGGTCCAGGACGGAGAGTTCCAGGTTCCCGGGAGGCTCCTGACCTTCCAGGATGGCCTCCAGTCGGGGGCCATGGAACTCCAGCAACATCTCGCGACTCAGGCTCAACGACTCCCGGGGCGGACGGACCCGGACCCCGACCACGGGGCACCGACACAGATCCAGGAAGGCTCGGGCCAGACGGTGGGCCGGGACGTGGACGGCGACCTTGGCCAGGCCGCAGTGGACGGACTCCGGCAGCCCCTCGCCGCGACGGGCCAGGACGGTCAGGGGACCGGGCCAGAGCACCTCGGCCACCCGACGCAGGACCTCGTCAGGGTCCTTGAAGTGGTTCAGGCCCTGGCCGGCGTCTGCTGCGTAGAGGGTCCAGGGACGCCCGGGCGGGCGCTCCATGAGCTCCGCCAGGCGACCCAGCCCCCCCGCGTCGTCCCCGCGAGCCGCCACCGCGTAACCGCAATCCGAAGGAAAGGCCACCAGCCCCCCGCGACGCAGGAGGTTGGCCGCCCGCCGGAGGAGGTCCCCGTTCCGGGTCAGGCTCAGGACCGACAAGAGCAGGGGCTTTTTTGGGGTCCCAGACATGGCGCTGCGCTTTCTCCGGGCCTTCGGACCTTCCTCTGAGGGACCTTCCTCTGAGGATCCGGGGATTCGACCGGCCTTCAGGCTTTGTAAAGGCAGGAGTCCAGGGCTTCAAGCAGTTCCTGGGGCGAGAACGGCTTGATCAGGTGGGCGCAACCGGATTCCGAGAGGAAGCGTTCGACCCTGGGGTTCAGGGCATCTCCCGTGACGAAGATCACGCACCGGGCCAGGGCCGGGTCCCGCTCCCTCAAGAGGCGATAGAAGCCCTCGCCTCCGATCCCAGGCATCCGCAGATCGCAGATCACCGCCTGGTATCCCCCGGATTCCAGGGCCCGCAGGCCCTCCTCGCCGCTCTTGCAGACCTGGGCCTGGACCCGGACCCGGGCCAGATAGCGAAAGAGCAACTCACCCCCCAGGGGATCGTCCTCCAGGACCAGGACCCGCAGCCCTTCCGGCCATCGGGCCTGCAGGGCGGGCCCTGATCCTTCCCCTTCTCCGGGTTCTTCGTGCTCCGGGGGCAGGATGGGGATGAAGAAGAGCACCTCCAGGCCTCCCTCAGGACGATTCCGGGCTGAGATGGCCCCGTTGTGCCCCTCCACGATGCTGGCGCAACTGGCCAGGCCCAGCCCCGTCCCTTCCTCGGGGGGCCGTGTGGTATAGAAGGGTCGGAAGATCCGGCCCAGGTCCTCGGGGGGCACCCCAGGACCCGTATCTGCCACCGAGACCTCGACCCGGTCTCCGGGAATCCTCCGGATCCGGACCGTGATCCGACCCTCCGAACCGATGGCCTGCTCGGCATTGAGCAGGAGGTGGAGCATGACCTGGTGCAACTGGTGGCGGTCGCACTCCACCAGGGGAAGATCTGGCTCCACCTCCAGGGTCACCTCGATCTGGTTGAGGTGGAGATGGTGCAGCCGCCAGTCCAGCGCAGTCTGGGCCATCGCCCGCAGGTCGACCATCTCGAGCTGGGGCGGGCGGGCCCTCGCGATGGCCAGCAGTTTGCGCACCGTGGCTGCAGCCCGATTCGCCGAGTCGGACAGGATCTGGGCGGCCTCCGCCACGGCCTGCCCGTCATGGGGGGCTTCCATGACCAGGTCGGAGAAGCCCAGGATGACGTTCAAAGGGTTGTTGAGTTCATGGGCCACGTCGGCCATCAGCAGGCCGAGCGTTGCCAGGCGCCCGGCCTGCAGGGCCTTCTCACGCGTCTGCTGGAGTTCCTCGAAGCGGGCCGAGAGGGAGGCCTTCAGGCGGGAATTCTGGGCCAGAAGGCGGCGCTGCTCGGTCCCCCGCTCGACCAGGTGGACCAGAAGTTCCAGGTCTGCAGGCTCCTCAAGCCAGGCGAAGAGGAGGTCCCGCGATTCCCGCGGAGGAGTGGGGCCCACCATGATGACGGCAGTCTGGGGCTCGGCCGTGGCCAGCCCCCTCCAGACCCCCTCCAGGCAGGGGTCCTGGAGACCCCCTTGCGCGATCGCCACATCGAAGGATTGCACGTCCGAGAGCCCGATCTCGAGGCCCTCCCCGGAAAGGGTGCTCACCTTGTATCCGCGCGCGGATAGGAACTCCGCGATCGGGCCCTCCAGGAAGCCTGGCTGGCCGACGCAGAGGATCCTGGCAATGCTCATGGGTTGGGGGCTTCCCGATCCGAGGGCGAGGTCCTCCGCCCCATTCCCCTGCCTTCCGGGGTCAGGTATGATGCACCCATGGATTCAGCCCATCCACAGTCCGGATCGCGCCTGGTGACCTTTCGCATAGAAGGCCTGCTGCTGGGTCTCGACCTGGGGGCGGTCGTTCGCATCGAACGTGCCGCAGCGGTCACCCCCCTGAGCGGCGCTCCCCCTTGCCTGATGGGGGCCCTGAACCACCACGGGCGCATCCTCCCGGTCCTGGACCTGCGGCGCCGGTTGGGGTTGCCCACCCGCCCCCTGGAACCCACCGACCAGTTCGTCCTGGTGCGTTGCGGCCTGCGAACCGTGGTGGTTCCGGTCGACCGCGTCGAGGGGCTGGCCACGCCGGGGCCCATGCTCTCCCCGGAAGAGGTCGTGGGGGCTCCCCTCAAGGGAATCGGATTGATGGCCTCCCTGGACGGCATCACGGTGATCCAGGATCCCGATCACCTGCTCAATCCGGTCGAAGAGACCGCTTTCGAATCCGCGATCGCAGGTTCCCAGCCCTCAGGCTCCGAACCCCCCGCCTGAACATGAACCCAGGCCTGGCACGTCGCTTCGAGAACCTGCTGCACGAATGGGCGGGTCAATGGTTCCCCGGCAGTCGCCAGGGAGAGCTGATGCGCGCCCTGCAGCGGTCCTCCGAAAGGGCCGGCTTCGGCTCCGACCTGGAGGGGTTCCTGACCGAGCTCGAGAGCCGCCCCGACGAGCGGCTACGCGACCTGGTGATCCACGAGATCCTGGTCAACGAGACCTACTTCTTCCGGGACGTCGGCCTCTGGGAGGGCCTGGAGCAGGAAATCCTCCCCGAAATCCTCGAGCGCCAGGCCAGGAGCCGGAACCTCCGGATCTGGAGCGCCGGATGCTCCACCGGCGAAGAGCCTTATAGCCTGGCCATGTTGCTCCGGGCCATGGTTCCCGGTTTCGAGGCCTGGACCTTGCACCTGCTGGCCACGGATCTCTCAGAGAAGGCCCTGGAGCGGGCCCGGATGGCGGTCTACGGGAAGCGGGCCCTGCGCGAACTGGACCGGCAACGCTGGGGCTCCTGGTTCGAAACCTCGGGTTCCACGGTCCGCCTGGTCGACTCGATCCGCCAGATGGTCCACTTCAAGAGGCAGAACCTCAGCCACGAGGACTTCCCGGACCCCCTGACCAACCGCATGGATCTGATCCTGTGCCGCAACGTGCTGATCTACCTGGACCGTGACCTGGTGGAGCGGGTGATCACCCGCTTTGGCGAATGCCTCCGCCCGAACGGCTGGTTGATCCTGGCACCCACCGAGGTCCCCCTGGATCCCCCCGAGGGTCTTCGCCTGACCCGCCTGACGAACGGAACCGTCCTGCTGAGGCGCCCGGCCCCCGGGGAACCTCCCGCCCCCGCGGTCCCTTCCCGCCGGACACCCCGCACGCAGAGGCACAG